>JAUPKI010000389.1 GCA_030837545.1 Thermodesulfobacteriota bacterium | reverse complement strand
GTCAATCAAGGCAACATCATGGTTTTCCTCGGAGAGCCTTTGGGCGATGTGAAAGCCTACCTCCCCTGCGCCTGCAATGATGATTTTCACAATCCTATTCCCCTTTTCAGCCGCGGTCAGGACCGCCGTTTCGGGACCCTCCCCATAACAGCGGCTAATTTACGGGAGCACGAGCGGAAAGTCAACCAGGGAACTGGATGCTACTGGATGCTGGATACTGGATACTGGATGCTGGATGCTTTCAGCTTCCAGCTTTGAGCTCGTCGCTCGCTGGTTGAATTCCTCTGAAATCCCAATTCCTCAATCCCTAAATCCCTCAATTCCTCAGTTCCCGAATTCCTCAATCGGCTCCGCCTTCCGCCTCTATTCTATTTACAACCTGAACCCGCGATGTTATAACGTCCCCGCAACTCAAACGATACGAGGAGGCGTCCAGGTTCAGGAGATCTGGAAAAAACAATACGATGGCTGAGATCAACGGAAACTATTATGAGGCGGATGCCTTGAAAGAATATATTGACCGGTTCGTAACGGCAAGGGTCCTTGTAGTGGGCGATATTATCATGGACCGATTTATCTGGGGCAGTGTCAGCCGGATCTCACCCGAAGCCCCGGTCCCTGTGGTCGATGTAGAGCAGGAAACAAAGATGCTGGGCGGCGCTGCCAATGTGATCCGGAACATCGCCACCCTCGGGGCAAGGCCCATCCTGTGCGGCGTTGTGGGGGATGACCGCACCGGCGAGGAAATCCTCTCCGCACTGACCCATATGGGCCTGGACACCGACGGTGTGCTCAGGGAGACAGGGAGGCCCACCAGTATAAAAACCAGGATTGTTGCGCAGAATCAGCAGGTGGTTCGATTTGACAGGGAAAGTCGGGCAGATGTGGGGCACCGAAGTATTCAAAGGCTCATCGATTATATTGGAGACCAATTAGACACGATCGATGCCATTGTGGTTTCAGATTACGGCAAGGGAGTCATCTCCGGCGACCTCATGATCGGGATGAAAGAACTGTGCAGGTCTCGTTCGGACCGGAAGATCATCATCACCGTAGATCCCAAAACGGGCAACTTTGAATATTATACGGGGGTAGACGTGATCACGCCCAACCACCACGAGGCCGGAATATACTGCGGTTTCACCATCGTGGATGACGATGCCCTGAATCGGGCTGGAAAACAGATGCTGAACGATCTGGATTGCCGGTCGGTGTTGATTACCCAGGGGAAAGACGGGATGACCCTTTTTGAAAGAAGCGGGGAGACGACCCACATCCCGACCGTGGCAAAGAAGGTGTTCGACGTCACCGGGGCGGGAGACACGGTCATCGGGACCATCTCCCTGGGGCTCGCCGCCGGCCTTGACCTGAAATCAGCGGCGATCCTCTCCAATTTCGCTGCCGGGATTGTGGTCGGGGAGGTCGGCACATCAGCGGTTCGCGCAGAAGACCTGAAAAAGGCCATATTGTGAACGAGGAACACAGTGTGGAGTGTGGAGTAACCAGCAACGAGCAACGAGAACCCCTGAACCTTTGAACCTTGAACCTGAAGTTTCATATGAGTCATCCGCATCCGCCGGAAAAAGTCCTTCTTATCTCAAGCCTTTTTTCGCCTGAGAGAGGCGTTATTGACCGGGCAATCGATCAGCTCTCAAAGACATACGGATCTCTCCAATGGATCAGCCCCGAGATGTTGTTTGACCGTACCCGGTATTATGCCAGGGAGATGGGGTGGCCCCTGTACCGCCGTTTTGTTTGCTTTGAGGAACTGATATCCCCCGAGACCCTTGTGGATGTAAAAGTGACCACGAATGCCATCGAGGGCGGCTATCTCATCCAGGGTAATCGGCAGGTCAATATCGACCCTGGCTATATCTCGGCGGAAAGGCTGGTCTTAGCCACCGGGAAAAACTATGTCCACCGGGTTTATATAGGCAAGGGGATTTATGCCGACCTGACCCTGGTCTTTATGAGGGGGAGCTTCAGACCCCTTGAGTGGACCTACAGGGACTATTCGGCGCCGGAGATGATTGCCTATTTCAACGAACTGAGGAGCGCCTATATGGAGAAGCTGAGGGAGACGAAACGCATTGATTAAGAGTATGACCGCATTTGGAAGCGCGGCCTTCCAGCAGGGAGACAGGCGCTATGTCGCCGAGATCCGGTCGGTTAACCATCGTTACCGCGATATTGTCCTCCGCCTTCCCAGGAACCAGCAACTGCTCGAAGAGGGACTCCGGGCCATCATCTCATCGAGAATCCATCGGGGCCGGATCGAGGCGTCCCTTCAGATAGAGAGGAGCAGTGAGGCCCCCCCCTATGATCTGGAACTTAATCTCCCCCTCGCAGATGCCTATCTCAGGATCTTCCGGCAATTGGCCGAACACGCAGGTCTTGACCAGGAGATGCGTCTGGAATCCCTCCTTCAGATGAAAGATGTGATGGCCGTCAGACCCGATGCCGATGACGCGGAGGAGGCGCGCGAAGGCCTTCACAAGGCCTTGCACGGGGCGCTCGACGCCCTGGACGAGATGAGGTGCAGGGAGGGAGATGCGATCCTGAAGGATTTTATCGAGCGGCTGGACCGTTTGGAGGTCTGTGTGGACGCCGTGCACAGGCGCGCCCCCGAACTGAACGATGAGTGTCGCCGGCGGCTTAACGAAAAGATCAGCACCCTGCTCAACGGGGTGGATGTGGATCCGGCCAGACTGGCTCAGGAGGTGGCCTTTCTGGCAGAGCGATCTGACATTACCGAAGAGATTGTCCGCGCCAGAAGCCACCTGAAGCAGTTCCGCGACTATATGTCCCTTGACGAGGCGGTCGGGAGACGGCTCGATTTCCTGATTCAGGAAATCCACAGGGAGGTCAATACGCTCGGCGTTAAGGCCGCAGACACGGCCATATCCCAGATGGCCGTGGAGATGAAGGCCGAGCTGGAAAAACTGCGCGAACAGGTCCAGAATGTGGAATGAAAGGAGTCCGGGTTATGAGTTCAAGGCTTGTCAATATCGGTTTTGGGAATTCGGTCGTCTCCAGGCGCGTCATCGCCATTATCTCTCCCAACGCAGCCCCGGTAAAGCGTCTGCGCGACGATGCCCGGGATGAGAAACGGTTGATTGACGCCACCCAGGGGAGACGCACCCGATCCGTGCTCATCACCGACAGCAATCACGTCATTCTGTCATCCATTCAGTCCGAAACCCTTGCCCAGAGATTCAACCCGGAAGGCGCTCTGAGCATGCGCGAGCTGGATGAATAGATATGTCCGGGATTTTATTCGTTATTTCAGCGCCTTCCGGGGGAGGCAAATCGACCATTGCCGCAGCCATCCGGCAGCGGGTGGAGGGCCTGGGCTACTCTATCTCCCATACAACCCGAAAACCGAGAAGTGATGAGCAGGATGGAGTGGATTACCACTTTGTGGATGAAAAGACCTTCACACAGATGATCGATGGGGGGGCCTTTCTGGAATGGGCCAGGGTCTATGATCACCTCTACGGGACCTCTTTGTCGGGGATCAGGGAGCTGATGGCCTCGGGACGCGACATCCTCCTGGATGTGGATGTCCAAGGGGGCCGGAACATCAAGACCCGGTTTCCAGAGAGCATCCTCATCTTCCTGGTCCCCCCCTCTCTCATAGTGCTCGAGCAGAGGCTCAGGAAGCGCGGCACAGACGATGAGGCGGTTATCAGGGGCCGGATGGAACAGGCAGCGGACGATATCAGGGCGTGCGCAGGGTATGACTACATTGTCGTCAACGACAGGCTCGAAAAGGCCATCGACGAAACGCAATCCATCATCATTTCAGGCCGTTGCCTGACCCACCGTCAATTGCCGCAAATCAAGAGAATGTTTGATTTTTTGAGTGATTGACGTGAGCCAAAGACAAAGGATTCTCTTCACTGTTGAAATCTAACGCGCCGAAGGCGCACCACAACTTTAGGCACTTTAGCTCACTTTAGGCACTTCTCCGGTTCGTCCAGATTACCCTGAAGGAACCGCCAGCATTCGGTCTACCGCCCCCTTAGCCCTTATCCGT
>JAUPKI010000388.1 GCA_030837545.1 Thermodesulfobacteriota bacterium | reverse complement strand
CTTCGGGTCAACGGCAGTGCCTGATCAGGGGGCCATATTTCAATATGCTGGGGTCTTTTGTAAGAAGCGATGGACTTGCAGTGTTCCATCACATCCTCGCCGGTCAGACGGACGCCTGCACGAGGACGGACAAACGCAAAGATCCCTTCGTCAAAAAGCCGATGTTTCATGCCGATCACCTCCACAACATCAACCCCTTCCATTCGGGCAATATGTTCCTCAACCTCTCCCGGAAACACATTGTATCCCTTTTGTTTGATGACAAATTTCTTTCGCCCGGAAAGATACAAGGCCTTGTATCCATCCATCTGCTTGAAATACCCCAGGTCCCCGGTATAGAGGATCCCTTCTGTTGAAACCGCCTTTTGGGTCTCTTCGGGCTGATGATAATATCCCAAGAATACGATGGGAGGGTGATAACAGATCTCTCCGATCTCCTCATCGGCCAATTCCGCTCCCGCTGATCCGTCCGCTTCCATGGGCTTGCGAACGGATACTTGAGCCAGATCAGGAAAGGCTTGTCCCACCTGCCCGGCCATCTCCTCAAGGGATATATCTGGCGGCGTAAACGTAGCAAAACCGGCATTTTCCGTCATTCCGATGCCGGTTCCAAATCTGGGCGCCATGGTTGAGAGCTTCTTGAGAAAAGTGGTATCAACGGCCGATCCGGCATAGGCAACAAACTCAAGGCTTGACAGATCAAAGGTTTCATATCCTGGAAAATCCCAGAGCATTCGGAACATGGTGGGTATCTGTCCGATCACCTTGACCTTATGGCGTTCAATGGCCTCCAGGGTGGCCTTGGTGTCGAATATCCTTAGAAGAACGGCCTTCCCCCCGATAAACATGGTGGTCATAAATGTCTCTGTAACACATCCCACATGGCTGGGCGGAAGATTGACAAGAACTGAAAAATCTCTTTTGTCGCCTTTGAAATCGATGCCCCTTTCCAATATCTGGTTCTGAACAATGATATTTTCATGGCACAGCACGGCCGGTTTGGGTTCGCCGGTGGTTCCGGTTGTGTAGATGATCAAGGCAGGGGTTCTCTTGTCCACCTGCTGATATGCCTTTTTAAGCCTTCCTGTAAAAACATCTGTCAGCTTCAGCCACACCAGGCGCATCTTATTCATGAGATCCGAGATGCTCACCGCCCCTTCGATGATATCTCCGGGTTTCGGATCTGGGGTGAACTGCACCAGGTGTTTGACGGATGGGCAGCCCTTAAGCACTGCCTTCCCAACCATCCTGAAATCACGGACAGGGGTTTCTCCCAAAAAGAAAAAGGCCTTGGCATCAATCTTGTTGATGTCTCGAACCACTTCGTTTTCACTCAGGCGGACATCCAACGGCGCGATCATCGCCCCAATTTTAAAACAGGCATACATCAGCGCCATATGTTCCGGAAGCAATACCAGTTGGGTTGCCACCCGGTCCCCTTTTTGAATACCCATATCCAGTAATTTGAGTGCAAAAAAATCGATTAATGACGCGAACTTTTTATACGTAATCTCCCTGCCGTCTTCATGTTGAACCATGGCCACCGAATCCGGCTGCGTTTTGGCCCATTTATCAATATAGGAATTAACAAGCGGCAATCTTTCCGTCGTATTCATTTCAATCACCCTTTCAGTACCTTTACATATCCGTTACGAACCGCCTTCTCCTTAGCATCGTTTTGGACCTCAAAAAAAATGTCCGTAAAATCGTTATGGGATTTCTTTCCTATGCAACACACGTTGATATCGGTTCCGGGCAGGACCATTCCGGTGAACCTGCATGCAATCTCGGAAATCCTGGAAGGGTCTTTATCGGCTTCATGGTTGACCACTTCACGGATCGCGTATGCCAGGGTTGCGGTTCCCTGCAAAATAATTCCCGGCAGACCCACCATCCGGGCAAACGTCGGTGAGGTATGAATCGGGAATACAATGTTGCTGCATCCATCATATATATAGGGACGCAGAGGATCAATATGGATGTCGGATGTCCAGAGAACCTCTCCCTCGGTGTCGTTTTCCGGAATCACAGGGAGTTGACCTGTTTTGCCGCCCTCTCCACAGTCGACCCCCCTCAACATGGCGCCGGTGTATTCAGTGAAAACCGGTTCCCCTTTCTGGTCTCGAGCCTCAAGACAGATAATGGCATGGGTCCCTGCACGATGGGGCAAAAAGGCCTTCAACGTCCCGACAATGGTGAGTTCGTCTCCGGGCCGGATCAGGCGATGCAAGATCAGGTGCTCGGTGTAGTGCACCTGGGTCATCAAAACCTCTTTTGGAAAATCTTTGGACTCAATGAATGCATCCAAGCGGCTTAAAACAGGCCATGTGACGGATACGGCAAACATGGGATGCGATACAATCCCCGCCGCTTCCCTGTCATCAAAATATTTGGGATTATTGTCCTGGACGGACGCCGCATAATTGGTCGTTTCCCGCCAGGTGATCGTAGTCTGATACTTCTTAAGCGGCGTACCCAGAAGTCCGGCATTTAGTTCCACTGTACGACTCCCATTTTGATATCTTCATTTGTATTACTTGATTCAATGACTCCGGGACCTTCGCCCTTACATGACCGCAACGTAGATGCCCCGCCCGGCCCCAAAATAAGACTCGTAGATGTGGTGAAAGACCGCCTCTGTCTTTCGCGCAAAAAGATCCCGGGTGTAGACCTCTGGAAGCCCCCGGTCCAGAACCTCTTCGGTGGTCCCCCGCGTCTGGGCACGCGACTCCTGCCGTTTCCGCCAGTCCAGCACCAGCTTTTCCCCTTTGAGCTTGTTGAGAAGCTCCCGTGCCGTCTTTTTGACCAGGCTTTTCTCTTTGCCCGTGAGTTGAGGTTCCGGCTGGGTCAACAGGTCAAAGAGGGCCAGTTCCTCTTCTGAAATCCGGGGGACAATGTAAAGGCATTGTCCCCGCCATGCGCTATCCCGAAACCAATGGATGGACGATGATCTCAACTCTGCCGTCCAGATAGTGGCTATTGGAGTTCCCTGATGCGGTGACCAGGATCGGAGGGACATTCATCCCCAGGAGCATGTTTCGGATGGCCTCGGCCCGTTGATTGGCCAGGGCCGTTCGCTCAGCTATGGTGCCCGTGGCATCAGGGTGGCCGATCACCGCAATGGTGGTCTTACCGTAGGTCTTTACCACCTTTGCAATGGTTTGGAGGGTAGGGATAACCCCCTGGCTGACCACCGAAGAACCTGGAGCAAATGCCGATTCCTTCGTGCTGGTGACCAAGACGGCATGGTCGGCTAGAATCTGAACAGACACCAGCCCTGCATTGATCTGGGGGGCCAGGGCCTGCTCCAGGTTCTTTTTTCGCTCATCCATAAAGTGCCCCACAACGCCCCCGGCAAGGGCCCCGCTCGCAGCACCGATCAGGGCGCCGGCCAGTGGGTTACCGTGGTAGATAATGGCGCCCAGGGCGGCCGCCCCCGCGCTGCCAAAAAGGGCGCCTTTGGTGGTATCTGTCGTATTGGAAAGCCCTCCGTTGCCGGCACATCCTGCAATGGTGAAGGCAATAAGGACCACCACTGCCACCATCTTTATATATCCTGACCCCTTGATTCTCCCTTTCATGACCATGCTCTCCTTCTCCCGTGATGCGGGATATCTTTAATGGTTTCAAACAGTCCCCTGACCCTCATGGATTGGTCCTATAGGGTGAATGGCTCCCTCTTTTTTCAGAGACGTTACGCAAATCCCGCCTGGGTGTCAAGCCGGATTCCGCCCTCCCAACCTCTCATTCTCGGCCAGGAACAAACAACGATGACCAGAGGGACATTGTTTCTTTGTTGTCTAACAAGTCAACATCGAAACAACGTGCCTCTGTCCCACATGCCGGACAAGCAAGCGAAAGTGACTCCAGCTCAATTTTGTACACAGTGTGTGCAAAATCGTTTCATCGGGAAATGGTTCTGAGAATCTCACCAGGTAGGCCAGATCACGTCCCTTCCAGTAAAGCATGGACAGTGCGCCGTTGACCGCTACGGCAACACCTTGCCGG
>JAUPKI010000387.1 GCA_030837545.1 Thermodesulfobacteriota bacterium | reverse complement strand
ATCTTTTGAAATAGGCACGCCCCTTCTATCTTTAACAGGATGCCCGGAAGGGCATCCTGTTTTACGGCCCTGTTCCCAGTTCAGGGGGTCAAACTGTTCCTATGCGCCTCCCCAATCCCTCAATTCCTCAATTCCTAATTCCTGAATTCTTCAATCCCTCAATCCCTGAATTCCTCAATCCCCCGGTTCATTTTCCCGGACACATAGCCCTCCAGGTCGAGGGCAACGTGCTCAAAACCGATCCTGCGGAAGGTCTCCATGACGGCCTTCCTCGTGTCCTCACGTACCATCTTCTCCAGATCCAACGGGTCCACCTCCACCCTCGCAACAGCCCCGTGGTGCCTGACGCGTACGCCTGAAAATCCCTCATCTAAAAGGAATTCTTCTGCCAGTTCAACCATGTTCAGCCCCTTTTCCGTAATAGGGCATCCATAAGGGAACCGGCTGGCGAGACACGCCATGGCGGGCTTATCCCATTGAGAAAGGCCCATTTCCTTTGCCAGAAAACGAATCTCCGCCTTGCACAACTGGGCGTCGATCAACGGGGCGATGATCCCGGCCTCCTGCGCGGCCCTGAATCCAGGTCGGTAATCCTGGAGGTCATCCACATTGGCGCCGTGGGCCACATGATCCACCCCTTTTTCACTGGCGATCTGAAGGAGTTTTTCGGAAAGCGCTGCCTTGCAGTGATAGCATCGGTCAATGCCGTTGACCACGAATTCCGGAATATCGAGCTCATTTGATGGGAATAAAATGTGGTCGATCCCTCTGCCTCTCACAAATCCGACGGCCTCATCCTGTTCGCGCCGAGGGTGAATCGGAGAGACTGCCGTGGCTGCAACAACCTTTTCGCCCAGGCCTTCCCGGGCCGCAGCCAGAAGGAATGCGCTGTCAACACCGCCCGAAAACGCCACCATCAGAGCATCGAACCTCCCGAGGCGCTGGATAAGTCTCTCTTTCTTGGATCTTGCGTCCCCCTTGTCCATCATATTCCCCTGACCCGGCCCTGTGTCTCTCTAATCCTCTGACCTGCTGAATCCCGCCGTAAAGCGGGAAGCCTGTGAAGCCCTGGATAACGTTAGCAGCTTTCAGATAAAATGTGAAGGGAGTTTCGGAATTCCAGAATTTTTCGATAATATCCCTTGCTAAACCCTCCAAGAAGGTGCTATTTAGACAAATTGATTCTCGATAACATAGAAGAAAGACAGGCCCTTAAAGGGCGCTTTTTGATTTTTCATCACGAAAGGAGACATTGATGCACGGCAGACAAAAGAAAATATGGTTGAAAACGATGATGGTTGCATTCGCCTTGATCATGACGGCCTGGCAGGCATCCGCAGCAGACAAGAAGCCCTCTCCAGTTCAAGATTCCGTATCGGCTCGGGGCGATAGGGTGGCCATGGTGAACGGGACCCCGATCACTCAAGCGGAATTTGACCGGTCCTTGGGGTTTGCAAAGCAGCAGTTTTCAAGGATGGGTAAACCGGTCGATGATGCCCAGATGAAGGAGGGTGTACTCGATCAACTCATAGGGGGTGAACTCCTGTACCAGGAGAGCAAGAAAGCCGGTATCCAAATCGACGACAAGACGGTCGATGACCGGCTGGCGCAATGGAAAAAGCAATTCCCGACGGATGAGGGCTACAAAAAGGCATTGCAGGAAATGCATCTTTCGGAGGATCTGATGCGGTCTGACATTAAAAAAGCCCTTGCCATAGAGAAATTTGTGGTCGACAAATTTGTCAATAAGACAACGGTCCTCGAAAAGGAGATCAAGGACTATTATGACAGCCACCCTGATATGTTCAAGCAGCTCGAACAGGTCCAGGCAAGCCATATTTTAATAAAGGTAAAACCAGACGCAAAGCAATCGGAACAGGACGAGGCCCTAAAAAGGATCAAGGAAATCCAGGAAAAGCAGAAAAAGGGCGAGGACTTCGCTGAACTGGCAAAGACGTATTCCGAGTGCCCGAGCAGTTCCAAGGGTGGTGATTTAGGCTATTTCGGGCGGGGGCAGATGGTGCCCCCTTTTGAGGCCGTGGCCTTTAAGATGAAACCGGGCGAGGTGAGCGACATTGTCAAGACGGACTTTGGATATCACCTGATCAAGGTGGCCGATAAGAAAGCTGAAAGTACGATCCCATTTGACGAAATAAAGGAAAAGCTGGGTCAATATCTGAAGCAGGAAAAAGTTCAGAAAGAGATCAAGGAATCGGTCGACAAGCTTCGGAAGGAGGCAAAGGTGGAGACCTTCCTGAAGTGAAGCCCTGATTCACTGCTTTTCTGTTGCCTTTGAGCAAAGTGTGTCTTACATTTTTCAATAAGCTGGCAGCGGGCATTAACGCCCCTTGCCGGATGCCGGAGGGATGGCCGAGTGGTTGAAGGCGGCGGTCTTGAAAACCGTTGAGCGTCATGCTCCGGGAGTTCGAATCTCCCTCCCTCCGCCAGGAGAAAAACAGAAGACCCATAAGTCAAATCAAAGACTTATGGGTCCTTTTTGTGGTGCCGGTGGCCTTGTTTGAAGAAAATGGATGACCCGGAAACCGTTTTTGGGAATCGAGAGGGTGGAATGGATCCGTTATAGGAAAGGCAGAGCCGTAGTCGGCCCTGCCTTTATGCAGCATGTATGCCCAATACCGGTCCGAATCAATGAAAACCAGGGTACGAAAAAGACACCATCAGACTTCGATTATATCGCTGTTGGCAACATACACGTCTTATTCCGCGCTATGCGCCGAGTTCGTACCGAGTCCCTGCAACATTAATGATGAATTGCTCCGGCATCTCTCTTTGGAAGCCTGCGATGGCCTCAAACCCTGCACAGTGCATGGGGACAATGTAGTCTGGGGAAACGGCTTTGATGTCGGCAATGGTTTGCTGGATCACCTCTGGTTTGGCGCCGGTCAAATGGAACCCTCCGATCACCATATGAACCTTCTCTATCCCTGTTACCTTCTGAGCATGTTTTACCGTATTGACAATCCCTGTGTGGGCACAGGAGGAAAGGACCACCAAACCCTTCCCTTTCACATTAAACATCAGGGATTGTTCCCCCGAAAAGTAATCACGCTCCATCTTATCTCCCTTTTTAACCATAAGAATGGGCGAGCCCTTTTCGTATTCCGTCACCCTCTCGATATCTCCTGTCAGATAGGCCCCGGGAGCCATGGGCGTCGGTTCCTTTACCTCAACAATCTTGACACGATCTAAAGATTCTAACTCTGGTCGGTTCAGTTGTCCAAGATCGGCGAGTCCATCCAGGGGCTTATAGACTGGGGGGAGACTGACGAACTTGTTGTCAAAGGCATCTCCTCCTACATATAAGTAGATCCCCTTTCGAATTTTTTTGTCATTGGCTTTGAGCATTGGGATCAGGTTTGCCCAATGGTCCAAATGGCCGTGGCTTAATCCCAGGGCTTCTACCTTATTCAAGTCGATCCCCAATATCTCCATGTTCTTGCTGACGCCTTCGAAATCCATCCCATAATCAAACATAAATGCGTTAGACTTGCCGTTGACGACCGTCTCGATGTGATACGCGAGGCCGTGCTCCGCGTGGAATGAAAAGCCCTTCCAAATAGAAGGGGCACCGGGAACCTTCACCTGTCTTTTGGCAACCTTATAGTTCCACCTCAGGCAATCGTAGTAGTTGTCGGTAATGACCGTGATGACCAGCTTGTCAACCTCTGGAATATTTACGGACGCATGCGCCACCGAAGGGCCTCCCATTAAGATCGGCCCTGCCATCAAGGTGGCGCCTGCTGCAGCCGACGCCATTAAAAAATCTCTTCTATTCATTTCTTTCATGACGCTTCCCTCCAATGCTCTTGATAGATTGCCTTAACCAATTTCGACCAATTGCCGCAGTGAATCATTCATCACCCCCTTTCCCAGGATTTCGGTTGTTACCTACTCCATCAATAGATCGAGAGTTGAGACTTGATCAATGCTATAGTATGGGTCAGGTCTGATGCCTTATCTCCCTTTGGAGAAAGCGAAAGTAATCGCACTCCTCGCAAGAATGGCCGCAAAAGATTTTTTTATGGCCTATTTCCTCTCTTAGGGCGCGACAGTTTAAGGATTTTGTCTTATAGACCATGCAATCCTCACACCTTCCGTTCAAGCGGACGTGTTCGTTCTCTGATTTCTCAAAAAACTCCCAGCAGAATGGGGGAAGACCCTGCATGCCGGTTAGTTCTTTCAGATCACAGCCTGTTTCCGCGGGGTCTGGAAATGGGATGTTGTTGTTTTTGAGAAAAAGGGCCAGATCCCTTGGGAGGACTCGCCAATGCCCTGACAAGCCCACCCTGTAGCCCCTGATCTCCCCTTTTTCCAGCCATCGCTTTACCGTCTCCCTCGAGTGGTGGCAGATCCGGGCAATATCGGAGGTTGTAAAAGCATCTTTTTTCATTTTTGTGTCTTTTGTGTGTTTTATGTGTTTCTATCGTTTCCCTTTTTCTTTGTCAATCCTTTTTCGTCAGAGGAAGACCCCTGTCGGATCTATCCATCAAAATTGATGCATTCGTAAAAAGTCCTCACCCCGTTGAAAAACGGGGTCCAGAGGTTTTATAAGTGATTGAATCCCGAGGCGGTACTGGATTCCGGCTTTGGCCGGAATGACGGGGAATAGCGTTTCGTGACTTTTTGCGAGACCATCAAAATTGACAGGTAAAAAGCCAGTCTGATTGGGCATCAAGTGAAGCGTGGGACCACGCTGCCGCTACGATTTCGGCATCATGATTGGAGGGAGTGTCTTGGGCGCCGAATAGGGATAACCGAAAGGGATTCGAAAAACATCATGGATGCAAGAGAGACAGGGAGTCGCCATCTGTTCTATTGTTTTCCCTTAACGGCACTCCCTTTCTCTCCCCCTTCAGCCCTCCGGATGTTCTCCATTCGCCGACGGATTTCCTGCTCGAACCCCCTTTGGTTTGGCCGGTAGAAGACCCGGTTGGTCAGCCGTTCAGGGAGATAGTCCTGCTTGACCCATGCCCCTGGATAGTTGTGGGGATAGAGATAGCCCCGACTGTAGCCCAGTTGCTTCATGAGTCGGGTTGGGGCGTTCCGAATGTGCAGGGGAACCGGCTGCGCCCCGGATCGCTGGATCTCCTCCTTGACCGCCTTTTCCGTCAGATAGAGCGCATTGCTCTTGGGGGCCGATGCCAGATAGACAGCCGCCTCGGCCAATGCCAATTCCGCCTCTGGGGGGCCCACCTTCTGCCATGCCTCAAAGGCGGCCAGGGTTATCGGGAGCGCATCGGGATCGGCCAGCCCCACATCTTCGGAGGCGAATCGGATCATCCGCCGGCAGATGAAAAGGGGGTCTTCGCCGGCCATAAGCATCCGGTAGAGCCAGTAGACCGAGGCCTGGGCATCGCTCCCCCGAAGGCTCTTGTGAAAAGCGGAAATGGTATCGTAATGGTGCTCGCCGTCCCTGTCATAGGGAAGGGCCTTTCGGTCCAGGGCCTTTTCAAGGCCCTCCAGATCCAGGCGGACAGGGCCACCCGGCCCTGCCTCCATCACGGAGTGGACCGCTGATTCCAGGTTATTGAGGGCCACTCGGGCATCCCCCTGGGCCAGTTCAATGAGGTAGTCCATGGCCTCAGGCGTGACCTGGACTTCCAGGCCTCCCAGGCCACGGGTCTTGTCCGAAATGGCCCGGAAGAGGAGGGTCTCCAGATCGTTTTTGCCGAGCGGGTGAAGGACCATGACCCTGCCCCTCGAGAGAAGCGGCGGGATCACCTCAAAGGAGGGGTTCTGGGTGGTGGCGCCGATCAGGATGATAAGCCCGCTCTCCACATGGGGGAGAAAGGCGTCCTGCTGGGCCTTGTTGAACCGGTGGATCTCATCCACAAAGAGGACCGTCGGCCTGTTGGACAAGGCCTTTTCCGCTTCGGCCTCTGAAACGACCTGCCGCAGGTCCTTTAAGCCGGAGGTCACCGCAGAAAACGAACGGAAAGGGCATTGAGCGGCCTCTCCCATGAGCCTGGCCAGGGTGGTTTTGCCGGAACCGGGGGGTCCCCAGAAGATGACTGAAAATATGCGGCCGCTTTGCAGGGCCCTGCCCAGAAAGGCCCCTGGACCCAGGATATGCGCCTGCCCCACCATCTCGTTCAGGTGCTTGGGCCTCATTCTTTCGGCCAGCGGCGCAACCGGGGTATCAAGATGGCTGCTCATTCGGGCGCCCCCTCTCCCATCAACATCGCCACCTGCGAGAGGAACCTGTTCAGATTTAAAGGCCTGGGGATGGTCAAGTCCGCGTCCGTACTTCCCCGCGTCGTGCGGGAATCGGATGCCCTTTGTGTATTGATAAGGACCACCGAAAGGTCCGGCCGCAGCTCCTTTATCCGGCGCGTGATCCTGCCCGTGTCTTTGCGAAATGCGTCATGGTCGGCGATAACCAGATTAACGTTCGCGTCTTGCAGGAGTCTGAGGCTTTCTTTATATGAGGAAGTCACCGTGACGGCGCCGGCCCTGTCTGCGAACAGGGTGCGAAGGATGT
>JAUPKI010000386.1 GCA_030837545.1 Thermodesulfobacteriota bacterium | reverse complement strand
CTTGATTCGCTTCCCAGTGCCCTCCTTTATCTTATGTTAGGCGTGAGCGCATTTGTGGAAAACGTCTTCCCCCCCATTCCGGGAGATACCATTACCGCCTTTGGCGCGTTTCTGGTCGGGGCCCGAAGGCTCTCCTTCGCGGGCGTCTACGGGGCGACCGTGGCAGGGAGTCTGGCCGGTTTCATGTTCCTTTTCTGGGTTGGAAGGCTTCTGGGCCGGCGGTTCTTTATAGAGCGGGATTGCCGGCTTTTCAGGGCGCACGACATCGGCCGGGCCGAGCAATGGTTTAAGAAGTACGGTTACTTTCTCATACTGCTAAACCGCTTCTTCCCGGGAATCCGCTCGGTCATATCGATTGCCGGCGGAATATCCCAGCTCAAGGTCCTCAGGGTCGGACTCCTGGCCCTCATCAGCGCCGCCACATGGAATCTCATTTGGATCCTGATCGGTTATTCCATCGGGACCAACTGGGAGATCGTGAAAAAAAATATGGGACGGATCATGTTGCATTATAACATCGCCATGTTGGTGCTTCTGGGCATCGTGGCGATGGTTTTCTTGTTGAAAATGTTTATAAAAAGGAGGTCTCACAAGGGTTGAGCCGTTCAATTCGGCCTTCCTTCCTCACCGGGTCTCCTCTGCAATCCAGTCCAAAAAGGCCGGATTCCCGTCTATGATCGGAAGACTTACAATACAAGGACATTCATAGCTGTGCATGGATTTGACCTTGTCCACCAGCTCAGGAATCAGGGATTCCCTAGTCTTGGCAATGAGGATCACCTCCCGGTCGTCCTGAATTTCCCCATTCCACCAGTACAGGGAGTTCACGTTGTCAATGATGTTGGCGCATGCGGCCAATCGGTTCGAGACCAGTTCCCTTGCGATCGTCCTGGCCTCATCCATGCTCCCTGCGGTGATGTAAACAAGGTTGGTTTTCATTCATTTCCTCCTTTGGATTCGGGGCGAACCGCCATTTGCAGACGCCGATTTCTGACTTGTGGATGCCGGAACGCTTAAATGTGTTCGTGGCGCCACAAAATGTTTGATATAAACCCGATAGTGTGATATGGACAGGCCACGCGGACTTTGTCACTTTTTTCTCAAAGCTACTGAATTTATGGAACAAGCATAAACTTTTCAGCAAAGGAGATCCAAGATAACGGCAAAATTGATTAAAGGAACTGACATTCGTGAACAAATCCTCAAGGAAATCGCAGTGGAAGTCAAGCAGATCAAGGAAAAACATGGCGTTGTTCCTGGCCTGGTGACAATAATAACAACCCATAAGGTGGAGGACTGAAACATGGCATCAATGGTAGACAAATCCTGCAAAGAGTTTATCGAAGTACTGGCATCCAAAGCTCCGGCCCCGGGCGGAGGCGGCGCGGCAGCAATGGGCGGTGCAATCGGCATGGCTCTTTCCAATATGGTGGGCAATCTCACACTCGGCAAGAAAAAATATGCAGATGTGGAGCCTGAGGTCAAAGATCTACTTGAAAAAGGTTCTAAAGTCATTTCCGAACTGGAAACGCTGGTGGACAAGGACGCGGAAGTTTTTGAGCCCTTGTCCAAAGCCTATGGTCTTCCGAAAAGCACACCGGAAGAAATCAAATTCAAGGAAGAAACCATGGAGCAGTGCTCCAAAACCGCATGCTCCGTACCCATGGAGATTATGCGCAAGGCGTATGAAGGCATCAAAATTCATCAGCGCATGGGTCAGATCGGAACCATGCTCGCAATTTCCGATGTGGGATGCGGCGTGGTGTTCATGAAAGCCGCTCTGATTTCCGGGAAACTCAATGTCATTATCAACCTCAACACCATCAAGGATCAGAATTTTGTCAAATCCGCGAGAAAAGAAATGGAACGTCTGGTCAATGACGGATGCAAAATTGCGGATGAAACTTTAAGTCTGGTTATTTCCAAACTTACAAAAAAATAAGGGGGGAAGAGTCACAATGGCAGAAGTTCTGAAAGCAAAACCGGTTGCGGATGCAATGAAGGCAGACATGATCAAACGGGTTGAGGCACTGAAAGCCAAGGGCACAACCCCGAAACTCGGCATTATCCGCGTGGGCGCACGTCCTGACGATCTGTTTTATGAAGGCGGCGCAAAGAAAACCTGCACAGGCGTGGGCATGGACTGTGAGGTGTTTGAATTCCCGGAAGACATAGATCAGGCGGCTTTTGAAAAAGCAGTGACTGAAATCGGTGCTAAAAAAGATGTGAACGGAATTCTGATGTTCTCTCCGCTGCCCAAACATCTCAATGAGCGCAAAATCAGAACCCTGATACCGGTTGAAAAAGACGTGGACTGCCTTACCACCAACGGCGCGGCAAAAGTCTTTACCGATGATACAACCGGATTCCCCCCCTGCACACCCAGTGCGTGTATGGAAATGCTCAAATTTTACAATATCCCGATCAAAGGGAAAAAATGCGTGGTTGTGGGACGGTCTCTCGTGGTCGGCAAACCTCTGGCAATGCTGCTTTTGCGGGAACACGGCACTGTGACGATTTGCCATTCCCGGACAGAAAATCTGCCGGGCGTTTGTCAGGACGGAGAAATCGTGATTGCGGCAGTAGGTAAGGCAAAAATGCTCAAAGGCAATTTCTTCAAACCCGGACAGACCGTAATTGACGTGGGCATCAACCCCGACCCGGACAATCCTGGAAAATACTGCGGCGATGTGGATTTTGCCCAGGCTGAACCCATTGTAAACAAAATCAGCCCGGTTCCCGGAGGCGTAGGATCAATTACAACCTCGGTGCTGTGTAAACATACCATCATGGCATGTGAAATGCAGAACGTGTAAAATTCGGGGGACACAATACTAAAATCCGGGATAAGGCAGGTAGAGGATATCGTAGACAACGTCGGATATCGCCCACGAGCGCTGAACCGCGTCGGGGAGAAGATCAACGAGAAGACAGGCAAGAAGGTGGCCATATTGAGAGGGGACGTGGACTTCGATGCAGCCAAGGAGATTGCCGGTTATATTACCCCGGTTCCGGGCGGCGTGGGCCCCATGACCATCACCATGCTCATGAAAAACACCCTCAAGTCGCTTAAATTCAGCCTCGGGATCGCTTAACATCGACATCGGGGGGACGGGACCCTCATAGGATTCCATCCCCCCTGACATGCGAATAGACGACAATCAAGCGCGGTGTCCCTCGTGTTGCTGTTCCTTGGATGAAAATTTCCCTGCAATGGCGGAACCGGAAAAGATCCCGACGATGACCACCATTCCCAGGACAGCCAGCCAGGACCCGAACCAGTCCCAGATAAGGCCGCCCAATACAAAGGCGGGAATCATCGATACAATTCCGATTCCAATCCTTCTGAAAAGGTCCATATGAGGTCTCCTTCATTTCAGATATTGTCTGGAGCGACCTCCCATCGCTCTGCCCAAAAGAGGCGCTCCCGATTGGGAGGATACTATAGAGAACAGGGGCCTTGAGGTCAAGAAATTAATGTGCGACTCTGGGGTTGATTTTACCGATCCAAATGACTAAACTCGGTTTCGATGCATTGAGGCAACGGGGCGTGGCGCAGCCTGGTAGCGCACCTGCTTTGGGAGCAGGGTGTCGGAGGTTCAAATCCTCTCGCCCCGACCAGCACGATCAAGACCTCAAGGATGTTGCATGATGTATGAGTGGATGATGGTCTAATCTGGGAACCCCAGCCTTTTTAAAGGCCCTCTCAGGGAACCTGTTTAGATTCTGACAACGACCTCCTGTTCCCGCCTTCTTCTTTCTGTCCCGGGACATGTTTCAAAAAGCATTGGTTAGGTCCTGCCCCTAATCCTCGTTACACAATCGTCAAGGATCGTGCGGGAGAGGTCCGGGCGCGAGAATAATCTGAAAAATTCCTTTACAAACTTGGATGTTAAAGATTAAATTCCGTGAAAAAATTTCAGGGGGGCTTCATTTGGAAGTGAATGCGACAAAAAAAACGGGTGCGAAGGGCACGTTGAAGAAAAAGAGCGCCTTTCGTGAATATGCCGAGGCAGCGGTCATTGCCATTCTCCTGGCCCTTTTTATCCGCACCTTTATCGTGCAGGCCTTCAAGATCCCCTCCGGCTCCATGGAACCGACCCTTCTGGTGGGAGATCATATTCTCGTCAACAAGTTCGTCTACGGCATCAAGATCCCTTTCATCAACAAGACCTTGATCCGGATCAGCGAGCCTAAACACGATGATGTGATCGTCTTTATCTATCCGGTGGACCGGAGCAAGGATTTCATCAAGCGGGTCATCGGCCTGCCCGGCGATGAGATCAGGATTGCCGACAAGACCATCTATGTCAACGGACTACATTACAACGACGAACACGGATTTTATTCAGATGCAGGGAGGGGATACCCTGGGACAGGTGAGAAAAACCAGTTCGGGCCTGTCACCGTTCCGAAGGATCACCTGTTTGTCATGGGGGATAACCGCAATCACAGCTACGACAGCAGGTTCTGGGGATTTGTCCCCATGGAAGACGTCAAGGGAAAGGCCTTCATCATCTACTGGTCATGGCCCAACTGGAAGCGGTTTCTGCATCTAATTGACTGAGGCGTTGCCCAATGGAGGGATTGAGCTGGTAAGCTGTTCAGCTTATCGGCTTACTCGCTCATCGGCGTATCAGCCGCCATGCCCTTTCGGCTGCCCGGATGGTTTGGATGAGTTCTTTGCTCACCTCAAAGGCGTCGAGCCGGTCGAGGGGAACCCGAACCACCTGGCTCACATCCGAGGCTGCGGTCGGCTGCCCCTGGCTAATCCACCCCCAGTAATCCACCACCACATAATGGTACTGGACCCGGCCTTCAGGGTCGTGAAAGATCTTATCAAAAACGCCCACCAGGCCGCCGACGGTTATGGCGATTCCGAGTTCTTCACGCAGCTCCCTGGCCAGTGCCTCCAAATGGCCCTCGCCCAGTTCCACCAGCCCGCCGGGAAGGCTCCACAGCCCCCTGGACGGCTCCTGATTCCGCCGGGCCAACCACACGGATGCGTCATCAAAAATCACCGCCGCCACCCCGAACAGTGGATGCTCCGGATATTCTCTTTTCATGACTTTCAAGACCTTAGATCGGAAGAGCGTCG
>JAUPKI010000385.1 GCA_030837545.1 Thermodesulfobacteriota bacterium | reverse complement strand
TCTGAGATAATGTCAAGGCAAGGATCCACCACGAAGTGGGAGGGTGTGTATGGGCGATCCGCATCCTGGATCTGCACAGGTATTTGGTCAGAAAGGCGGCCGGGGCTACGTAAGAATCGGGATGGATTTTTTGGGGTAAGGGTAGAGAGAGACGGGGGAAATAGCGGTGCCTGACATCTCCGAAAAGGCGTTTGAAGAGACCATCGAGACGGAGCTGCTTCAGGGCGGCCCCGATGCGCCAGCCGGGACAACGGGAGCGGTCCATCTGAAGCCCGGGACCTATGAGGACATGACGCCCGGTGGTTATTGCCGGGGCACGCATGAGGAATACGACCGTGACCTGTGCCTGATTCCCCGGGATGCGCTGGATTTCATCTACGCCACTCAGCCCAGGGAGTGGGAAAAACTCGAAAAACAGCACGGTCTGGAGGCCAAGGAGCGATTCCTGAAACGGGTTTCGTCCGAGATCAAAAAACGGGGCGTTCTGGATGTCCTGCGCAAGGGGATCTAAGGACTCACCATCAATGACCATATGGTTGATCTTGGCCTCATCCACGAACTGCGAGGCATAGGCGATGGTGCAGGCGCTCTCCTTGTCGAACCCGCAGACTCGGCAGAAGCCCAGAACCGCATAATAATGGACGTCGATTTTCATGTTAAACCCGACTTTCCGGGCCTGCCGCATATCCCGAGACGTTCTTTCTCAAGGGCATCCCACGTCCCTGGATGGCGTGCATTTCACCAGCTCGGCAACCGGATTCTTGAAGCTGCACGGCATAAGGGCGGCGCACTTGCCGCAGACATGGGTCGTCTCCGGGAGATCTGAGAAATCGCTCAGAGAACGCCGGTTGTCTTTCAGCCGGTCCCAACAGCGCCGGCGATCAAAATCCCCCTCCTCCAGGGCCTGAACCGGACAGGCCTCAATGCACTCTCCGCATTCCTTACCGGCCTTGAGGAGGCAGGCCTCCTCGGTCTCTATGACCGGATGGTCGCCCAGTTCAGCCTCTGTCACGAGGCTTCCCAGCCGACCGGCACACCCCGCCGGCGTGATCAGCAGCCGATGGGCGCCGAATCGACCCAGGCCGGCCAAATATCCGAGATGCTTGTGGGACCACCGCGCCATGAGCGCCACTTCATTAAAATTGTGGGTAGCCGGTGTGAGACCTGATTGAAAGCCATGCTCGCCTAAGAGATCTCCCAGGGCCCCGGCCAGCCGGCCGATAAGATCGTTCGTCTGGACGTAGGCCAGCCCCCAGTCCCTGCAAGGCCGATTCCCCTTTCGGTTAGCCCTGACCAGTTCACGCTTAAAGGGGAGAAAGAATACCACCACTGACCTGGCAGTCAGCAAAAGCTCTCGCGGACTGAAGTGCTCATGATAGGCGATATCGGGCAGTTGATCAAACCGCTGATCAATGGGCGCGCTCACCACAAGCGGCTTCCGCCACCACCCATCTCTGCCCAAACGTCCCGGCTCGGCCGCTACAAAACGCTCCGCAGCCTCCCGCAAGATCTCAATACGGATCGCTTCACCCATAGAATTCGCCTCCTCGTTCATTTCGATGCTGACTCTAAGGATGTTATCCAATAGCAAGGAAAATATCCAGAGGAAATCGCCCTGGACAACGTCTTTTGTAGGGCAGGAAGCATGGACAGCCCGCTGACGAACCCGGATCTCAGAGCATTCATTCGGGACAGGATTGCGTTTTCATCTTGACACACAGGCACTCTCACCGTATGGTTCATATAAGCGACAGCAGTGTTGTTTCACATGAACGCCGCCTGGTGGGAACCCCTTTTCAGAGACCATAGAGGGGCCTCTCTCCTTAAATCTTCCAAGCAGGCTATCATCCATGAATAAAACCGACACACCCGTACGCGCCCCCCAACAAAAGATGCGGATGGGGGAAATCCTGGTAAAATCCGGCCTCATTGACAATCAGACACTCGACAGGGCGCTTGAGATTCAAAAATCCCAGAAAAGACGCCTGGGTCAGGTCCTTGTGGATATGGGAGTGGCCGACCAGGTAGTTATTGCCAAGACATTAGCGAAGCAGCTAAGGATACCCTATGGTCGCCTCAAAAACGTAAAGATAGCCAAAGAGGTGATAGAATTGGTATCGCCTCAGCTTGCCGAAAATTATCTGGTCATTCCTCTCAAGAAAAAGGAAAAAAGCCTTCTCGTCGCCATGGCCGATCCTTTAGATCTAAACGCCCTGAACGACCTTCGCTTTTTCACCCAGTTGCCCATAGAGATCGCCGTTGTCCCTGAAGAAGACATTATCGAGGCCCTTGAACGACACTACTCAAAAGGAGACCTTAAAAGAGACCTGGATGCGGGCCCGGCCATTGACGCAGACATCGAAATCCTTCGGGAAAAGGAACCTAACGAGAAAGAGGCGCATGAACTCCTGGTCCTGACCGAAATGCCCCCTATCGTCCGATTTACGAATTCAATGCTTGCCGATGCCATCAAACAAAAGGCGAGCGACATCCATATTGAGCCCCAGAAGACCTCTATCTTGATTCGCTATCGGGTGGACGGCATATTGAAAGAGGTCATGCGGGCGGAGAAGCATATCCATGCGGGCGTTGTTTCGAGGATCAAGATCGTATCGAATCTCGATATTTCCATCAAACGAAAACCCCAGGATGGGAAGGCCCAGGTGAGATATGGGGGAAAGACGTTTGATCTCAGGGTCTCCACCCTCCCCACATCATACGGCGAGAAGGTGACGATCCGCATCCTGGATCCCGGAACAGCGGCCTTGAACCCCGAAGATCTCGGTTTTTCAGAGACGGACCTGAGAAACCTTTTGGAGGCCATTCACAGACCCCAGGGGATCATCCTTGTGACCGGGCCTACCGGAAGCGGGAAATCATCAACCCTCTATGCCTGTCTCAACAGGCTCAAATCCCCGGAAGTCAACATCGTGACCGTGGAAGATCCGGTTGAATATGATGTGGCGGGGATCAATCAGGTTCAAATCAACCCGGCTGCCGGGATCACCTTTGCTGCGGGGTTGAGATCCATCCTCAGGCAGGATCCGGATATCGTCATGGTGGGGGAAATAAGAGACAGCGAGACCGCTATTACAGCATTTCAGGCGGCACAGACAGGGCATCTGGTTCTTTCAACGCTCCACACGAATGATGCCCCCTCTGCCGTGATCAGGTTAATGGACCTGAAGATCGATCCCTTTCTGGTCTCTGGATCGCTGATCGCCGTCATCGGACAACGGCTCGTCAGAAAGTTATGCCAGGAATGCAAGACCCCTGAAGCTCTCCCTCCGGAGCAGATGGAGGCCATTCGACCCTACTTGGGTCAGGACCCATCGAGCCCGTTCTGGAAAGGAATCGGGTGCGAGGCGTGCCAGTTCAGCGGATATTCAGGGCGCTTGGGCCTGTTTGAGGTCTTGATGATAACGCCTTCTTTCCGGAAAAAAATC
>JAUPKI010000384.1 GCA_030837545.1 Thermodesulfobacteriota bacterium | reverse complement strand
TGAAAAGACCTGGAAATGTAAACTGACCGGGACCCCGCTTCCTGATATGACGCTCGATGAGGCCAGCCAATTCGTCGAATACCGCTGATACCTGCTTCTTGGTTAGCTCGGTGTTCACTGCAATCTCACTCAGTATCTCCGTTTTGGTCATTGCTTTTTTTAACGCCGTGGTCCCTTTCTTACCCGAATCCTTTTTGCCCGTCTCTTTGCCAGCCATAAAATGCTCCTTTCCTTTGAGATTGAAGTTTGGATATTCCCTCCCAAGCATCAAAACGGCTCAGAAGGCGCTAAACAGCATATACAACAGTCACAGACACGCATATTGTGCTGCTATTATAGTCTTTTCCGCATGTTGTCAACCCCTTTATTTCATATCAAGCAAAAAAATCCCTGATTCCGATTTGAATATTTGATATGGATCATAGGCGCCTATTATTGCACGTCCTGAAGATCTCTTCTTGCCACAAGCGCCGCCCCCAGGGCGCCAATGATCTGAGGTTCGGAATAGACGTGAATCGGCTGGCCGAGTTTTTCTTCCATGAGACTTACCACGCCTGAGTTTTTGGCCACCCCGCCGCTCATGGTCACCGCGCCGCGAACGCCGATCCCCTTCACCATGCTCCATACCCTGTTCACAATGGCTCGGTGAAGACCCCGGATGATCTCCTCCTTGGGATGGTTTCGGGCCACAAGCGATACGACCTCGCTTTCCGCAAACACCGTGCAGACGCTGCTGATGCCGATCTCTCCTCCTGCCTTCAAAGACAGGGGTCCCATATCGTCCAGCGCAACCTGGAGCTTATCCGCCATCACCTCCAGGAAACGGCCCGTGCCGGCCGCGCACTTGTCATTCATGGCGAAATCCAGGACCCTCCCTCCTTCTCCAACGCGGATCACCTTGGAATCCTGACCGCCGATGTCAATAACAATTCCCGTGTCCGGGAACAGGTGGAAGGCCCCCATGGCATGGCACGAAATTTCGGTAACCCGTTTATCAGAAAACGGGATGGAAACGCGGCCATAACCGGTTGCCACAATGCGCCGGATCTGATCCCGTTCTATCCCTGATGCGGCTAACGCCTTTTCGAGTGCCGACACCGCCGCATCCGTGCTGTTGGCGCCGGTCTGAACAATCGCGTACCCCGCAGTCCCGCACTCCATATCAAGGATAAGGGCCTCCGTACTGAGAGAGCCCACGTCGATCCCTGCAACACAGTCCCGGTTTTTGATAGGGTCTTCGGCCGTCATTCGCTTCGCTGTCATGAGGTTATTTTAAATTCCCCCCGTTCCGCGTTCCACGGATGGTCATGAAGTCGTCATGCGTTCGCTGCGCGAACGTCATGTGTGGTCATGAAGTGGTCTTCAACCTCTCCGTTCCCCGTTCCGCTTTCCGACTTCCGCGTCCAGGATCTGGTCACCCTTCCAGGGTCTCAAAAAAGGCCTCTAACCGCGTCCGCGTCTGTTCTTCGGAATATGCCCGAAAATCGGTGATATCCGCATCGACAATCACTGAAGGTATTCCCAGTCTGTCCATTAACAATCGTTTGATGTCATATTGTCCTACGGAATAGGGCTTGCAGCTCTTGGCCGAATGGATGACCAGTCCATCCACATGATATTCCTTGATGAGCCTCTCCATGAGCTGCAGACGATGGTCCAGGCTGTTATTGAGCACCACAAGACTGTAGGTCCTGGCCATGGATTCAAACGGCCGGTCTGCATCCATGAGCGAGATCGTCTCGGCCCAGGCGTTGGTGTAGGTGGCCGTGACAAAGTTCATCCCCCGCTCTGCAAACAGGTTTGAAAAATCACGGACCTTGTACCAGATGGCGATATTGTCCCACATCAGTCGTTTCCGCTCATTCTCGATGGCGCCGATGCCTTGTTCGATCCTCTCTCGCAGCTCTCTCAGAAGAATATGGTAATATTCCAGAGCAACCGGCAGCCCCCTGAGGGAAACAATCGGCGCCAGATGGATGAAGGCATCAAAAATAGTCATGGGCGCGGGGCGTGTCTTCATGGTGGCAAGGACCTCGCCCCAGGCAAACGATGAATCCCGTGAAATGCCTGTCATCTCCTGAAATTTTCGACTGTCGAAACGCCGGCCGGACACCTCCTCCAGGACCGGAATCATCTCTTCTAATTGGCGCACCATATAGGCGACATCGTTTTCGGTGATATCTTCAAAATTGTAAGGGGTGTCAAACAGCAGAAGGGGAATCTTCAATTGATGCGCCAGGACCCTGTACCAGTAGACCACGGTCTGACAGATGTTGTTGGAGGCAAAAAGGAGATCGGGCCTGGGCAGCCTGCCAACCGGCGTCTTGCCCGAGAGAAAATGACCCAGATCAATGCGGGCATAGGAACAGAGATCCTGGTGGTAGCCATGGGCCTCTGCCTCAGCGCAAAGCTCCGGCCCAAGCCTCTGTGCCCCGCAGAGGGCCCCGTGGTTTTCCGGATAAATGGTGTAAAACCCAAACGGTCTCAGGATCTCCACGGGCGCGCCGCTGGTGACCCAGGCCACAGGCTTCGCCCCCTCTGCGTAGCGGGAGAGAAAGTAGTGGCGGGTCATGATCTCCTTCAGCCTAACCGCGCAGTTGAGCCCGGGACCGAAACCGGGTTTGGGCCTTCCGGGGCCCTTTTTCCTGCCTGCGCCCGAAAGACGCATGACAGCGGGGGCCCCAATATCCTTCATGAAATGGTAGCGGGCACGCTTGACGAGTGACATGGTGACGTCTCTGGTTGCTGGATACTGGATACTCGATACTGGATGCTCAATACTGAGTGACAATTTCTCGATGCTCCTTGCTCCCTGCTCCTTGCTGCTTACTCTCTGCGCCTTGCGCCTGAAGCCTTATGCCTCTTGTTGCCGGCCGATCATCTCCACAAACGCCTCGATCCGTGTGGTCAATTGGCCGCTCAACCCCTGGTTCAGGTCCACATCGACCGTGAGAACTGCCGCGCCCGCCTCTTTTACCGCCTCTGCCATGCAGGGCACATCGAACCATTCGGGTTCACAAAATTTGACCAGGTAGAAAATCACCCCCTTGGCCTTGCTGGCGGCTATCTTTTCGAGGAGGTAATCCACCCGCCCCTTCAACGGTGAGTCCTTGGTGGTGCAGGGGGGCATGGCAAAATAGCTGTCCACAAGCGCTTCAAATGGGTCCTGAGCCATGGTGGTGTGCATCGGGATCCTTCGACCGCAGCATAAGAGGTCGTCGTCCACGACCCGCACGCCCAGTTCATCCAAAAGGTTCAGGATCTCCGGAGGATTGGGAAGAACGCCGCTCAGAATCACGCCTGGCCCCTTCCCGTCTCCTCCCCTGGACGCCTTCAGAAAATCTTCCAACAGGGGAATGAAATCGTCGGGATGGAGATACTCCCCCTGACGGATCATTCGGTAAAAATCCGCATTGGAGGCCGAAAGCCCTCCCCGGCGCCTCGCGTCGTAGATTTCTCTCAAAATCGATGCCAAATGATGTCCCTGCTCCACCCGCCGTCGCAGCTCGTTTTCGTCCATGGGCCCCAGATCCCTTTCCAGGCGCGAGACCAGGGACTTAAGCTGTTCCAGATAATAGCGGCGAGAGGAGGGTCGATACGGGGCCTTCGGGTGATAGAAAAAGTAGCACGGCTTACCCACTCCCAGATAATCATAGACAATGGATGCCATATTCTGGATAGAGTCACAGGTGTGGGGGAACAGAAATCCGTCCAGCATGTCCCCCTTGCCCTGAAGGATTAGCTCCAGTCCCAGCTTGACCACGGAACAGATGTATGGCTGAAGGTGGGCATTGGCGCCTTCAATATCGAGGGGCGGGTCCCAAATCTCTGCGGGGAGGCTGTTAAAGGCCCAGAGGATCTCTCTCGGATAATGGGCAGGAAAAACCCCAATGAGGCGCCGGCCCTTCTGTTTCTGGTTCTTGAGGTATTCTCTTCGCGACATCAGATGCTCTTTAAGGGATTGTCGGTATCGAGGCCTGCAAAAAAACAATGAACCAATCTAAAAGAATATCGGGATAGGTGTCAAGTCAATATGCACTTGACACGCGAATCCCTTTTCCATATTTTCTGCACTCAGAACACCAGGAATACCTGTCGCGGCAAGTGTGACTGGGATGAAACCAAAGGGCTGAACGGGAAAAATGTTATCACGTAGGTAAGGATAAGAAGCGTCGTTCGTGTGGAGAAACTGAAGACAGAAGGGGTGAACAGACCGACGTGTGATCTCTTGGAAGGGGGTATCAGGTGCTCCAGAGAAAAGACGGAATGTGCCGCTTTGTTACGGCCTTTGCCAGGATTGCCCTCTCCCCGTTTTATCGCATTGACATTGAAGGACGGGAACGGTTGCCCCGAAAAAATGCCTTTATCCTCCTTCCCAAGCATCAACGCTGGCAGGATATCCCTATTATTGCCCTTGCCACGCCGAGGCCCCTCTATTACATCGCCAAATATGAGCTGTTCGCCAACAAGTTGGCAGGCTGGTTTCTGGAATCCCTCGGAGGTATCCCCCTGAACCGGGCGCAGCCGATAAAGAGCAGAAGTTCCATCAGGGCCATGATGGCGTTTCTCAAAGGCGGTGAAGGGGTCATCATTTTTCCGGAGGGCACCTACTATGACAACAGGATGGGCCCTGGCAAATCGGGAATGCTGCGGTTGATCATCTCGCGGACGTCTTTTCCCCTGATCCCCGCAGGCGTTCACTATCAAAAAGGACATTTCAGGACCGCTGTGTGCGTCTCTTTCGGCGCGCCGATCTATCCGGACAAGAGCGTCCCGACCGACTCAGTCCTGGATACAGTGATGCAGGAGATTGCCGCACTCTCCGGATTGGAGGAGGCGTGATGCGTTGGCCTAAGGGGCAAGGAGAGAAGCTCAACGCTCAAAGCTGAAAGGGAAAAGAGGTTATCGGTTATCTGCAAGGAGTGCAACCATAGGGCACAGCGCCTTTAACCCAATGAACCCAACGAACAATAAACATAACAAAGTCGAAGTTCATTATCCAGTATCGGGCATCCGGCATCCAGTAAGCAGTAGGCACCAACGAGCAACCAAGAACGAGTAACCATTCCCATGCCCTTACGGCCACGCTGCATACGGGGCGACAAAGACCAGAGGTCAGAAGTCAGAAAAAATCCAACAAACAAACCCCAAAAACCAGAAACGAGCAACCCGAAAAAGGAGAAACCGACATGCCCGACCTTGGAAGCGTCTTTCAACGTATTGATGGCAGCAAAGACGAGATTATACACGTTCAGAGGGAGTTGACGGCCCGGGTGGCACTGGGTCCAGATAACGGGGGTTCGGGCGAGCACAAAAAGACCGCTTATATAAAAGATCTCCTTGAGGCCTTGAAACCGGACAGGATGGAGGAGATCAAGGCCCCTGATGAGAGGGCCCGCGACGGCTATCGTCCCAATCTGATCGCCAGGTGGAAAGGGAGGCAGAAAGCACCTGCTGTTTGGGTCCTGAGCCATTCCGACATCGTGCCGCCCGGCGATCTCACCCTGTGGCACAGCGATCCCTATTCGCTTGTCGTGGACGGAGACCGGATCATCGGGAGAGGGGTAGAAGACAATCAGCACGGCTTTGTCAGTTCATATCTGGCCCTGAAGGCCATCCTTGATTCAGGCCAGGATCTGGAGAGACCGGTCGGCCTGATCGTTGTTGCCGACGAGGAAACAGGGAGCTGCCACGGGCTGAGCTATATTTTGCAGCAGCATAAAGACTTTTTCAGACCGGAAGATCTCATCGTTGTGCCTGACAGCGGCAATGAGGAAGGGACCATGATCGAGGTGGCGGAAAAATCCATGCTCTGGCTCAAATTTACGGTCACAGGTCGTCAGTGTCATGCGAGCACCCCCGAAAAGGGGAAAAACTCCCTTTATGGGGCTGCAAAACTGATTGTCGCGCTGGGGGAACTGGATCATCGGTTCGATCTTTCTGATCCCCTTTTCAGCCCCACGCGATCCACCTTTGCACCCACCAAAAAGGAAGGGAACGTCCCCAACATCAACACCATCCCTGGAAGGGACATCTTTTATCTGGATTGCCGGATACTTCCCCAATACACCGTTGACCAGGTCGTTTCCGCAGCAGGGGAGATCATGGCGCCCATCGCCGCTGAAACCGGTCTCCAGATCGATGTAGAGACGGTTCACCGTCAGGACGCTGCGCCGCCGACGTCTCCCAAGGCCCCGGTCGTGACGGCCCTGGCCAGGGCCATCGAGGTGGTTACAGGCCGTCAGGGAAAGCCGATGGGGATCGGCGGGGGCACTGTGGCCGCCTTTTTCAGGGAAGTGGGTCTGCCGGCCGCTGTCTGGTATACCTGCCAGGATACGGCCCATCAGCCCAATGAATACTGCCTCATCCCCGACGTCATGACGGACGCAAAGATCTTTGCCTGCCTGTACCAGAATGAATAGGGGGCGTAAGCAACTCTGGCCATCTGCCTTAATCCCATTGCTTTTTGAATTGACACACGGGATGAAATAACGTAACCTGCAATCCCGCGTAACGATGCGCCGATACCATCTTCAGCAATTGAACGCCTCTGACAGAGGCCCTGCAGGCAGGCAAAAATATTGCGATGAAAGTCAAATTTTGGGGGACAAGGGGCTCTATTGCAGCCCCGGGAAAAGATACCATCCTATATGGGGGGAATACCAGCTGTCTCGAAATTATCCTCGAATCGGGCAGAAAGATCCTCATTGATGCGGGGACAGGGATGCGGCCATTGGGCGAACACTATATCGCCACGCGCGCAACAGTGGACATCCTCCTCCTGATGACGCATATTCACTGGGATCACGTTCAGGGATTCGCATTTTTCGATCCGATCTTCAAGCCTTCCTCCAGGATAGCCGTAGACGGTTTTCCTGCAGCTATGAAAGGGCTCAGGGTAATCTTTGACAACAAGATGGGGGATGGGTTTTTCCCTGTCCGCTTTGAGGACCTCAAGGCCCATATTGACTATGTCGGGGAACTGAGCCGGCATGCCGTTACCATAGACAATACACGCATCGACGCCATTCCCCTGAACCATCCTCAGGGCGCCCTTGGTTTCCGCTTTCAAGAGGGAAAAAAGAGGCTGGTTTTCATAACGGACAACGAATTGGTTAAGGATGGCCCATCGGGAAAAGGGCTGGATGATTATGTGCGATTCTGCAAAGAGGCGGATGTCCTGATTCACGATGCCCAGTTTACGCCTGAAGAAATCGACCATCATCGGGGCTGGGGCCATTCAGACAGCGCGTCCACCCTGGACCTGGCCTTGAAGGCCCATGCGAAACGACTCATCCTCTTCCATCATGCGCCGGCCAGAAAAGATGCGGACATAGCTGCCATTATCGAGCGATGCGGCAATGTTGCTGCAGAAGGCAAGCATGACATCATCGTCGAGGCAGCTAAAGAGGGAAGTGAGTTCACGCTTTGACCTGCAATCTCCACAGACTTTCTTACACAGAGCAGTTCCCACTCTATCTGATCCGACATGGGCTCATCTACCGATAAGGAAATCATCCTCGTTTTAGGCGGTGCCCGGAGCGGCAAGAGTTCCTGGGCCCTCAGATATGCCGAAGAAACCTACAAATCCTACCTCTTCCTGGCCACCGCCGAGATCAGGGATGATGAAATGGCCGAACGGGTACGACTCCACAAGGCATCACGGGGACCCGAATGGCGTCTCGTCGAAGAGCCCTTGGACATCGCCCAGGTCCTGCAGGAGGAGTCTTCCCGGGCGGACGTAGTGCTCATCGACTGCATGACCATCTGGCTCAGCAACATCCTTCTCCAGAAAGGGAGGGAGGCCGTGGGCCTGTATCAGGATCGCCTCATGGAGGCATTGACCCGGAAGAGGGGTTCGGTGATCCTGGTGTCCAATGAGGTGGGAACCGGGATTGTCCCTGAGCATGCCCTGGGGAGAGAATTCAGGGACCTGGCCGGGATGCTCAACCAGAAATTGGCCGCAATGGCCGACAAGGTGGTCATGACTGTGGCCGGCATTCCCTTGCATATTAAATGAGATACCCGGAAAACAGGCTAAAATGGACCGTACAGACAGCGTGGTTCATCTCCATTATCCTCGTTGGCTGCCTGTCTCTGACACCGCGCATCGAAATCCCCTACCAGTTCAGCGGTGCAGACAAGTTGGCTCATTGTCTGGCCTACGCCTGGCTGGCGATCCTTCCCTTTTTTGGATTCGCGAGGATGGGGACGGCCTTCACCGGGGCGTTTTCAATGGTCCCGCTCGGTATAGGGCTTGAATTTGCCCAGAAATACGTGCCGGGCAGGGATTTCTCAGTTGCAGACATGATTGCAAACGGTGCCGGCGTGGCCTTAGGCATCGTCGTGGCCAGATACGCTTCAAAAAGCCGCCGCTTGAGCAAGGCCTGACTTTTACAGGAAGATGCGCCCATGAGCAACACCGTCGCCATTATTCTTTCTCTTGGGGTCTCCCTGGGCATGTACCTGGGTTTTGTTTTCAGCCTCAAGACGCCAACAGGCGCCAAATATCTCTGTGGACATTGGTATTTCCATCCGAATGCCATTTGCGTATGGCGGGTGGTGATCGGATTGTCAGGCGCCCTGCTCTACTTCATAACCGCTCAACAGTTCCTGGGCATTCTCCTTTTCACCCTCTCTGCCGTCATGGACGGTGTGGACGGTCTTCTCGCCAGAGAATGCGATCTGGTGACCCCCTTTGGAGAAGAGATCGATCCCCTGTGCGACAAACTGACCTACCTCCCGCCAATGATATTTTTTGCCTATACCGGTCGTTTGGACGTGAATGCGGTGTGGATACTGGTGGCCGTGGAGGCAAGCGGGCAGTTTCTATTTCGATATATCATCAAGCGATTTACCCGCTTTTCTGTGGCGGCCAACAATTTCGGCAAAATCAAGGCGGTCATGTGCTTTGCCTTGATCATCTATTGTGCATTGCTGACGGATGACATGGAACTGCCTAATTTCTCAAATCAGATGCTCCACCTCTGTATTATCCTTTCCATTTCATCCATCGCCTTCAAGCTCATCGCGAACCGGTTTTATGCGGACATCCTGTCTCTTCTCAATCTGTGTTGCGGCATCATCGGGATCGTCTTTGTCCTCCAGATGCGTCCGGTTTACGCCGCCATCGCCATCCTGGCCGGACAGATATTCGATCTGTTCGACGGGAGAATGGCCGACAAGCACGGCGGAACCAAGCTGGGGCCATGGCTCGATGATATTGCCGACCTGGTCAGTTTCGGCGTCTGCCCTGCGTTTCTTGTCATCCTGAAAGGCAAGTGGAGTCTATTGGCCTTTGTCGTCGACATTGCCTATTTCTTTGCGGTGGCCTTCAGACTGTGGCGATTTATTGCGCGGGATAAGCATAATATCACGCTGAAACCGGGGGTCTTCAACGGCCTCCCCAGCCCTGCCGGCGCCATGGCGGCTCTTGGGGCATGTCTTTTCTGGGACAACGTGTGGATTATATGGGTTGCGATCCTGCTGACTTCTTACCTTCTGGTGAGCAATATCCGGTTCGTTCATTTCGGGAGGGTGATATTGCGCCACTTTCCGAGGATTTTTGTGGTGATCTTCGGTTTTGTCATCGTCTTCACCATCTCCTTTGTCATAAAGGTGCGCGACCCAAAGATGCTCGGGGCACTTCTGCTCATCGCATTTTTGATCTATGCCATCATGAGCAGAAATCTTCTATCGCGGAAAAGTCTGTAGCAGTATGGCGTCTCAGCAAATTGTCCCTAAAACAGTTGAGGTGAGCTACGTCGGCACACACAAACGAGCCCCTTATTGATCTTTTCATCATGGGGCCTGCTGACAAGAAGGCGAACGATGAACCCTTAGTCCCCCTGACCATATATGCAAAAGAGAACACTTGATTCTTGAAGGGGCGTCTCTCCTGGCAATCTCCTCGCATTTGACTTTATGTCATCCTACTTTTTAGGTTCTCCCTTCCTTCCTTCGGGTTGTCCTTGAGGCTGGAAGCGTTGCTGCTGAACTTTCCAATGAGGTCCTTATCTTGGTGGCGGACCATGTGGTGGTTGAGCCTGAGGTGGTTCTTGTGGTTGACCATGAGGTGGTTGAGCCTGAGGTTGCCTTGGTGGCTGGCCATGAGGTGGTTGAGCCTGAGGTTGCCTTGGTGGCTGGCCATGAGGTGGTTGAGCCTGAGGTTGCC
>JAUPKI010000383.1 GCA_030837545.1 Thermodesulfobacteriota bacterium | reverse complement strand
TACTGAAAGACACACGACTCAAGGGATCATTTGCAAGAAAGATCCGATTTCCCACGATCCAGCAGCTTTATGAAAAGGAATATGGCAATCCCGATCTCGAGACAGAGGAATCCTACAACTATGAACTGGGAGTCGAGCAGAGACTACCGCTCAACAGCCACATTGCCTTGACAGGTTTTCTCTCAGATGTGAAAAATTATATTGAAAAGCCCTTTACTGACGCGCCGTACGAGAATAACGACAAATACCGTTTTCAGGGTCTTGAATTGACAGCCGAGACGCGATTCATGAAAAATCTCATGTTGGGGGCCGGATACACCTTTCTCGACACCCAGGACAAGTCTCCCGGCACGGAAAAGGATGAACTCCAGTACCGACCCAAACACAAGTTGACCTTTGAAGGGAAGTACACCTTTGACTGTGGCTTCTCAGCATACATGAATGTCATCTATGTGGCGGATCAGGTCTACTATTCAAGGGATACCCCTCTGGAGAAAAGGGACCTCAACAACTATGCCCTGGTGAACATCAAATTTGATCAAACGCTGTTGAACGGCCTGTTGGATGTTTTTGTAGGGGCCGACAATCTTTTTGACAAGGATTATGAGGAGAGCTACGGGTTCCCGATGGCAGGCCGCACGGTCTATGGCGGCGTCGAGGTTCATTTTTAGGAGATGATGGATGCGCGTTTATATAGGCTTTGATGATACGGATGTGAAAGACGCCGATCGCGGCACCGGTAAACTGGCGCGGTGGTTTGAGGATAAACTTCCGGAGGGATGCAGACTGTGGGGCGTGGTGCGCCAGCAGCTTCTCGTCCATGACGCGATCCCCTATACCTCCCACAACAGCTCCGCATGCGTGATTGTCGATATGGCAGACGTGTCGCTCCTGGATCAGCTCACAACAAAGGCGATCGAGCATCTGGAGCGATATTCTTTTGACGGGAGCGATCCGGGGGTATGCGTGGCCTGCGAGGGCCATTCGAGCATGCCGGAACTGACAGACTTCGGCCGCAGTTGCACCAGACGGGTCGTCACCCAGAGGGAGGCCCTGCGGGCGGCGTCAGGGGTGCATCTTTCCGGGCATGGAGGAACCGATGACGGGATTATCGGGGCAACCGCCGCGGTGGGACTGACCGCCTCCGGCTGGAGCGGCCGGCTTATCGAATTTAACGGGCTTCGCAACTTTCCCGATGTCGTGCCTGTAGCCGACCTGGAGCGCTCGGATATGCTGGTGGTCTCCCTTGACAGAAATGCACAGGTCCCGTCCCCGGAAGATCTGGTACACACCAAGGGGTGGCTTCGGCCAAGGCTCTGGGGCAACAGGGCCGTTGTCAGCGTCAAGGTCATTGCCAACGGCATCTGGGAGTCGTTGGGAGAGAAACAAAAGAAAGCCGATCATAAGGGAGAAAAGGGGGGGATGGACGACATGCCGGTCAGGTGCCCGACGTTTCCCTTTGGCGGGATTGCTCGATGAACTGTCTCGAATCTTCCGCCGGTCGCTCCATGTACTGGGCCCAAGAGACAAGAACCTCTTTCCCTTCGAGCATTAAGTGATACCCCCGTTTTGCCGCACCGGTTTCCTCGGTATGCCATTCGGAAGCAGCCGGCCTGTCTTGGAGGTCAAAGCGTACCGTTATTATTATCCGGGGGCAGAGGACCCTGCCCTGGCGGACATATCGCTGGCCGTAGGCCTCGGCGAATGCGTCTGTCTGAGCGGGCCTTCCGGTTCAGGGAAAACCACTCTCCTTTTAGCAGTCAAGGGCCTCTTGAAGGGGGGACGTGCCTCAGGTTCCTTACAAATGGCCGGGCCGTGGCCTGGATTGTCCCCGGGCATGGTATTTCAAAATGCCGAGACCCAGATCCTTTTCACCACTGTTGAGGATGAGGCGGCATTTGGCCCTGAAAACCAGGGCCGTGCCTCAGAGGATATCCAGCGGAGCGTGAAGGAGAGCCTGGAGCTGGTGGGCCTCTCCGGATTTGAAACGCGAAATGTGGAGCACCTTTCGGCCGGTGAGAAACACCGTCTCGCCATCGCTTCCGTCCTCTCCATGTCGCCTATGTTTCTCCTCCTCGACGAACCGACCGCCCAGTTGGACCCGTCCGGAAAGGACCGCCTTGTCAGGATATTGAAGAGGTTGAAAGATAAGGGCCATACCCTGTTGATCGCAGATCACGACCTGGCCCCCTTTGCTGGACTGGCCGACAGGTTTGTCCTCATGGAACGGGGCCGCATACAAGAGACCCTCCCTGAGATGCCTTCGATGGCATCGGTATCTCCGCCGGTTCAAGGCCTCCGAGACAGAACCGCTGCGCAGGGCGCCGAACCTGTTCTGATCCACGTCAAAGGCCTGCAACTGGCAGGATCAAACGGCCATCCGCTATTTCGCGGCCTTGATCTGAAGATCTTCCAAGGCGCCCTCGTGCATATCTTAGGGGAGAATGGAGCGGGGAAATCGACCCTATTACGGTGCATGGCAGGACTGATCCAGTCTGATGCAGGGACGATTTATGTCTCGGGCATCACCAAATTAAGACCGGAAGCCCTCCTGGGAAAGGTGGGATTCATGTTTCAGAATCCGGAACGTCAGCTCTTTGAAGAGACGGTTTATGCGGAGACAGGATTTTCACTCAAGCGACTGGGGCTTCCCTCCCGGGTCGTCCATGAGCGCATTCTGGAGGCCCTTGCCCTCTGTGAGGTAGCCCATCTGAGCGACCGGTCCCCCCTTGCCTTGAGTTTCGGGGAGCAGCATCGCGTTGCAATGGCGTCGGCCATCGCCCCGCGGCCCGACGTCCTGTTGCTGGATGAACCCTTTGCCGGGCTTGACTTCAGACAGCGCCGCCGTATGTTAGGGATACTCTCAAAGCTCAGGGATACCCGTGCCACAACGGTCCTGATCGCATCCCATGAATATCTGCCCGATGAGAACTGGGCTGACCAGACCCTGATGTTGAAGGATGGAAAGATTGGCGCCCTTTGAACGTAAGAAAAACCGCCGGCAGGCAGGAGTTGCCTTCCAGTATTGCCCGAACGATTCCCCTGTACACCGGTTGGCGGCGGGTTGGAAACTGGCCCTGTGTGGGGGCTTGGGCGCACTGGCCGTTGCCGCGAGAGTCCCGTGGGCCTTGGGCGCCCTCTTGGCGGTCAATCTGGCGTACTACTTCGCTGCACGTTTGCGCCTCAGTGATTTCTGGCGGGACATCCGCATTTTTCTGATCCAGATGGCGGTTATCGTCATCCTCTACGTGGTGAAGTACGGTCCTGCAGAAGGGCTCTGGCCCGGAATCCGGACCGGCGTCCAGATCCTTCTTCTCTTCCTGCCCGGAGCGGTGTTTCTCCGGACCACCCAGGGGTCCCAGATGATGCGGAGCCTGAAGCGGATTATGCCTGAACGCCTCTCTTTTGTCCTCTTTACCAGTCTCCGGTTTGTCCCCTTCTTTGCCCGCGAATTCCGTGAAATCGCCATGGCCCAGAGACTCCGGGGGGCGCCTATCGCCCCACGCCAGCTATGGAAGCCGGCCCACTGGAAAGATCTCTTCAACTGTTTAATGATCCCCCTGATGGTCCGCGCACTGAAGACCGCCAGGGAGGCCGCCCTTTCGGCCGAAGCAAGGGGGTTTGGAGAACGCAACTGATGCCCATTACAAAGAGATTTACCCTTCAGGAGGCCATCTGCCTCGGGTTTTGTGCAAGTCTTATTGTGATCACCCGCGGTGTTCTCCGTCTCCATCTCAACGTCCCCGGACATGCCATGTTCTTTACCATGTTTTTTCTTATTCTTGCCAGGGGTTGCGTCCCCAGACTGGGGGCCGCAACCCTGGTTGGACTCGTGGCAGGGCTCCTCTGCACGCTGTTGGGGATGGGCAAGGGGGGGCCGTTGATCATCCTCAAGTTCGTCATCCCCGGGCTTATTGTAGATGCAGGGGGGATCATCTATTCAGGATTTCCAGGG
>JAUPKI010000382.1 GCA_030837545.1 Thermodesulfobacteriota bacterium | reverse complement strand
TCCGTCGAACGGGAAAATCCTCGCACTTGCAAGCAGTCCCTCATACGACCCCAATCGATTCATCAAAGGACTTGACGAAAAGACATGGCAGGAGCTGGCTTCATCCAAGGATTTCCCTTTGCAGAACAGGGCGCTTACCGGTCAATATCCCCCGGGATCGGTTTTCAAAATCGTTATGGCCCTGGCAGCTCTGGAGGAGGGAGTCGTTACGCCTGAAGAAGAGATATCCTGCAATGGCTCGTTGTCATTGGGAAATGCGACCTATCGTTGCTGGAAAAAGCATGGACACGGCAGGGTAAATCTCCATAGGGCCTTGGTCGAATCGTGTGACGTCTATTTTTATACGTTAGGGAGGCGCCTGGGCGTTGATAAAATCGCTCAGTACGCGAGGCGCCTGGGTCTGGGAAAGGAAACCGGCATTGACCTGGATACCGAGAAGGGCGGCCTGATTCCCACGACCCAATGGAAATTGAAAAGGTGGGGAATTCCCTGGCAGCAGGGCGAAACGGTCATCTCTGCCATCGGGCAGGGCTTTGTGCTGACAACTCCCTTGCAGATGGCCAATCTGATTTCCTCGGTTTTTAACGGGGGCCGCATGTACACGCCTCAGGTAACGGAGTGGGTCAGAAAAGCCAATGGGGAGAGCCTCTTTGAATTTGCGGCGATATCCAGGGAGACCGGAATCAAGCCGAGACATCTGGCCCTGGTAAAAAATGCCCTCGTCGGGGTTGTGAACCAGCCCCACGGAACAGGTTCAAAGGCCAGGCTCAACGATATTGTCGTTGCCGGGAAGACCGGCACCGCACAGGTCGTGGCCCTCAGAAAGGAGGGCGCTTCAAAGCGAGAGGAGGATATCCCATGGGAATTCAGGGACCACGCCTGGTTTGTGGCCATTGCACCGGCATCAGAGCCCGAGATTGCAGTGGCCGTGCTCATTGAACATGGAGGCCATGGCGGAAGCGCCGCCGCGCCGACGGCCAAAGAGATCATAAAGGCCTATCTCCAGGCCCGGTCGTGACAAGTTCGGTCTGGAGATCAAAGGTTTTTTTCAATAGTCAATTCAATGAAGAGCAGCCATGCTTGACCGAAGACTCATCCAAAATTTTGACTGGGTCCTCCTGTTAGTGCTGTTGATGCAGGCGGGAATCAGCATCCTCAATCTCTACAGCGCCACCTATCCGATTCGGGAGATGGGCGGATCAGAGATATTTCTGAAACAGATCTACTGGTTTCTGATCGGATTCGCGGTTCTCCTTCTGGCCACCACCTTCAACTATTATGCGCTGGAACGTCTGGCCTATCCAGCCTATTTTTTTGCGATCGCCCTTCTTATCCTGGTCCTGTTTGCGGGGAGGGTGACGTCGGGATCCCAGCGATGGCTCAGCCTCGGGCCCGTTTCATTTCAACCCTCGGAACTGGCAAAGATCGTCATGGTGGTGGTCCTCGCCAAATTTTTCAGTGTGAGGGGCGAGTACAAGAAATACCGCCTGAGAGACCTCTGGCAACCGTTCATACTCACGGCCATACCCTGTTTTCTGATCCTGAAGGAGCCCGACCTCGGTACGGGCCTCTTTCTGGCGCTGATATCCATTTCTATGGTTCTCATCGCCAGGGTGAACTGGAAATCGCTGGTGATTCTGATCGGGGCCTCCGGTCTGGCAGCCCCCCTGATCTGGTTCGGGCTCAAGGAATACCAGCAGAAACGCGTCCTTTCATTTCTGAGTCCTGAGATGGACCCTCTGGGGACCGGATATCACATCAACCAATCTAAAATCGCGATCGGCTCGGGGCAGTTCTGGGGCAAGGGCTTTTTAAAGGGGACCCAGACGCGGCTCCATTTTCTGCCGGAACAACACACAGATTTTGCCTTTTCGGTCCTGGCTGAAGAGTGGGGCCTGATAGGCTCGGTCATTCTTCTTCTGATCTACCTCTTCATGATCTTGTGGGGCCTGAATATCGCAAAAAATTCAAAAGACCGATTCGGCTCCATGATCGCCACCGGGATCGTTGCCATCATCTTCTGGCAGGTTGTCATCAATGTCGGGATGGTTACCGGACTCCTCCCGGTGGTGGGCATACCTCTGCTCCTTTTCAGCTATGGCGGCTCATCCCTTATTAGCACCATGGCAGCCATGGGGATACTGATGAATATCAGCATGCGGCGTTTCATGTTTCAGTAGATCCCGGCCTGTGCCGCCCACCCATGCCGATCGCTTTTTGTTGCCGAAAACAGGGGGCTATGCTATAGGATAATGATATGTAAATGCTCATGACCAGGGCACAGGGTCACCCCCAGAGATGAAAATAGAACTTCTTGTACAAACGGCAACATCGAACGTCCAACATCAAATGTGGAAAGGGTAACCCTTGTCACTTGAACCCGTTATACTTATGTTGTGAGGGCTTTGGGTTGAATAAATCAGACATGACAGACGATTCGACCGTGAGTCGGCGAATCTGCTTTCCGGACTATGAATTGATGCGGAGCCTCTGCGGAGAACACAACACACACCTTGGACTGATCGAAGGGCGTGTGGGTGTTTCTCTGGATCTCAGGGGGAATGAGATACGCATCAAGGGCAGGGACTGGGAAGTGGAACTTACAGAAAAGATTCTGAAACAGCTCTACGGGCTCCTGGAGTCTGATTACCCCCTCTATCCGAGCGATGTGGAATATGCCGTCAGGATAGTGAGCGGGGATCGGTCAGCCGACTTGAAAACCATATTCAAAGAGGAGATCTTCATCTCCTCTAAGAAAAAGACCATCACCCCAAAGACGATCAACCAGAAAAACTACATTGACAGCATCCGAAAGTTCGACATTGTCTTTGGCATAGGGCCGGCAGGGACAGGTAAAACCTATCTCGCCATGGCCATGGCGATGTCATCCCTGATCAAGAAGGAGATCCATCGGGTCGTTCTGGCGCGGCCCGCCGTAGAGGCGGGGGAACATTTGGGGTTTTTGCCGGGAGACCTCTATGAAAAGGTAAATCCCTACCTCCGGCCCCTGTACGATGCCCTGCATGATATGATGTCGTTTGAAAATGCATCGCGACTCCTTGAACAGGGGGTGATCGAGGTTGCGCCCCTCGCCTTCATGAGGGGGAGGACCCTCAACGACTCCTTCGTGATCTTAGACGAGGCCCAGAATGCCACCTCCGAGCAGATGAAGATGTTTCTGACCCGCCTCGGGTTCAGCTCAAAGGCGGTCATTACAGGAGATGTCACTCAGACAGACCTGCCGAAAGGAAAGACCTCCGGGCTGGTGGAAGCCAAGGAGACCCTCAAAGGGATACAGGGGATTCAGTTTGTCTATTTTTCAAGGGAAGATGTCATCCGGCATCGGCTGGTTCAGGACATCATCGACGCCTATGAAAAAATGGAGAACCTGAGAGAAAGACCAGGGAAAGCGATCTGACGATGTCAGTAAAGAGAATAGACCGATCGAGATTGACGCCCGTGAGTAAGCGGAAAACACCGTGGAAAAAAGAAGCGGACGCGTCCCATATCGCTGCGAAAGGCAAAGGCGCTGCATCCATCTGGTTTCAATCCGAGGCCCAGCGGTGGTATATCCTACTGGGTCTGAGCGTGATCATCTCCATTCTCCTGTTTCCAAGCATTCTGACCCCGCCCAAGGCCTACAAATTGGGGGATGTGGCCGACCGTGATATCAAGGCATCCCGCGATTTTCTTGTCGAAGACCTTGAACTTACAGAGAAAAACAGGCAGGAAGCGGTCCGTTCGGTTTTGCCGGTCTATGATTTTGATCCCACCGGAACAGATATGGCCGCCAAGATAAGAGAGGCCTTTGAATCCGGGAGGGGGTATCTATCCAAATCCATCGAGCTTTCCTACGCCTACGACAGCGGGTCGCTTGCATCTGAAAAGGCGCTTGCGGACCATCTGGAGGCTGCGAACAGCTTCAAGAGCCGTTTTTTCGAAGGCCTTGATACCCCCTATGATGGAGGCCTGATCGATGTTTTCATGAAAAACGGCTTTTCCCCGGAGGCGGAAAAGACGGCCATCACATTGATCACAGATCTCTTTCAAATCGGTGTCGTCAGCAATAAGAAAATGTTAATGAACCAGGGCGGCAAAGGGATTGTCCTCCATGATATCCACAATGGAAAAGAGACGACGGTTACGGATCTCGATCGATTTTACGATCTTAAGACCGCCGGAGAAATGGTCGAAAGCAGTGGGGAAGCCCTCATCCGGAGCATCAAACCGAAAGAACTGGCACAGACCGTGATGAAACTGGCCGCCAGCCTGGTCAAACCCAACCTTACCTTCAATAATCGGGAAACCGCTTTAAGAAAGGAGCAAGCTCGCGCCTCAGTCAAGCCCTTCTATTTCAAGGTGAAAAAGGGCGAAATGCTGATCAGGGAAGGGGAAAGAATTCTGCCAGAGCACCTCCTCAAACTGAGCGAACAATATAAGCTACTGAAACAGAAGGAAATGTTCGGGAGAGTGCCGGCCATGGCCATCCTGATCGCATGCCTTCTCTCGTCCATGTACATCGTGGGCCTCCTCAGCAGCCAATCGTCTGGCCCCGAGATAAAAGACCTGTTATTCCAAGGATCAACCCTTCTCCTCATTTTCTTCGTAGTGATCGCCGTTAATTTTGTGGCCTTTGAAATCGCCCGAGGATTTAGTTACTTTTCTCCCAAGGCCTTGCTCTTTGCCGTCCCGGTGGCCAGCGGCGCCATGCTCATATCGATCTTCCATGGGACAGGCGTGGCCGCCAGTTTTTCTCTCATTATCTCTGCCCTGGCCTGCCTTGCCGTAGAAGGTCGGATGGAATTCTTCGTGTACTTTTTTGTCGGGTCCCTGGTGGCGGCGTCCGGGGTCAGACGATATCGAGAGAGGGGCGTCTTCATCAGGGCTGGACTCAAGGTCAGCATATCCAATATGATTCTGGCCCTTTCCATCGAGGGGTTATACGGTTCGCTCTTTACCCTGGAGGCCCTTGTCGCATTCTGCTCAGCCCTCCTCGGAGGGGTCTTGGTGGGCGTGGTGGCCACGGGGTTACTCCCCTTGATCGAGATGTCTTTCGGCTATACCACGGATGTCAAACTCCTCGAACTGGCGAGTCTGGATCAGCCACTGTTGCGGGAACTCATGGTTCAGGCGCCCGGGACCTATCATCACAGCGTGATTGTGAGCAACCTGGTGGAGGCATCGGCCAGGGCCGTCCACGCCAACCCCCTTCTTGCAAAGGTGGCTGCTTATTATCATGACGTCGGAAAGATTAAAAAACCCCTCTATTTTATCGAAAACCAGGGCGGCCGGGGGAACAAACATGAAAAGCTGGCCCCTTCCATGTCCAGCCTGATCCTTATCTCTCATGTCAAGGATGGCGTTGAATTGGCAAGGCAGTATCGATTGGGAAAAGAGATTATCGATATTATCAGACAGCATCACGGGACGTCTCTGATCACCTACTTTTATGAGAAGGCCAGGGAACAGGGTGAGAAAAAGGGGAGCAGGTGCCTTCAGGTGGGAGAGGCCGACTTCCGGTACCCAGGACCCAAGCCCCAGACCAAGGAGGCCGGGCTGGTCATGCTCGCGGATGTGGTGGAGGCGGCATCCAAGACGTTGGTAGACCCGACCCCGGCACGCATCCAGGGCATGGTTCAGAAAATGGTCAACAAGATTTTTTCCGATGGTCAGTTAGATGAATGCGAACTGACCCTGAAGGACCTTCATGAGATCGCCAAGAGTTTTAACATGACCCTGAGCGGAATATTTCATCATCGCGTTGAATATCCTGAGTCCACGGCGAAGATGGCTCCGACGCGCGACCATGAAGCGGCTGCAGAAACAAGGGAAGCGGTTTCCAGAAAAGGAAAGAATGGAGATACAGATCCGGTCTCACCGGGAAACCCCCGGATTGAAAGAAAGGGAGATCAGGGCGAAGGTAGAGAGGGTCTTAAGCGACTTGGGCTGTCATGACAAGGAATTGAGCATCCTCTTTACCGATGACCGCCGCATGGCAGAGCTCAACCTTCGGTATCTGGGAAGAGCGGGTCCAACGAACGTCCTGGCATTCCCCATGTCCGATATCCACGCGCCTGCAGGCCAGACCCCTGACATTGAAACAGACCTCCTGGGCGATGTGGTGATATCGGTCGACACCGCGCAAGAAGAGGCGGAGGAATTCGGAGAGACGTTGGAACAGACGGTTGACCGGCTGCTGATTCATGGGATTCTGCACCTGCTCGGTCACGACCATGTGGGCGCACAGGCCCAGGCGGCCCTGATGGAGAGAGAAGAAGAACGGTTGAGGGCATTGGTTGAAGTGACTAAAGTGAGCTAAAGTTTAAAGTGCCTAAAGTTAAGGAACTTTGTGACTTTTTAGAAGGGATTACTTCTCCGCCATGCGTTCAACATATGGTGTTGGGTTTTGCTTTGCTCAACCCAACCTGCGGGGCATGTAGTTCAAAGTGTCAAAAAATACATTCTAACTTTAGTCACTTTAGCTCATTTTAGTTCACTTTAGGCACTTACAGTAGGAGGAGATATGGCACGCTTAGCGGTGAACGTGGACCATGTGGCCACGGTGCGCCAGGCCAGGGGGGGGGACGAGCCTGATCCGGTCCTTGCCGCAGGCCTGGCCGAGCTGGCAGGCGCAGAAGGGATCATCTGCCATCTCAGGGAAGACCGGCGGCACATTAACGAGAGGGACCTGAGAATTTTGCGACAGACGGTGAAGACCCGTCTCAACATGGAAATGGCCGCAGTGGACGAGATCGTGGAGATCGCACTGGATGTCAAGCCGGACCTGGTTACCTTAGTCCCCGAGAAGCGGCAGGAACTGACCACGGAAGGGGGGCTCGATGTCAGGGCCCAGTCAGGTCATTACAGAGATGTGGTGGAACGTCTCAAGGGAGCGGGCATCCAGGTCAGTCTTTTCATCGATCCGGATCCGGACCAGATCCAGGCGGCCCACCAGTGCGGGGCCGATATTGTGGAGATTCACACGGGTCACTATTCAGAATCGCATTCCGAGCCGAAGGCGGTCGAGCAATTCGGGCGCATCGTTAAGGCCGTCGAATCGGCAACCAAACTGGACCTCGGCATCAGCGCCGGGCACGGGCTCAACTATGTCAACGTGAAGCGATTCAAAGACCTTTCGCATATTGAAGAGTACAGTATCGGTCATAGCATCGTGGCCATGGCGGTCCTGATCGGTTTCGAACAGGCGGTCCGGAAGATGATCGACCTGGTCAAGAATTTTTAGCATGATCTATGGAACCGGCGTAGACCTTGTGAGCATTCAGAGGATGGAAAAGGTGATCCTCACGTGGGGGGGCAGATTCATCAAACGGGTATTTACGGATCAGGAGGCCCTAATCTGTCGCCGCCGGACCGCCTCCCATGCCGCCTTTGCGCTTCGGTTCGCTGCCAAGGAGGCCTTCTCAAAGGCCCTGGGCCTCGGCATGCGGAAAGGGATCCGTTGGCGGGATATCGAGGTCTTCAACGAGCCTTCAGGGAAACCCGGGCTCAGGCTTTCCGGCATGGCCGCGAACATCTGCCGTAAGAACGGGATCAACGGCATTCACCTGAGCCTTTCAGATGACGGGGATTACGGCATCGCCATGGTGGTGCTGGAAAGGAGAGCATGAGATGTTAAATGCCAGTGATATCATGACGACCGAGGTGATCACCGTCAAAAGGGAGACCTCCCTGAAGGAGTTGGCGGAAATCCTCTACAGTCACCACATTAACGGGGTTCCCGTGGTCGACGACGATGGTTCGCTGATCGGGATTATCTGTGAAAGCGATCTCATTCGCAAAGACAAGAAGCTTCACATCCCCACGGTGGTGGCCATCTTTGACGCAGTCATTTATCTCGAAAGACCGAAGAACATGGAAAAGGAGTTTCAGCGGTTCAGCGCCACGACAGTCGGAGATCTGTACACCCGGAAGCCCGTCACCGTCGATGAAAAAACCCTTATCGATGAGATCGCCACCATTATGACCCAGAAGAAGATTTACACGATCCCGGTCATGGACGAGAATCGCATGGTGGGGATTATTGGCAAGGCGGACCTGATACGGACGATCACGGGTTGAAAGAGGTGTCTGTCACATGCCGGACATCCTCTGGTGAGGAGACCATCGGCCTGGGTCAACGATTGGGGGCACATCTTCGTGAGGGAGATGTGGTTGCCCTGGCCGGGGATCTGGGGAGTGGAAAGACATGGTTTACCAAGGGCCTGGCCCTGGGACTGGGGGTGCGTCCTGACGAAGTGGTCACCAGTCCCTCTTTTGCCCTCATGAATGCCTACGAGGGCCGCTGCACCCTGTTTCATATCGATGTCTATCGGTTGGAAACAGCCTCTGACTTCTTGAATGCCGGTCTTGACGACTTTTTGCACGGAAACGGCGTTGCAGTGATGGAGTGGGCAGACCGCTGGCCCGAGATCCTGCCAGAAAGACATCTGAAGGTCCGGATTGCCATTCTGAGCGAACGCTCCCGGGAAATTACCCTTTCCGGGAGCTATCCAGAAGGAATGGAAATCCTGACAGACCTGAAAAGGGAGGCACCCTAAGAGCGATTATGGCACTTATTGTTCAGAAGTACGGCGGGACCTCAGTAGGGAGCATCGAAAAAATCCGTGCAGTTGCGGAGAGGGTCATCAGGACCGCCGAACAGGGCAACCAGATGGTAGTGGTCCTGTCGGCCATGGCCGGTCAGACCGATGGGCTGATTCGACTGGCCTATGGATTGACCGAAGACCCTGATCCCAGGGAACTGGACGTCCTCATGTCTACGGGGGAACAGGTGAGCGTAGCCCTCTTCGCCATAGCGGCAAAATCCATGGGGCGTGATGCCCGCTCTCTCCTCGGTTTTCAGGTCGGCATCCACACCGATCACCTGTTTGGGAAGGCGCGGATTCACGACATTGAAACAGGGCGCATTATCAGAAACCTGGAACAGGGGAGGATCGTCACCGTTGCAGGCTTTCAAGGGATCAACGACCACGGAGACATTACCACTCTGGGAAGGGGCGGTTCGGACACCACCGCCGTTGCCCTGGCCGCAGCCCTAACCGCAGACGTCTGCGAGATATATACGGATGTGGACGGGGTTTACACTACAGATCCCCATATCTGCCCAAAGGCCAGAAAAATGGATTCCATCGCCTACGATGAGATGTTGGAGATGGCGAGTCTGGGCGCGAAGGTCCTGGAAATCCGATCAGTCGAATTCGCCAAGAAATTTGATGTACCGATTCATGTGAGATCAACGTTTACCAACGAAAGGGGTACCATGGTGGTTGCTGAGACAAAGGATATGGAAAAGGTCGCGGTATCGGGAGTTGCGTATAACAAGAATGAGGCAAGGGTGACCATCCATAAGGTGCCGGATCGGCCGGGAATTGCCTCCCTCATATTTGACCCGGTTTTCAGGGCCGGCATCGTGGTGGATATGATCGTACAGAATACGAGCCAGGATGGACTGACCGATCTGACCTTTACCGTTCCCAAGACCGACTTCTACAAGACCATGAAGATCGTCAGCGATGTGGCCGCGAACATCGGCGCAGAACGGGTCTTAGGCGATGAGGATATCGCCAAGGTCTCGATTATCGGGGTAGGGATGCGAACCCACGCCGGGGTCGCCAAAAAGATGTTTGAGACCCTGGCAAAGGAGAATATCAATATCATGATGATCAGCACCTCTGAAATAAAGATATCCTGCGTCATCGAGGAGAAATACACGGAATTGGCGGTGCGGGTCCTCCACAGTGCCTTTGGGCTGGATGTGGACAAGGGAGAATCGTGATGAAGGGTCGAGAGGTTCAAAGGTTAAGAGACGATGGTCCGCTCCTAATTTTTGGGGCGTATGTTCGGAAAAACGACCAAAGAGATGCAAATGACCAAAACGACCAGAATGGATCTTTTTTCATTTCACGCCTTGGTGTCGCGATCAGCGGAATTGGACGTTCATCTGAGGCCAAATCCATGACCCTTAGCCTCCGCCCATGATCATATTAGGCATCGATACCTCCTGTGACGATACATCTGCCGGCGTGGTGGTGGATGGAAGGTCGGTCCTGTCCAATGTGGTCCACTCTCAGGTGGAGGTCCATCATCCCTACGGGGGCGTTGTCCCGGAACTGGCCTCCAGGGAGCATACCCGGAACATCATGCCTGTGGTGGAGGCATCCCTGTTAAAGGCCGGCATCCAATTGAACGATCTGGACGGCATTTCTGTAACCGTCGGACCGGGCCTCGTGGGGGCCCTTCTCGTAGGCCTCTATTATGCCAAAGGCCTGGCCTATGTCTTAAATATCCCCCTGACTGGCGTCAACCATCTGGAAGGGCACATCCTCTCCATCTTCCTGGAAGAGGACCCTCCCCCGTTTCCCTTTGTTGCCCTGACCGTATCAGGGGGACATACCAGTATCTACCATGTTGAAGGACATGGCCGATATACGTTGATGGGTCAGACCCTGGATGATGCTGCGGGCGAGGCGTTCGACAAGGTGGCCAAGCTCTCTGGCCTCGGTTATCCGGGTGGGGTTGCCATCGAAAAAATGGCTCAAAACGGCGCCTGCGACAAGATCCCGTTTCCAAGGGCATATATGGAAAAAGACTCCCTCGACTTCAGCTTCAGCGGCCTGAAAACCGCGGTCGCCCTGTATATGAAACAATGGCGCGAGGATCGGGAACCATACGAGCAGGAAACAACCCTCGCTGACATTGCGGCCTCCTTTCAGGAATCGGTGGTGGATGTGCTGGTTCACAAGCTCATGACCGCCAGAAGAAGGACCGATGCGCCATCGGTTGTCATGGCAGGGGGCGTCGCATGCAACAGCAGGCTCAGGGAGAAGTTGTCGGCTGCGGCCAGGGATGAAGGGGTGCGGGTCTATTTTCCCAGACCGGAATACTGTACGGACAACGGGGCCATGATCGCCGCGGCCGGCTATTACCGGCTGCTGCGGGGAGAGATTGCCGGCATGACTGCGGATGTAACATCCAGATTTCCGATAGAGAGCCTCAGCCCCCAAAATTGAATCTTGGACCCTGACGTTTAGCCCTATGAACGAATGAACCTTTCAACCGTTGAACCCATGAACGCTTATACGTCATGGTTTCGCTAAGGGACACAACGCTAACTTGGAACTCAAGAGGCTGACCCGATATTATTATCTCAGGTTCATCCGTCTAAGGGGGAACCCCCAGGAACTGGCCCTCGGGATGAGCTTTGGCATCTTTGCCGGCATGATGCCGATTCTCCCTTTTCAGACGGCCCTTGCCCTCGTTTTGGCCCTTGCGTTCAAGGGGAGCAAGATCACCGCGGCCCTCGGCACCTGGATCAGCAACCCGTTGAACTGGTATTTTCTCTACTATTACAGCTACAAAATAGGGGCTTCTGCATTGGGCATGCAGGAACAACAGGGCGCCATCTTCTCATCCATCATGACGTCTGTCCGCCTCCGCGAGGACGGCATGGTGATTGCGGAGAAGATCATGGAAGCAGGGGGGGTCATGATTGCCTCGTTTCTGACAGGCGGTTTGATCATGGCGATCGTGGTCTCCATCCCCTCGTATTTCATTTTTCTCTATATTTTTAGAAAAATAAGGGCCTGGCGAGAATCGAGGAGGACCCCGAGGAATTGGCGCGTCACAGAACATTGAGGGATGTGAGATCCCTCCAGCCCAAAAAGCGGTTGGGCCAGCACTTCCTTGTCGATCCCCATATTCCTGAAAAAATCGTCTCTTCAGCAGGCTTCCAATCCTCCGATGTGATCTTGGAGATCGGGCCCGGCCGGGGGGCCCTCACCCTCCCCCTTTCTAAGACCATTTCCAGCATCGTGGCGGTCGAGAAGGACGTCCGCCTGGCGGACTTTCTCCGGGAAAGGCTCTCCATCTCGGGTATTTCCAATGTCGCCCTTGTCTGTCAGGATATCCTGAGATTCGATTTCAATGCGATCCCCCTCCCTCCGTCGCGAAAGATCCAGGTCATCGGCAATCTCCCCTACAACATCTCTTCTCCTGTGCTGGAAAAACTGATCCATCATCGCCAAGGACTGGGACGGGCCGTCCTCATGTTTCAACGGGAGGTTGCCATGCGGTTGACCGCCCCTCCATGCACCAAGGGGTATGGGGCCATGACCCTCCTGATTCGGTACCATGCCAGGCCGACCCGTCTTCTTGAGGTGCCCAGGAGCGCCTTCTATCCGGTTCCAAAGGTCGATTCAATGGTGGTGGAACTTGATTTTACGCGGCCATATCCAAGCCGCGGGGTGGGAGAAGACGATTTCAGAAAAGCGGTCAAAGGGGCCTTTGCCCACAGGAGAAAAACCCTCCTGAATTCTCTGAAGGGGTATCTCCCCGCCTGGACGCCGGATCTCCTCATGAAAGGGATGAAGGCCCGCGGGATTGATCCCGCAAGAAGGGCCGAGTCCCTCACTATGGATGAGTTTTTGACCCTTGCGTCGATCCTTGCAGTTGACAAGCGCGAAACAGACTGATATAAGCTCAAATTTTCTTGCAGAAGGCGGCTCTGTTGCGCCTTTTTCGAGGTCTTGCATGGATGTGATAGCGACGATTCAGGAAATGCAGGAGAGATCCGATAAGCTGCGCGCGGCCGGGCGAACGATCGCCCTGGTCCCGACTATGGGGTTTCTCCACGAGGGCCACCTTGAACTGATGCGGGCAGGAAAACAACACGCGGATGAACTGATCATCAGCATCTTTGTCAATCCTACACAATTTGGCCCGGGCGAGGACGTCGACCGGTATCCAAGGGACACGAAAGGCGATCTCCAGAAGGCCCGCAGCGTCGGGGTCGATGTCGTTTTTATGCCATCGGCTGAGGAGATGTATCCGGATCGCTTCCAGACCCGGGTTCAGGTCGAAGACCTTCCACACCACCTCTGCGGCCTGTCGAGACCCGGGCATTTTGACGGGGTTGCCACGGTCGTGGCCAAGCTGTTCAACATCACCAGACCCCATCTGGCGGTTTTCGGGCAGAAGGACTACCAACAGTTGGCCGTCATCAGCCGGATGGTCATGGACCTCAACATGGACATTCGAATATTAGGGGTTCCCACGGTGCGCGAACCGGATGGATTGGCCATGAGTTCCCGGAACAGCTATCTCAGTCCCGAAGAGAGGCGCTCGGCGCTCGGCCTGAAAAAATCCATCGATCTCGCCAACGAATTACTCCGGACCGGTGAGCGCAGGGCAAAGACCATTACGGATGCGGTCAGGTCTCTTATCCTGAGTCATCCCTTTACCGACATCGATTATGTTGCCCTATGCGACCCGGTCACGTTGGAGACCCTGGATGCGCTCGAAGAAGAGACCCTGTTGGCCCTGGCCGTTCGAGTGGGAAAGACCCGGCTCATCGATAACTGCCTCCTTCGAAAGGCCTCAGACCAATAGGGCGCGTGTGTAAAAGACCTGTTTATCGTTTCGGGTTGCCGGCTGTCATCACGCACCTCGTTCGTCATGTAAATGCCCATGATGAACGCTTTGTCGCCCCTGGGGATGAAAATCCCCTGTGTGAGCGGCGTCCTCGCCGCGAGGATCGAGGCTGGAAGCCTCTCTCACAGGGAAAACAGGCCGTATGTCTATTCGTGTCATTCGTGTGGTTGAAAAGGTATTTTCATGGTAAACTATTCCGAATCACGCCTTTGGCGTGACTCGCCAGCGCTCGAACTTGTACGCGTATGTACGTATCTATTTATGAAAGGAGATTTCAATGAAACCATCTAACTTTTTGTTCACCTCCGAGTCGGTCACCGAGGGGCATCCCGACAAGGTTGCCGATCAGATATCCGACCGCATCCTCGATGCCATCTTCGAACAGGACCTCAAGGCAAGGGTGGCGTGCGAAACCCTGGTGACCACCGGCATGGCCATGATCTCAGGCGAGATCACCACATCCGCCTATGTGGATATGCCGGAGGTCGTGAGAAATACCATCAAGGACATCGGTTACAAAAACTCCTCCATGGGGTTCGACTGGGAAACGTGCGCGGTCCTCTCCACCATTGACAAGCAGTCCCCGGATATTGCCATGGGGGTGGACGGGACAGGCCTTTTCAAAGAGCAGGGGGCGGGCGACCAGGGCCTCATGTTCGGCTACGCCTGCACCGAAACCAAGCCGCTCATGCCCATGCCGATATATCTCGCCCATGGCCTGACCAGGAGACTGGCCCACGTGCGGAAATCCGGGCAACTCCCCTGGCTGAGACCTGACGGGAAATCCCAGGTCACCGTTGAATACAAAGACGGAAAGCCCTCTGTAATTCATTCGGTCGTCATCGCGGCCCAGCACAATCCGGATGTGGATTACGAAACCCTTCGCGAAGCCATCATTGAAAAGGTGATCCACGAGGTGATCCCTGCTGAGATGTTGGATAAGGAAACCGAGTATTTCATCAACACCACGGGCCGGTTTGTGGTGGGAGGCCCCATGGGAGATTGCGGTCTCACCGGCCGGAAGATCATTATGGACACCTATGGCGGATTCGGCTATCACGGCGGCGGGGCCTTTTCCGGGAAGGACCCCTCCAAGGTGGACCGAAGCGCCTCCTATATGTGCCGGTATATTGCGAAGAATATTGTGGCGGCAGGATTGGCGGAAAGATGCGAAATCCAGGTGGCCTATACCATCGGACGGGCCCAACCCGTTTCCGTGATGGTCGGGGCCTACAGCACGGGGGTCCTTCCCAGCAGTGAATTGACACAAATTGTCAAAAAGGAGTTTGATCTGAGACCTGCGGCGATCATCGAGCGTCTCGACCTGCTCAAACCGATTTACGCCAAGACCACCAACTACGGTCACTTCGGTCGGGAGAAACCCGAGTTTACCTGGGAAAAAACAGACGCGATCGAAGCCCTCAAGAAAGCGGTAAAATAGAGGATCGGGCAAGGAATTTTCTGAATATATCGTTTATGGAAGGCGCCTGCAAATCAAAGCAATGCGTAAGTGAGGTTAATAGAGATGGATTATGATATCAAGGTTATCGGGTTGGCGGCAAAAGGCCGCCTGAGAATTGAATGGGCCGGGATGTGCATGGCTGTACTCAAAATCATCAGAGAACGGTTTGAGAAAGAAAAGCCCCTCAAGGGG
>JAUPKI010000381.1 GCA_030837545.1 Thermodesulfobacteriota bacterium | reverse complement strand
TCGGCACGACGCTCAGCCGGTAATACAGATCCTCCCTGAAGGTCTCCTTCCGGATCGATTCTGTAAGCTCGCTGTTGGAGGCCGAGATGATCCGTATGTCGAGATTGATCTTCCGTTGATCGCCGACCTTCATAAACTCCCGCTCCTGAATGACCCTGAGGAGTTTGGCCTGGATGTTGAGGGTCAGGTTCGAAATCTCATCAAAGAAAAAGGTGCCGTGATTGGCCAGTTCAAAGAAACCGTGTTTGGTCTGGTGGGCCCCGGTGAAAGAGCCTTTGACATGTCCGAACAACTCGCTTTCAAGGAGGGTTTCCACGAGGGAAGAGCAGTCGACGGCCACGAATTCCTGGTTTTTGCGAAGGCTCTTGGCGTGGATGGCCTGGGCTACCAGTTCCTTGCCTGTCCCGCTTTCGCCCGTGATGAGAACTGTGCTGTCGGTGGGCGCCACCTTGAGGATTTTGTCAAATATCCGCTTCATGGGGCGGCTCTGGCCGATAATAAGATGCTCTTCTGAGTCTATCTTGAGGCCGTGATTGGCAATGGCGTATTTCTGGGACGAGACACGACTTAGGTTGGCCTTCTGGAGGGCTGCCTCAAGATCATCCAGGCGGAAGGGTTTAACCAGATAGTCCAGCGCCCCTAACTTGGTGCAGCGGACCGCCGAGTCGATGGCTGGATAGCCCGTGATCATAATCACATCTGTGTCGGGGTACGTGGCGCGGATCTGTTTGAGGACGGCCATGCCGTCCATATCCGGCATCCGGATGTCTAACAGCACCAGCTCTATGGCCCGGGTCTTGAGATAATCCAGGGCCTCCTGACCGCTGGCAACCGCCTTTGACCCTATTCCCTTTTCGCTGAGCGCCCTGCAGATGCCGTTTCGCACCACGGCTTCGTCATCGACGACCAGCACCTGATGGATATCTCGGGTGTCTGTCATGGGATGCAGTTGTAAGTGACTAAAGTGACTAAAGTGAGCTAAAGTGAGTGAAGTGCCTAAAGTTTGGAGTTTGGAGTGCCTAAAGTTACAAGTGCCTCAAGTTAAGGAGCAAAAACCACCGTCGAGCTGAAAGCTGAAAGCAACCAATAATCAGTTTTCAGCATTCCAGCATCAGGTATCCAGGATCCCGCATCGAGCATCCAGCATCCAGTATCACACAATCATGGGGAGGAGGACCCTGAAGGTGGTTCCCCTGTCCACAACGCTTTCCACGTCGATGGTGCCATGATGGGCCTCGACCACGCCCTTGACAATGGCCAGGCCGAGCCCTGTGCCCATCACCTGGCGGGTCTTGGGGTGTTTGACCCGGTAGAACTTATCGAAGATCTTGGGAAGTTCTTCGGGGGATATCCCCACGCCCGTATCCTCGACCTTGATTTCCATGTATTCGGCTAGGCCCCGGGCAATGATCATTACCAGGCCCCCTTCGGGAGAATAGTTGACGGCATTGCTGACCAGGTTGTTGATGACCTCTTCCATGTTTTTGGGGTCGGCCAGGACCGGCTTCAACCCCTCGCACGAATGGGTGAGATGGATCCCCTGTTCCTGGGCCCTCGGCCCCATCAGGGCCACGGTCTCCTCTATGATACGGCCCATGTCGGTGGGGACCCGGTGCTGGACCATCTTCCCGGCCTCGATCCGGGCCACATCCAGGAGGTCATTAATTAGTTCAAGGAGGGAATCGATTTTGTTCATCCCCCTCTTGACGAATTCCTGCTGTTTCTCAGCCAGGGGCCCTGCCAGCCCTTCTATCAGGACGCTGTTGATCTGACGGATGGAGACAAGGGGACTGCGGAGTTCGTGCGCCACCATATTGACAAAGTCGGATTTCATTTGGTCAAGCTGTTTGTAGGCGGTAATGTCTTCCAGGACCGTGACCGTTCCGGCGATGTTCTTGTCCGGCCCTAAGGCCGGTGCGGAAATGGCCCTCAAGGTCCTCTTTCCCGCCTCGATTTCCTGCGAGATGGACTCCTCTTCAGGGAATTCTCCGGTCAGAATCTGCTTCAGCGTGTCGATGAGGGACCTTTCATCCGTGATCCTGGAGATGGGGGCGGGATTTTCGATCTCCGTGGACATCTCCATCAGGCGCATCAGGGCCGGATTGTGGAGGACCACCTCCAGGTTGCGGTTAGTCACCATAACGCCGTTGGCCATCCGGTTGATGATGGCCTTGAGGCGGCTTTTTTCCAGATTGAGATCATAGAGGTTCCGCATGTTCTCCTCTTTCAACTGGATGGCCTTCTGCTCCAGCCGTCTCTTTTCAGCGGCCCGTGTAATCGTGAGGAGAAACTGGTCGATCTGGAAGGGCTTGGTAATGAAATCATAGGCCCCGCTTTTCATGCATACCACCGCCGTGTCCACGGTCCCGTGCCCTGTGATGATGATCACCGGGATGTCCGGGTATGTCTTGCGAACGATTCCAAGGATCTCTTCGCCCCCCATGACCGGCATCTTGAGATCGAGAAGGATGATGTCGATCGCCTCTTTCAAAAGGATATCCAGGGCGATCTTCCCATTTTCAGCGGTGACAACCGCATAGCCCTTCCCGGTCAGGACCCGATGACACCCGTCCCTGATCGCCTTTTCATCGTCCACCACCAGGATATTGATTGTCTTGTTCATGATTCATCCAATCCCACAAAAACAGGTTCGGCTGTTGGGGCCTCCATATATTCCAAGGGGAGTTCGATGAGGAAGGTGGTTCCCCCGCCGGGTGGAGACTCGATGGAAATCGTTCCCCCGTGAAGTTGAACGATATTTTGGGTAATGCTCAGACCGAGTCCGGTCCCCTTGCCGACAGGTTTGGTCGTAAAGAAGATGTCGAATATCTTGTCTCTTAACTCGACCGGGATTCCGGGGCCGGTATCGGAAACCTTGATAACGAACCTCGAACGCTCAGGCTGGTAGCCGGCAGTAACCGTCAACAGACCCTTTCCCTCCATGGCATCGGCCGCGTTGATAAAGAGATTGGTGAAAACCTGTTGCAGTTGACCGAGATCGCCCGCCATTTCCGGCATATCCGGTTCGATCTCCGTGGCGATCCGGATGTTATGAAAGAAGGCCTGGTTCACCAGGAGATTCAGACACTGACCAATGAGATATTCCAGGCTGAATGAAGATGTCTGTCCGATCGACTGTCTGCTGAATTCCAGCAGCTCAGCGACGATTTTCTTGCAGCGGAGGGTCTGATCAATCACCTCCTGGATATCGCTCTGGCCTTGGGGATCTTCCGAGAGCTTTTCCTTGAGCAACTCTGCATAAATCAGGACCCCGGCTAACGGGTTATTGATTTCGTGGGCAACCCCTGCCGCCATCCGCCCCACAGACGCGATCTTTTCCGACTGGACCAGTTGGAGATGGGCCTCCTCCAGGTCCTTTCGCATCTTGAGGACCTCCCGCATATCCGTAAATACGCCGACGCTCCCCACCTCCTTTCCATCAATGGTGATAATCGAGGCGGAAAGGGTGACGGGAATCTCTTCTCCGTGCTTGGTCGTAATGGACATGCTGGTCGGGTTCAGTTTGCCCAGGGGACCGTACTGGTTGCTCCGCATCTTTTTCATGTTTTCCTTGGCGACATCGATGTTGTAAAAGCTGCTTAAATGACCTTCTTCCATGATTTCCTTCCGAGTATATCCGGTGAGGTTCTCCATTCCCTCATTAAAGATGAGAACGTTTCCCCTGGTATCGACCACAACGATGCCATCGACCGCACTCTGGATGACATTCTGAAAAAAGATATTGGACTTCTGTGCCTCTCGCTCCAACCGGATCCGCTGAGTGACGTCCCTGGATGCCTCCAGCAACTGGACCATCTCCCCCTGTTCATTGTAGATGGGGGATGTAGTAATGACATCAAAATATTCTTCTCCGTTCTTGCTTCGGAATTCCCGAATGGTGCTGATAAGCTTATTTTCTTTCATTTCTTTCAGATCCTGGAGATAGCAGGGATTCCCCATTTCTCCACAGGGTCGTTCAATGCCATAGCGCACCTCATAGCAATGCCTTCCCAGGAAGTCCTCCTGGGTGAGATGAAATTCCTGGAGAAAGGTCTGGTTGACCCTTTCCACTGTCATGTCCATATTGACCACCATGATCCGGTAGGGGAGTGAATCGAGTATGATCTGAGAATACCTCCTTTCCCTCTCCTCTTCTTTCTCATGTCTTCTCTCTAATTCAAACTTCTCGATCTCTATCTGGACGATATCCCAGAGCAACCTGCTGCCCATGTGGTCCATGATGGAGATGTCGGGGGGCATTATCCTGAAGATCTCTTCTCTGACAGCAGCCGATCCGGTTAATTCAATGACGAGGTTGAGTCCTTCCAGGCCCGAGAGATGACGGATATCGTTTGTTGTAAAAAGGCCCAGCTCCCGTGCGTAGCGAATGCCGGGGGCATCCGGATTGGTATCGGCGACTCCCAGGATACCCATCTTCAGCCGCGACAGCCGGTTCGCATTCAGGACCTTGAGCAGCTCGTAGCACGCCTTTCCTCCTCCGACGATGGCCACGCGCAGGGGTTGACCCGCCTCTTTTCCACGGACAAGCGCGACAGGATCACAACCATCGGGATCTGATTTTACAGGGGGCGATGTCATGTGCCGTTCCTCAGGATGT
>JAUPKI010000380.1 GCA_030837545.1 Thermodesulfobacteriota bacterium | reverse complement strand
CGATCCCGCTGAACAGAAGATTGCAGAGGCTTTCTGTCAGTTCGTCAGTCGAGATCTCACGGTCAAAGACCACCCCGGTCAGGCACACGTTTTCAAGGGCGCCCAGAATCGCCTGCCGCATAATGCGGGGGGAGATATTCTCCCGGATCTCTCCGTCGGCGACCCCATCCTCGATGACCCCCAGCATGATCTTGCTGTATTTTTTGACCAGTTCATAAGGCCTGCTTGTATAGTAGTCTGAAAAGCTCCTCACGTCGATGAGGAGGATCTTGGCAAAGACCCGGTCTGTGGCATACACATTGATGTGAGACCAGATTAGCTTCCGCAGCCGGTTCAAGGCCCCCCTGATCCCCTTCAGGTCGATCTCAAAACGGGTATCGTAGTGCTTCAGGTATTCACTGAGCACCTCGTAAAGGAGGTCCCTCTTGTCTTTGAAATACTTGTAGATAAGCGCCTCTGTCACTCCGGCCGTCCGGGCGATCTCGGCCGTTGTAATGGAGCCGAAATCCTTATTCTCCAGCAATAACCGCAAGGCTTCCGCGATTTTTATCCTACCCGGGGGAAAGGACGGTGCGACGCCACCAGACCTGCCTGAACCTGTCGCGTCACCCATGATCTCCTTGTCCCCCCTTTCTCCCTCCCATGGCCGCCTGAGGCCCTGCAGATCCGCCTTTCCGCATATGGGGGGTTATGTTCATTTACCTTACATAGCTCTTTCAGAGATATCCTGATATTATTTCAGGAGGTTATTTCTGTTAGTAAATGTCACTAACTTTGTCAAGCGATTTCTGTTACCCCACCCGCGGGCTTCAATCCATATCCGTTTCCAATGCTAAAAAACATCGGCATGACACCGACATGCTCCTTACGGGTCTGTGGGATAGCCCTTGACATTTGGGTGAAATCATAGCAAGTATCCCTCTAAAATCTGCAAGAGAAAAAGGCAGGAATAATTTATCTCAATGAAATATATCCAGACAGGAAAAGTTGTCGACGGCTTTTATGTGGTGGGAAATGCGCCATTCCCCATCTATCTGATGGACGGGCCTGTCCCGGTCCTCTTTGATGCGGGGCTCACGGGCCTGTGCCTCAATTATGCGGTGGATATTCGGAGGGTCCTGGGAAACCGGGCGCCGGGCTATCTCTTCCTCACCCATTCTCACTTTGATCACATCGGCGCCGCGGCTTATATCAAGGCCCTGTTCCCGGACATGAAGGTCGCCGGTTCAGAGCGGACCCAGGAGATTCTTCAACGGGATAATGCCATTGAATTGATCCGCACCCTGAACCAAGAGGCGGGCCAATCCTTGGGACCCTTGAGCGGTGAATCGATCTATCATGGTCCATTCGAGCCCTTTGATCTGGATCTAAAACTGAGCGGCGGCGAGACGATCGAACTCGATTCAAACTGCCACTTGAAGGTCATGAATACCCCTGGGCACACCTGGGATTTCATGAGTTACTGGGTCCCTGAAAAAAGGATTCTGATCGCCTCGGAGGCAGTGGGCTGCGACGACGGGTCGGGCTATATTTTAACCGAGTTCTTGGTGGATTATGATGCCTATGTCAGATCCCTTAGGGGTCTGGCTCAGTTGGACCCCGATGTTCTCTGCCAGGGACACGGGCTCGTGTTTACAGGCCCGGACGCCCATGCACATATGCATCTCTCCCTTGAGCAGGCCCCCCGGTTTCTTGCCATGGTGGAGGGGTTTCTGGAAAAGGAGCAAGGCGACATTGAGCGGACTGTGACCAGGGTCAAGGCCGTGGAATGGGATCCGAAGCCCTGGCCCAAGCAGACTGAGTCCGCCTATGTAATCAACACACAGGTTCGGGTCGGCACGATTCGCAAGCGCATCGACCTGTCACGGCAAGAAAAGTGCATGAAGTGAGCCGCAGCTAAAATGCCTAAAGTTATAAAGGAGGCAAGGATCTCAAAGCTGAAAGTTCAAAGCTCAAAGCCCAAGAAACCCAATGAACCCAACAAACTCAGTAAACTCAACAAGCCCTATTATCCAGTATCCAGCATCCAGTCCCGCTGAAGACGGGATTTCCGCTTCGCTACAACGAGTATCACGTTTCACGGAAGAAGGTAAGCTCCCACGCACAGGTTTCCGAATCATGCCGAAGGATGTATGTCGCGCCATCGTCGCCCATCACCTTAAAATAGCGACGTTCCGGATCGAGCCACCGGTCAATGACTTCTCTGATTTCGATCCGTCGCTCATCCAGCCAAAACCGCCGAGGGGTCTCTTCGCCTCTGTATCCTGAGTAGCAATCGACCCGAATTTCCATGAGTTCCCTATCGCATAGCCGCTAAAACTCATCCTGGGCTTCAGGATCAAAAATAACCACAGTCATTTCAGCATCCGATCAGCTTCGGCAAACACTTTCTGCGCAGCACCGCTTGGACGCCCCCCTTCCTCATTTCCTATTCGGATTGTGTCTTGTCGGTTTTCCTTCTATCCTTTCGATCGGATCGTTTACATAGACTTTTCCCAATCCAATTGCCGAAGTCAGAACTCCTCCTTTTCTATTTTCGCTGATTCCATCCGAATATCCGAGATCTACCGGAACTTTACCTCGTCCACTTTGCGCATCTACGACATAGGTAGGCCGAAGGAAACCTGTGGTGGCTCCGCAGAGGTCTCTGCAGATTTCTTTTCCTTTGTAGATTTCCGTTCTGAAATGACCCGTTCCCTCAACAAGATCGGCGTAATACAGATAGTACGGTCTTACGCCCATTCTACCGAGGCCATGTACCAGGTCTCTCATGACATGCGTATCATCGTTAACCCCCTTCAGCAACACGCTTTGGTTTGCTATTGGAATGCCCAGATCCCTTAAAATTTTAATGGCTTGATAACTCTGGTCGGTTATTTCATTGGGATGATTGAAATGGGTGTTTATAAAGAACTGCGGATCTTTCAGCGACCGAGGCGTATGCTTTTTCAGCATATCAATCAATTCTGTGTCTTCAATGATTTTTTGCGGCCAGACGCATGGAACTCTCGTGCCGATTCTGAATAAATCAAGGTGTTTGATTTCTCTTAGCTTTCCGATGATCTCATCAAGTTTCTTGGTTGGAATCAGCAACGGATCCCCACCGGATATCAATACGTCTCTAATATCCTCATGAGATGCAATGTATGCAATTCCCTTATTTATTTCCTCTAATGACGGATTTTTTCGGTCATCGCCGACTTTTCGTTTTCTCGTGCAGAATCTGCAATACATTGAACATTCGTTTGAAACAAACAATAGAACCCTGTCAGGATATCTGTGGATAATGGTTCTTGGACCACCCAGCGGAATATCTCCTTCCTCGTCGAGAGGATCTTCCGACAAATCCATATAATGCACAAGTTCCTCAACATCGGGAATTGCCTGTTTCCAGATGCCGTCATTCATCTTTTGGATGAGACTGAGGTAATACGTATTAACCCTCATGGGGTATTTGGCAATGACATCCCTAAGTCGGGGATCCACTTTCGCCTTCCGCCCAATTAGCCATTTCTCCAAATCTTCAAATGTCTTTACGCCATTTTTCAAAATTTCTCTATATGCCATTGAGAATTCTCCTTTGTTTTAATTGAAAACAGGGGGTGTTGTGAGCCGGGGTAAAAATGCCCCGGGCCAAAGGGGAAGCCCATGCATTTATTGGCGATCTCCAGATTAAGCTCGGTTGCTTCTGCAATACCTCGCCCCCGCTGAACCGTTCGGCCGGTAACGGATTGGCTCAGACCCAGTTTCAAGCCCACGTCCGTCACCGACATGCCAGACTCATGGAGCGCCCAGTATGCCAAAACGCTGCGCGCTTTTACCCGATACCGTTTTCTCCCACGAGAGATGCTGCGGTGCAACGCTCCTGGTGCGTCTATTCTTGATTGTCTCGCCATGAGGTTGCCATAGCCTTCAGGAAAAAGGCTTTTGGGTTCCGGGCATGCATCATCTTGTTTTCAAGGAGTTATTCAATCAACAATCACAAATCGACAATCACAAATCCTATATCTCATACCCGAAAAGAAAAAGAAATGCAATTTTGCATGGGCATCCCTCTTGGCCTGACCAAGGTCTATCTGTTCAACGAGAGCGGGCCCCACGCCATCCTGGCTGCGGCGTTGGACACGCTGAGCCCCCTCGCTGGTCGGTGAAAAAACCGGTTCCCTGGTTTCAGCGCGCCGTCTCCTTGCGTTTCTTAAGGGCCAGGGCCGCCCTCAACCCCTTTTCCCGGATCACTTTAAACTTGAGCCGCGTCTCGGTGAGCTTGAAAAAGCGCCGGCCATATTTTTTGAGCAGCCCCTGGTCGATTTCAAATCCCAGCCCGGGCCGGGTAAAGAGTTGCAGCATCCCGTTGGCATCCGGAAGGATCGGCTCCCATGAGGTAGCCGCCGAGAAGATCGCCCAGACTCTGGCGCTCCTTTCCCATGGCCGAGCCGGCCGACCATCCATCGATGCCGTTGTCGGTCACCAGGCGGATCAGGGTAAAGCGGTTGTGGGTCTGGGGATAGCCCGGGATCCAGGTCGGCCAGAAGGTTGCCGCCAGAGGCACGCTCACATGGTAGAGCTCAATCAGCGAGATTTTCAAATTGATTCTCCTTTACAGATCTGAAACCTTGCACCAACGCCGAGAAATCTCCGTATAGATCTCAACCGCCTCCGAAAGCCTCGGGACAAGACAAAATTCGTCCGTCTTGTGAGCCAGTTCAGGTTCGCCGGGTCCAAGTATGATCGTCGGAGCTGAGTTAAATGCCGGAGTCAGCAGGGCGGCATCCGTGAAGTAGGGCAGACCTTTCGGTGGGGCAGTTTCACCGGAATAGTTCGATAAGACCGCAGACACCTCTTGAATCCATTCGTTGTCAGGATCAGTAGCGACTGCATCAAAATCCAATAGGGTATTCATCTCGACGCCCGGTCCCAGAATGTTCTTGAGATGGCTAATGGTCTCATCTGAGGTCCTCCCCGGAACCGTACGAATGTCGACGTGAATCACAGCTTGATCCGGAACCATATTGATCTTGGTTCCGCCGGCAATCGTCCCCACATTCAGTGTAGCGGTACCCAGAACCGGATGGGGCGGATAACCCAGGTCAACTCCTCTCAGCTTGAGTACAGCCCCAGCAGCGGGATATATGGCATTTTTGCCCTCCGCGGGCATGGATCCGTGCGCTGCAAGACCCCTGGTTTTCAGTTCGAGCCACAAAACTCCTTTGTGGCCTGCGAAAAGCCTGTTTGAAGTCGGTTCGGCAATAATGAGGCCGCCGGCATCTCCAAGCACGCCATTCAACGATGCCACATACGCCGCGCCTTCACAGCCCGTTTCTTCGCCTGCCGTTATCACGAGAAGGATATCCGCCTTGCGATTGGGATACTTGGCCATTTCTATTGCACTCACCACGCAAGCGGCGATTCCGCCCTTCATATCCGATGCCCCGCGACCATAGAGCCTGTCGCCATCGAACTCCCCGGAGAACGGATCCCGGGTCCATTGCGAATCACCCAGCGGGACAGTGTCCATATGCATCGCATAACAGAGCGGCAGCTCATCGCCCGATCCCCTAAGACGAGCAATCAGGTTTGGCCTTCCGGGGCTGAACTCATAGGCTTCGACCTCGAAGCCAGATCCTTCAAGGCGATCTGCAAGGAAATCCGCACACGCCTTCTCCTGCCCGGGCGGGTTAATTGTATTGAAGCGCAGCAGTTCTTGCGTCAGCAACAGGACTTCTTTGGAAACTGATTTCATGCTCTCTAACCCATGGCCTTATAACGTTTCCGCTCACAAGCGGGGTCAACAATCCGAATCCTTCCATCACTTCCTGTGCCTCGCCCCTGCACCCTGGATACTTATCAGGAGCTTAGCCACTCTTTCGGGATTTTCGCATCCAGCGACGCTCGCTGCTCATGGCCGGCCTGTCGTTTTGTCCCTCCACCTCCCCAACTACCGCACAGGCGTCTCCATACCATTTCGCGGCCCGGTCCAGGTGATCCCCTTAGCTCTTCAGGTGCCAGGGATTGCGTGTGCTCTTATACAAGACGCCGGCATTGTAGGCGCCTGAAACGAGAAACGCATAAAAGTATTACCGTCGCCCCCCCCAAACCCCACTGTTAACGCTTCCCCACGCCATCACTGGTCGTCGAGGCATAGCTCGGGGCCAGAGCGAGCGGGCTGGCGCTTTCTGGATGTCCCCTTAGACACATGCGCCCGGTTGAGTTGGTGTGAGGTGAGGAGCCGCTTCTTGACATCGTAGAGGGTGTCCGAAAGCGAGACTTTGTAGATGTGGGGATTGATGAAGCGTTTGGTTTCCGCCTCCAGGCTTCCCAGTTCCCCCTCCGCATGCGCCTTGACCTGCTTGAGAGGAGGCGGGTCATAGACCTGTCTCCCCTTCTCGAAAACAGGAATCATGATCTCCTTGGCATAGTAGGGAGGCTTGTACGTCTTTTTCAGGTAGTCATACATAGGGTGATGAGCGACAACCGGAACGCCTTGAGGGATCTTTTCGTCCACGCCGGTCAGAAGATCTCCCATCATTCGGCCTTTGAGGTTGTAGAACCGGACGATTTTCTTGACTCCCGGATTGGTCACCTTTTCAGGATTCTGGGATATTTTGATTTTGGGGATGAGATTCCCGTCCCCGCTGTCCGCAGCCATGAGCTTGTATACCGCTCCCAGCGCAGGAGTCTGATAGGACGTCATCAACTTGGTGCCCACGCACCAGATATCGATGCGAGCCCCCTGATCCCGGAGGGTTTGAATGAGCCATTCATCCAGGTCGCTGCTCGCCAGAATCCTCACTTCAGGGAAACCCGCCCCGTCCAGCATGTCGCGAGCGACTTTGGAGTAATAGGCGAGGTCTCCGCTGTCAATGCGGATCCCTTTGAGGGCCTTGCCCACCTTGCGCATCTCTTCCGCCACCCGGACGGCGTTGCGGACGCCTTCCACCACCTCGTACGTGTCCACGAGGAAAACGCAGTTGTCAGGGAAAGCCTCTGCAAAAGCCTCGAAGGATTCGATCTCCTCATCAAAGCTCTCAACCCAGCTATGGGCATGGGTACCTCTCACCGGGATCCCGAAGAGCTTGCCGGCCATCACATTTGATGTCCCTTCGCAGCCGCCGATATACGCCGCCCGGGCGCCGTAGAGGGCTGCTTCCACGCCGTGGGCGCGGCGGGTGCCGAAATCCACCACCGGTGCTCCCCGGGTGGCGAGATTCAAACGCGCCGCCTTGGTGGCAATGAGGGTCTGGTGCCCCACAATGGCCAGCAGGGTGGTTTCGAGAATCTGGGCTTCGGCAATGGGTCCTATCACCCTGATCAGGGGTTCATTGGGAAACACGACGGTGCCCTCGGGCACGGCCCACATGTCGCCCCTAAACCGAATTCCTTCCGATAATTTCTCCAGGGCTTCCCGGGTGAAGATCCCAAGGCCGGCCAGATAATCCAGGTCATCCGGGTAGATCTTGAGATGGTTGATGTAGCGAATCGCGCTCTCCAGACCGGCGAATACGCAAAACCCGCCGCCATCCGGATTCTGGCGATAGTAGAGGTCAAAACAGGCTCGCTGTTTCCCTTTTCCGGACGCGAAATATCCTGCCGCCATGGTCAGCTCGTAGAGATCCGTGTCCAGGGTGTGGTTGCCGAGTTTCAGGCAATCCAGGGAACGGATGCCCTCAAGGGAGCCCAGCACCCGGTTCGCGCGGGTGTCGACGACATCGACCCTTTCCATCAGTTTGCCGGTGGCCGGGTCTTTGAAGAGGGTGTCCATG
>JAUPKI010000379.1 GCA_030837545.1 Thermodesulfobacteriota bacterium | reverse complement strand
CCGGGCCGTGGCCCTGCGTTGTTCTGGCTTCAAGCAGGCCTGAGTTGTTACCATTTGGAAGAAATTCGGAATAGACTTTTCCCTCTGCAACAAATGCACCCACTGGCGTCCATGTCGGTAAGAAATAGTTATTGACAGAATCTTACTCTTCCTTTACGCTGAATGCAATAAAGGGATTTAAACAAAAGATGTCGTGTGGAGAAGAGCCGATGGAAGCCTGTTCATCAAAAGTTACATCAAAGGGTCAGGTTGTGATCCCCAAGGGCCTTCGGGACAAATATGCCATTGTTCCTGCTACGAAAATCCGTTGGGTTCCCATTGAGGAGGGCATTCTGATGGTGCCGGAATCTGCTGATCCAATATGGGCCGCAAGGGGCATGTTGAGGGGGTCGGGCATATTGAAGGCATATATGAAAGAAAAAGAACGCGAGAAGCAGCGGGAGGACAGGAAGCTTGGCAAAGGGATATGTGCTGGATAGCTTCGCTCTCATCGGCTATCTGCCCCACCCTTCATCGAAGAATGATACTCCTGGGGTTTCGAGGCAAGGGGCGAGAGGGCATGGTCTGATTCCCCTTGACTCATGAGTTTCAATAAGATGCCCTTCAGTTACCCACAAGCCATCATCCATCATCCTTGCGCCTAACACCTTGCGCCTTGTGCCTTCCGTATGGAGCTTTTTCATAGACCACCTGAAAGGACAGTTATTGAATTTTTAAAGAGCGTCCCGACCCCCATGAAGGCTATCGAGGAGGAGCTGCAAAAAGGCTGTGTTGTCGTAATGGACGGAACCAGGATGCGCATACGCTCCCTGCCGATCAGCATTGAAGGTAAACCGGAACATCGCTGATCTGCGGCCCCGTGCTTTCATGGCCAAAACTCAGCCTGATGCTCTTTGCTGCCCGCCACTCCAGAACCTGTGGACCCTTACGCGACAGGTAATGCCCGAATGCGGCAACCGGTTTACCCCTTCTCAGGACAGTTATTTCCTCGCCGGCCCCAATCTCCTTTAAAACTTTAGCAAAGCTTTTCTGGATATCCCCTACGGTTGCGGTTTTCATGGTGGGCCCTTTTTTTCCCCATTTTATGGCATTTTATGTGTGAATTCCGGCAATGTCCAGGTTTCCTTGGGCCTACGCGGCCAGCGGGGTCCATTTGTAATTCTGTAACTCGGGTGGAAGGTCTATATTTCAATCAGGCTACTTGCGGTCTTCTCTGAAAAATGTAGGATCAAAACCAAGAACATAGCACTCGCCTCACGGCATACCCCCGTCCTCTTGTTCTATCGTATGCCCGATTTGGATTGACGTCTTTATTTTCATTGGCGTAAAATCGGGTAAAATTGGTGGCAACCCATCAAAATCCACAACGTGACGGGCAGGCAGGAGTAACCCCGAAATGGAAAGGATGAACATCCAACATTCAACATCGAACGCCCAACGTCGAATGAACCCGCAACCAGTATCGAGTATCCAGTATCAAGTTTCGTATGTGCGAAATATTCTTAGGGACTTCAGGCAAGAAGGGAGGGTGCTATCATGAAAAGGAAACATATGGTGCTGATAGGGTGTGGATGCCTGGCGATCACGGCCTTAGGTTGTGCAGCCGGCCCCCAGGGTCCGTATTCCACCGAGGCCCCGGCAGGGTTTTTTGCCGGGATCTGGCATGGTTTCATCGCATGGATCACCTTTGTGGTGTCTCTCTTTTCACAGGTGAAGATGTATTCGGTGGATAATACAGGCGCCGGTTACAACCTGGGGTTTCTGATCGGCATGGCCTGTTGGCTCGGGGGTTGGGGAGGATCCTGGAAATACTCCCGCAAGACCCCTGATGAGCGCGAATGGGACGATGTGGCGGAAAAGGTGGAGGCCAAGCTCAAACGTGAATTGAAAAACTGGGCCGAGACCGAGGATTCGGACGAGTGGGATGAGGTGGAAAAGAAAGTAGAACAAAAGATCCGGAAAGTAATCAGGGACTGGGCTGAAAAATAGGGGACGCCTTTACATATTTACAGTCTTGAAATGTCGGACTTCATGCGGCATCTAAAAGCAAGCTGGATTCCGGCTTTCGCCGGAATGACGGAAGTCCAAGTAATTTTGAGACGGTTGATAAGTGCCGCTGAGCGGGTTGAGATAGGGATCAGTCAAATGTGCAGGCTTTTATAGCGAATTAGGGAGGAGGGAGTCCGGCAATCAGCGGGTCTGATCAGACTCGCCTGTGTTTGATCGTCCGGAATCCGATCCCCCATGTCAGGACAGACAGCCTACGACCAGGTCCCCCACCTCGCTGGTGGAATAGCCCATCTTGCCGGCATCGAGGCTGGCGATTTTTTCCTTGACCACCTGTTTGATGGCTGCGAGAAGCCTTTTCGCGGCCTCTTTTTCACCTAAGTGTGCGAGCATCATTTGTGCCGCACAGATGGCGACTAACGGATTGATCTGCCCCAGCCCCGCGTACTTGGGGGCCGAACCGCCGATCGGCTCGAACATGGCGGTCCCTTCGGGGTTGATGTTCCCGCCTGCCGCAATCCCCAGACCCCCCTGGATGATGGCGCCGATGTCCGTGATGATATCGCCGAACAGGTTGCCGGTGACGATCACATCGAACTGCTCCGGGTTCTTGATCATCCACATGCAGAGGGCGTCCACATGCTGGTAATTGACGCTGATATCCGGGTATCCCTTCGCGACCTCGTCAAAGACCCGGCGCCAGAGGTCGGATTCGTAGATGAGCACATTGGTCTTGGCGCAGAGGGTAAGGCGCTTTTTCCCATCCCGCTTCCGACAATGGTCAAAGGCGTACCGGATGCACCGCTCCACCCCCTTGCGGGTATTGACCGACTCCTGAATGGCGATTTCGTCTGGGGTCCCTTTTTTGAAAAATCCGCCGCCGCCCGCATACATCCCTTCGGAATTCTCTCGGATGACCACAAAGTCGATATCCCCAGGGCCTTTCCCTTTGAGCGGCGTGTCAACGCCCTCAAACAGGGCAACCGGCCGGAGATTGATATAGAGGTCCAGATCGAAGCGCAGTCTCAGGAGGATCTCCCTTTCCAGGATCCCGGGCCTGACCTCCGGATGACCGATGGCCCCCAGGAAAATGGCGTCCATGGCTTTCAACTGGCGGATCTCGTCATCGGCCACCAACACACCCTCCCTGAGATACCGATCGCCGCCGATGTCAAAGGTCTTGAACTGGACATCAACATCTGATGTCCTGCACACGGCCGTCAGGGCCTTTATCCCCTCGGCCACCACCTCCGGGCCGGTGCCGTCGCCCGGAATGACCGCAATCTGATAGGTTTTTTTCATAACCCCTCTTTCCCAGTTTGTTTGGCAACGCGCCATCCTTATAGAGACCAGGCGCTCGTCCGATCGCCGGATGCGCATCGAGATTCCTTTAGATAGTCGACAAGGCCGCCCGCCCTGAGGATCGCCTGCATGAAATCAGGGATCGGTCTTGCAAAAAATTGTCTTCCATGAGACCGATCGACGATCGTCCCTGTTGTAAGATCAATAGAGACCCGATCTCCTTCCGTGAGGGCATCGGCCGCTGCTTCGGATTCTAGGATGGGGAAACCGATATTGAAGGCATTCCGGTAAAATATCCTGGCAAAGGTTTTTGCGATGACGCCGCCGACCCCGGCCGCCTTCATGGCCCACGGGGCATGTTCTCTGGAAGAACCGCACCCAAAATTGACTCCACCCACAACAATATCGCCAACCCCCACCGCTTTGACAAACCCGGGCCTCAGGTCGGCGAAACAATGCTTCGCCAGTTCGT
>JAUPKI010000045.1 GCA_030837545.1 Thermodesulfobacteriota bacterium | reverse complement strand
TGATTATGTATTAAGGACGGTTTACATGAAGACAAACAAGGAAAAGATACGGCCGGCCGAGCTGGCCTTTGATATTGACGGGGTCATTGCCGATACCTTCAGGGCGTTTGTGAGAACGGCCCGTGAATCGTATGGGGTGGAGATCGAATACGAGGCCATCACCGATTATGACTTCAGAAAGGTAATCGATATTGATGATGAAACGAGCGACGCCATCATTGAACGAATACTGGAAGATCCGGTGGGGATCGGCATTGCTCCGGTTAGGGGCGCAGCAGATGTGCTGCGGCGTCTCTCCTGTTTCGGGCCGCTCTGTCTTGTAACGGCAAGGACCAACCGGGACGCCATCCTGGAGTGGGTTCGGAAGACACTGCCGTTCGATAAGGGGGACCCTATCCGACTTGAGGCCACGGGCACCCACGAGGACAAGCTGCCCGTCCTTTTGAAACATGGGATCCGGTATTTTGTGGAGGATCGCCTTGAGACCTGCTATCTGATTCAGGAAAGCCCGGTGACGCCGATTGTCTTTGATCAGCCCTGGAACCGGCAGGACCACCCTTTTCTGACCGTCGAGGGCTGGGACGACATCCGCGATATGATTCAATGGGACATAGGATAAAAGGGACCCAGGGGATTGTTTTTTCGGCATCATGACAGACCGCCCATTGAGCGGCTTCTCAACCCATACCTACGCGCTTCCTCCTAATTTCTTGTTGACACAACGGGACCGTAGCAGTAAAACCGCAGCCAGAAGCGATAGGGTCGGAGTTGTTATCAACTCTTCAAGAAAAGAGGTGGAGCTATGGATATTACGGAACCTAAGATAACGCCGCAGGAGATCTTGGTCCTTCAGGACGCCAACTTCAACCCGGACAACCTCTGCATTGTCACCGGTGCGGCCATGGGAATCGGGCGTGCGACGGCCGTAGCCGCCGCGGCCAATGGCCTGACCGCCGTGGGTCTGGACGTCAACGAAGCGGAGGCCCAAAAGACCGTCGAGATGGTTCATGAGATAGGGGGAAAGATGATGTTCATCAAGACCGATCTCACGAAGGACGAGGATATGGAGCGTGCCGTGTCCGAGGCGGCCAAGGCCGGGACCATCAAATACCTGGTGAATATCGCCGGGATCCAGCACATCGATTCCATCGACAACTTCCCCATGGAAAAGTACGACTTCATGCATCGACTGATGCTCCGCGCCCCTTTTTATCTTTCCAAATTAACCATTCCTCATATGAGAAGAAGCAGCGACGGCACCGGCGCCATCGGCAATATGGCCTCGATTCATGGGCACATCTGCACCCTGAACAAGCCGGCCTACAATATCATGAAGTTCGGCCTGCGGGGATTGAGCCAGTCCATATCGGCCGAGGGGGATGGAAAGATCCGGTCTTTTACCGTAAGCACCGGCTTCATCAAGACCGCCCTGGCCCTGAACCAGATCCCGGCCCAGGCCAAACAGCGGGGCATCACCCCGGAAGAGGTGGTCCGGGACGTCATGATGGGGGACTCGCGCATCAAGGAGATGATGTCGCCCATCGAGGTGGCCAATCTGTTCTTATTCGGGTTTTCCAGGTTCGGGAGATACCTGGTGGGCGGAGACCTCCTCTTTGACGGGGGCATGGTCCTGACCTATGCGGAAAAAAAGGCGGTCAAGCCGAGTTCCGAAGGGTAGAACTTGAGGCATACGTACCCACGTAGGCATGAAAAATTGTAAGGGTTTACAGGTTCTCGGTTCAACCTCCAGGGTTAGGGGAAGGTTCGCAAGCGTCTGCCTGTTCTGGGCCATCCAGTTCTGGTATGTCGTGTCAATGATTATACCATGTTTACGACCAAGGCCCCCCAGACGGTGAGCAGGACGTTGCCGATGGCATAGGGAACCGTATATCCGATGACCGCAACCGCACTTTTGGAATCATCTTTGACTGAGTTCAGGGCTGCGGTAATGGTGCCGGCCCCGGTCATCGCCCCTAAGAGAAGAACCGGGTTGAGCTTGATCAGATACAGACCAAAGAGCCAGGTCGCGATATGGGGGATGCAGGTCAGGCAGACTCCTGCCAGGAAGATATTGACGCCCGCCTGTTTGAGGGCCGCGAGGGCCTCGGGACCGGCCGAGATGCCAACGCAGGCGATGAAGAGATTCAGCCCGAGGTCGGTAAAGATCCACTGCGCCGGAGTAGGAATCTGGCCCCAGGTGGGTCTGACCGACCGAAGCCATCCGAAGAAGATCCCTGAAACCAAAACGCCTCCGCCGACGCCGAGGGTGATGGGGACGCCCCCCACATTGATGGACAGCAGGCCGATTAGGGTCCCGACGATAATCCCAATTCCCACCGTAACCAGATCGGTAATCTGGGTTCGGCGTTCCGGGTGGCCGATAGCCGAAACGAGCGCATCCACGTCTTTCTTTGCACCGATAACGGAGATGATATCGCCTCGGTGCACTCTGAGTTTCGGGGCGAGGGGGAGTTCGTGCCCTTGACGGGTGATGTTGCTGATAAAGCAGCCGTGCCCCTGACCCATAAAAATCTCATTGATCGGTTTTCCGTCCACTGCCTTGTTGGTCACGCAGATGCCGAGGATTTCTCCGACCATTTCCTGAACCACCTTGTCGTCGACTTCCGGGCCGATGATCTCGCAGGCATTGAAGACCCGTGACCGGAACCCGGTGAGAACAACAATATTCCCCTTATCTATCCTGACATCCCCGTTGAAATGATCGATGACCTGGTCCCCTTTCTTGATTCGGTCAATGGCTACCCTTTCCGGGAAGAGGGCTTCGACTTCCTGAACCGTCTTGCCGATTGCGTCCTTTTTGTCAACCCGGTATGCCCTGGGAACGACCAGGTTCGACCAATGAAAGGCCTCCACGGATTCCGTCTGATCCATGGAACCGAGTTGGGCCTCCGCCCCTTTTGCGGCTTCAGGGAGGTTGATTCGCCACAGGCCTGGAAGGATTTTCAGGAGTATGATCACCCCCGCGGTGCCGAAGACATAGGTGACGGCATAGGCAACGGCGATATCGGACCTGAGATCCAGGGCCTCCGTGACTCTTCCGGCAGTGAGCTTCTGGATCGCCCCACTGGCGGTTCCGATGGCCGAGGACTGGGTCAGCGCCCCAGCTAAGAGTCCCCCGCTATACCCGCTGTTAAGGCTAAAGAGCTTGGCCAGGACGACGGCGGCGACCAGAGCGACGACGCAGAAAAAAATCGACACCGTCACATATTTGACCCCCCCGCGTTTCAGCCCTCCGACAAAATCCGGACCGACTTTGTAACCGATGGCGAAGATAAAAAGCCCGAAGGAGATCGTCTTGATCAGGCCCAGGTCAAAATGGGTATTGCCGAGGATCATTGCCCCTAAGACAATGGCTACGATCAGGACGCTGGTGGTCGAACCGAGGGAAAAGGTCCCGAACTTGACCTTCCCGAGGGCATAGCCGGCCGCGAGGGATGCAAAGAGAAGCATCGACGGATTTTCACGGCAGAGCTGGAACACATCATGGATCAGGGTCTGCATGACACCACCTCCGTGAGGCTATTTGTCAGATTTCCATTCCTTTCGGTAATCTTCCAGAAGTTCGCTGATTCCCTTTCCGATCTTGTCGTAATCGTCCTTGAAGAGGTTGGCCAGGGAGACCCGGATGGACATCTCCGGGGCATCGAAACCGCCGCCGTCCATAAGAACGATCTCCTTTTCTTGGGCCAGTCTCCAGACAAAATCGATCGGTTCGTGCGAGGTCTGAAGCCACTTCGCAAATTTTTCCCCATGGCGTTCCCTGGCCAGTTTGGGGATATCGATGGTGGTGTAGTACCGGGCATAGCAGGGAAGTTGCGGGGCCGGGGCGCCGAGCCCTGCGTAGAGGGTCTCGAATCGCTCCCGGACCAGGTCCTGGGCCTCTTTTCGGTATAGATGACTGTCGGAATCGAGGAGTTCCTGGAAGGAAAAGAGCGCCATCATGACCTGCTGGGGGGTGGAGAGACCCGCGGTGTGGTTGAGGGCCACCGCCCGGCTGTCCGCGACCAGACGGTCTATCAGCTTCAGACTGTCCGGATCCTTGATGATCGACTCGTAGCGCTGGTGGAGTTCTTTGCGTTTGTGCTCGGGGAGTGCGGCGATCATCTTGTCCATCACATTGTCCCGGTAGATTCCGATAACGCCCACCCGCCATCCGGTTGCGCCGAAATATTTGGAGTATGAGTAAACCAGGATGGTGTTTCTGGGGGCAATCGCGATCAGCGATTTGAAGCCGTTGACAAAGGTGCCGTAGACATCGTCGGTCAGGATGATCAGGTCCTTCCTTCTGGACGTGACCAGTTCTGCGATTTTATCCAGGGACTTGCTGTCAATGCTCACCGATGCAGGATTGGAGGGATTGACCAGAAAGAAGGCCTTGATATCCGGGTCAATGAGTTTCTCCAGTTCCGAGTTCGGGTATTGCCAGTTGTTTTCTTCGTCCTGTTTGACATCGATGACGACCAGTTCATAGTCGTTGAGAACTGGGATTTCCAGATAAGGGGTGAAGATAGGGGTGCCGAGTGCAATCTTATCGCCGGGGGTGATCAGGCCGTTTTCTTTCAGGGTGTTAAAGATATAGGTCATGGCTGCGGTTCCCCCTTCCACCACGAAGAGGTCCATGATCCCTTCAGGGGGCGTGTTGTTGCACATGGTGAGGTCGAGATAGGCGCGGATGATCTTTTCGGTATTTTCGAGAACGCGGTCCGGGGTGGGATAATGGTCGCCCAGGATACCGTCAACCATCTCGCCGATAAAGGCGTCGCCGTTCAGTCCGAGCCTATCGGTTGCATATCTATAGGCGTCGGCCAAAAACTGCCCCCCTCGCTGCTCGGCATGGATGCGGCAGAACTCCTGGAAGCGTTCCCCCATTCCTTTAGAATCGGGGGCGCCGGCCAGTCCGGTACGACTCAGGACTCGGCGCCCTTCCTCGATGGCGAACGTGCCTAAAAGAAAAAAGGCCTCACGGGGTCCGGTCGCCACCCAGTTCGGATTGCCCCGTCCGGCGTTAAGCATCATCTTCCCCCGGTTGCCCTTTGCCATGGCGATCAGCTTGTTCTTGAGTTCAAACGGACTTAATGCTTCATATCCTTTTTCAATTCCTGCCCTGCCCATTTCGATTGTCCTCCTGTGTTGGAACGAGTCAGGGTCATCCTGTCTCCTGCTCTGAGCCGGGAACCCTGAGTCTGTGAACGCCCGTGATGTCAGTTCATTTCTCTTGCCTCTCCGCATGGAAATATACTAACAACGAATAACATTACCGGAAATGTATATCAAGCAATAAAATTTGAGAACATTAGCCTTAAATCAAGGATGCCGTCTCCGAAAGGCGCCTTTTTTTCGCCCTGAACCGGCCTTGCGTTAAAGCACAAATAGAGGAGGAATGATAATGAAACAGGAACGAAGCATGCTGGTTTTTTGCCTGATCTTTTTTCTGGTATGTATGATGAGCGCCTGGAGCGTAGCCCTGGCCGGGGACACTGAAGCCATTCAGCGGCTGGAGCGGATCATGCAGGTCCAGCAGCAACAGATCGAGGCGCAGGAGAAGGCCCTCACTGCGTTGGAGGCCCGTGTGACGCAACTGACTCGAGAGAGTTCTGCTGTGCAGGAAACCGCGGGAAAAAGCAAAAAATCTGTGGAAGCGACCCAGCAGGAGCTCGATGGCGCGATACGGGAAGCGGACATGGCGCTCCGTAAAGTGGAGCCCATTGATCCGAGCCGTGAAGAGGATCGGATGCGTGATCAGGATTTCATGCACTTCAGGGTCCCGAGAACAGAGACGGTTGTGACGGTCTCAGGCTTTGCCGAGGGCTCTGTCATCCACGACTTCGATGCAATCCAGAGCCCGACCGAATTCATCACCTCCAAGATCGTTGTGGACGGCCAACCGCCAGATGTGCCCGATAATCGGACTGTCTTCACGGCCAATGCCTCCCGTGTTGTTATAGGATCGGCTACACCCACAGAGATCGGGAGGTTGTCCACCTTTATTTCCATGGACTTCTTCGGCAATTCGGACTCAGCATCGCCCGCGCCGAGATTGCGGCAGGCTTATGGCCAGTTAGATGATTTCTTCCTGGGCGGTTCGCTCCGTGTCGGTCAGTCTTGGTCCACATGGGACGATGTCCCGAGCCTGCCCGAGACCCTCGACTTCCAGGGTCCTAACGGGGCACAGCAGAGCCGCAAGCCTTTGGCGCGATGGGCCCGTGATTTTGGCGACAGCGTTGCTTTCTGGGCTGCCGTCGAGGATCCGGACAGCAGTATCGAAAACGGGAACAGCCGGACCCGATGGCCGGACGGCATCCTTGCCCTCAATTACCATGGCCACTGGGGTCACCTCAAACCGGCTATCCTCCTCCGCGATATCCGAGGGGAAGACTCCGGGGGCGACGTCCAGAGCGAGTTGGGCTGGGGGACTTCCCTGTCGAGCACGATCAACCTTCCGATTTTAGGGAAGAAAGATAACCTCAGATTTCAAATGGTCTATGGCAGGGGAATCGGGAGCTACATGAACGAGGATGGTGTCAATGATGGCGTCCTTGACGGCGGGAACCTTAAGCTGCTCCCAGTGTTCTCTGGGTTCGGCGCCATCCAGCACTGGTGGATGGATGGTCTTCGCTCCAATGCGGTATTCGGATGGTTGGATATGGACAACCAGGACGGGGAGTCCGGCAGCGCGCTCTGCCGGACACTCTACTTGGCGGGGAACCTGATCTGGAGTCCGGTCAAGCAGATGGACATTGGCGGCGAGATCCTTTGGGGCCAGCGGAAAAACAGGGACAGCGCCAGAGGCGCTGCCACCCGGATACAGTTCAGCGCCAAATACAAATTCTAAATACTCAGGGGGTTGGGACGCTCGTGCAGAGCGTGCGCAGTGCTCACAACTATTTGTCTTAATCAGGAAAATGTCCGGTAGAAGCCGCTCTGGCAACGCAGGAGTTCCTCACTCCGATCCGGACCACAAGGTCCTGCGGTCGGATTTCTGTTGACACCCAAGGGTGTTTGACCTAAACTCCTCCATCAAAAAAGCGGCAACTATCAGCAAACATGCAGCGCACAACACCGAAGAGGATGGCCTTGATCATCGTTTTGGCAGCCAACGAACGCGGCGTGTTGAATTCCTTTGGGAATCTGTTAGGGGTTGTACTGGGAGTTCAAGGGCAAATCGGCCATGGCCGGCTTTGATGCCTCCCCTCCACACGACCATTCGGAAAAGGAGTGCCCTGTGAGGTGCGCCTATCATCCCGACAAAGAAGCATCTGCCCAATGCGCTCGATGCAAGAAGCCTCTCTGTGAAGAATGCTCACGATCTCGTGGAGACAAGGGCATTGTCCTGTGCGGAACTTGCCTCCTCCGGTTCTTTTAGCGCGTGGGTGTGTGGTTCACGGATGGATGCCGAGAACATCCCTCATGGATGCGCCCCGTGCATTGCATCGGGTCATACCCGCCTGCCACGACCAGTCATTGCAGGCCAGTCGCTGTGGAATCGAAGGTCGCGGCGTATGGGTCAGCCATTTCTCCCATCACCCCTGGAAAGAAATCTCGTCAGGTCCCTTTCGAAGCCCCTGGGAAAGCACGGCCAGGAGCATGAGGCCGATGCCGATGGCGTCAAAGGGAAGCACCGGATAGACCAGCAAGAGGCCTGCGACAATGAAGGCAATCCTCTCGTAGAGAGTGGTTTGTCTCACACACCAGTTCTCCACGCCGAAGGCCAGGGAGGTAATGCCCAGGAAGGCGGTTAGAATGGCCCAGACCATTCCCAGGGGAGGGCCTTTGAGGAGGATGCCCACGCCGCTTTGCTGAAGGGTGAACATAAAGGGGACGATAAATGCGGGGAGGGTGTATTTCCATGCAAAGAGGGTGGTCTTGTAGGGGTTGCCGCCCGTGAGGGCGGCGGCCGCGAAACAGGAAAGGGCCGTGGGCGGCGATACCTCGGAGAGGATGGCATAGTAGAAGACGAACATGTGGGCTGCATACTCGGGGACCCCGAGCATGATCAGGGCAGGGGCCGCGATCACCGCGGCGATGATGTAAGAGGCCGTGACCGGGACCGCGAGGCCGATGACCCACACCACCAGTGATGTATATACGGCCGTCAGAAAGACGCTCCCCCCGGCGTAGGAGATCATGATGGAGCTGAACTTGAGCCCCAGGCCCGTCAGGGTCACCACGCCCACGATCACCCCTGCCGCAGCACAGGTGCATGCAACGCCCAGCACCCCTGTGGAGCCGTTTCTGAGGGCCTTGATCAGTTTTGCCGGATAGATGGCCGTATCCTTCCTGACAAAGCTCATCAAGAACGCGACCACCGTGGCCAGGAACACGGCCATGATGGGCGTGTATCCTATGATCATGACGAGCACGATGACAATCAGGGATACGAAGTGAAACCCATAGAGAAGGGTCAACCGGCCGAGACTGTAGGCTTGATCAAAGACCACCTCTTGAGCCCCGAATTTTCTGGAATCCAGCTCCACCATCAAGAAAATGGACCAGTAGTAGAGACAGGTTGGGACAATAGCCATCACAATCACGTCCAGATACGTGAGCTTCAGGAACTCGGCAATGAGAAAGGCCGCGGCCCCGAGCACAGGCGGGGAGAGGATGGCCCCGATTCCCCCTGCTGCGAGGAGACCGCCTGCCGCGTCCTTTCCATAGCCGGCCTTTGCCAGCATGGGATAGGCCACGGCCCCCAGGGTGACGGTGGTGGCCACCCCGCTTCCGGATGGACCGCCCAGAAGAAATGAGGCCAGAGTGACGGTCCGGCCCGCGCTGCTGGCCTTTCCGCCCATGGCTGCAAAGGAGAAATCAATGAAGAATTTCCCGGCCCCGGAGACCTCCAAAAAGGCCCCGTAAATGGTGAAGAGGATAATGAACGTGGAAGACACATCGATGGGGACCCCAAAGATCCCTTCCAGGGTCATGTACATGTGGCCTACGATTCGGCCCAGGTCATATCCCCGGTGGGTCCAGGGCTTGGGCAGCTCCGGGCCGATCATGGCATACACCAGAAAGGCGATGACCACCATCGGCATAATCCATCCCGAGGACCTTCGGGCGGCCTCCAGGATCAGGAGGATGAGAATGCTGCCAAAAAAGATGTCCCAATGGTTGGGAATGACCGAGCGATAGATAAACTCCTCAAAATCAAAAAACATGTACAGGATCGGGGCAAGGGAAACAAGGGAGAGAAGGATGTCAAGCCAGGTGATCCTGAATTTGTTTCGTTTGAAAGAGGGGAATACCAGAAAGGAGAGGAAGAGGACGAACATGACATGAATCCCCCGCAGGACCTGGGTCATGACCACCCCAACGGCCGCATAGAGATGGACCAGAGACATCAGCACGGCCACCACGGTGATGAGCCTGTCCATTCTTCCCGAAAGCCTGCGGGACGGGCCTTCTTCTTCCTCTATAAAGCTTTCCGCCTTCTTGATGGCCTCCTGGCTCACGAGCGACGTCGCGTCCGGGCCTTTTGCTTCCTCATTCATGCCTGTTCCCCGATTTTCTTTTTTGGGGCCCCGGTCTTCTCTGATAAGATCAGTCCTGCCGGATGCCGGTTAGGATCCACCTCCAGAGAGGGACAGCCTTCACCGCTACACGCACCCGGTCTCCCGGCGTCCCCATTTCCTCCAGAAACAATGTTTTTTCTCCCAGGCTCAGGCCCTGACCTCCCTGCAGGCCGATCTGCATGGTAAAGCACGATCCCAGGTCCCGGTTCAGCCCGCTAAGGTCTTTCAGGTCCTCGTAGCCGTAGTACTCCATGATGCCAGCATGGCCTGTTCTTATGCCCTCAAGGACAATGCGGTTTCCCTCTATCCGAAAGTCCTCCTTGACAGGATGGCCATACATGGACTGGACGTAAAACATCTCAAACCGCTGGGGCGCCCTGACCCATAAGGAGGGGCCTTCGGAACGGTCCGGATTTTCTACGGTGAGCAGGGTTACAGAAAACAAAGAAAAGAACGCCCCTCCCGCCATAAAGACAACAATGGTCAGGATCAGGAGGGGCGAGGCATGATGACCTTTCAATTATTTCAGGGGAACCCCCTTCTCTTTGTAGTAACGGATGGCCCCCGGGTGAAGAGGAATCGGAGACCCGTCCACCTGGGGCGCCGTATCGAGCTGCTGGGCCATTTTGTGGACCGCAATCAGTTCCGGTTTGTGCTCAAAGAGGGTCTTGACAATGTCGTAGGCCACATTGTCTTTCATGGATTCATTGCAGATCAGAAGGTTCCAAACCAGGGCGATCTCTATCGGCTTGTCCTGGCCAGGATAGGTCTTGGGGGGGATTACCCCTTTCACATACAGGGGGCCATATTTCTCCCGCATGTTCGGGATGGCATCCCCGTGGCTGATGAGTTTGAGTTTGATGCCCGGGGTGGCGCCCAGATCCGTGACAGAGGCGGTGGGAAGTCCGCCGTCCCAGAAATAGGCGTCAATCTTTCCATCCTTGAGCGCCCCTGCTGACTCAGAGGCCCCCAGTCGATCCTGGGTCATATCCTTGTTCGGGTCAAGCCCAAAGGCCTCAAGAACCCTCAGGGCCTTCACCTCGGTGCCGCTTCCCGGGGCCCCGGTAGAAACCCTCTTACCCTTGAGATCCGGAACCTTTTCGATCCCCTTGCCATCCAGGGTGACCACGTGCATATTGTTTGAATAAAGGACCGCCAGTGTACGGATGGGGAGGGGTTGCTTGAATTTGCCCTTTCCCTTGAAGGCATCCCACCCGACGTCTGCCATGATCAGGGCCATATCGGCCTTGTTTGCATCCACCAGCAGGCAGTTATCCACCGAAGCGGCCGTCACCTCTGCGGTGGCCTCGGCATAGGGGATGTATTTGGACAGGATGTTGGCCATGCCGCCCCCCAGAGGGTAGTAGACCCCGCCTGTTCCTCCGGTCGCAATGGAGAGCCTCAGGTCTTTCTGCGCGAACACCATCGAGATGCCGAACATCGTAGCCACAATAACCACTAACAGAACAATCCGCTTCATCTCCAATCCTCCTTTCTCTTGTGAATCGTTATCTTGCCCTTGCCGAAATCCAACTGAACCCAATTCATGGGCGAATGTACAAGGTGCCCTTCAGGGTGTCAAGAGCAAATGTTCAAGGCCCAGGCAGAGGATTGCCCCCGTCGATGAAAGAGGGTAGAGGTCAAAAAAAGGGAAATGTTGGACTTTTACGTGATTTATGCTCCGGCTCCCCAAAAGGGACCCTGTCGTTTATCCCAGTTGACAGCCTGGCCTCCCTCCCATATGATGACCGCGTGATCAAAAAACCTCAGACAAGGAGAATTACAACTATGGCCAATCTCATTTTGGATGAACGGGATCAGAAGTTTCTGTTGTACGAGATGCTGGACGTGGAGAGGCTGTTTGAAGCGCCGAAATTTGCGGAGTTTTCAAGGGAGATGCTGGACATGATCCTTGAGGAGGCTCGTAAATTCGCCGTCAACGAGATTTTTCCGACCCTCAAGGCGGGGGACAGGGAGGGGTGCAGGCTCGAAGAGGGGCAGGTGCGCGTGCCTGAGGCCTTTCATCGCTGCTACAGACTGTACTGCGAGGGGGGCTGGGGGGCCATGGGCTTTCGGCCAGAGTCAGGCGGTCAGGGCCTCCCTCACATCGCCTCTCTGGCCGTCAAGGACTGGTTCGTCCACAACTTTGCCTTCTTCGCCTATCCGGGTCTTTCCGAGGGGGCGGCCCGGCTCATCGAGTCCTATGGCACGGACGAGCAGAAAAAACGGTATCTGGAAAAGATGGTCGCAGGCGAATGGGGGGGCACCATGTGCCTCACCGAGCCCAACGCCGGAACCGATGTGGGCAACTCGGCGACCCGGGCCGTTCGTCAGCCCGATGGCACCTACCGGATACAGGGGACCAAGATATTTATTTCCTCCGGAGACCATGATCTCACCGAAAACATCATCCACCCCCTTCTCGCTCGGATCGAAGGGGATGCCCCGGGCACTAAGGGGCTGTCCATCTTCCTGGTGCCCAAATATCTGGTCAACGATGACGGCAGCCTGGGCCGGCGCAACGACTACGAAGTGGCCAAAATCGAGGAGAAGATGGGGATACATGGGAGCGCCACCTGTCTCT
>JAUPKI010000044.1 GCA_030837545.1 Thermodesulfobacteriota bacterium | reverse complement strand
GAAAACAGCCTGCCGCCAGGAGGAGGACATTGATGAGGAACATGATGATCCAGCGGTTGACCTCCTGGGCCACGATGACCTGGGCGAGGGTCTGGGCGATATAGAGGTTGGTCAGCACCGCCCCGAAGAGAAAGGATGTGGCGATGATCATCATGATCATGGTGCTCTCCCGGGTGGTTCGCATGAGGATATTCATGACGTCCCTGGGCCGGTACATCCTGTAAAAGACCATGGCAGCGATGAGGACCAGGAAGGCCCCGACAGCCGCCGCCTCGCTGGGGGTCGCCCATCCTGTGTAGAGAGAGCTGAGGACCAGCCCCACGATCACGATGAAGGGGAAGACCTTGACCGTAATGGCGAGCCGTTCGGCCATGGTGTATGTGTGGGTCTCTGGCAGGGAAAGCCCGGCGCTAGCCCTTCTTCTCGCATCCAGGGTCTTGGAGATGGGAACCCACAGTGAAAAGAGGAGGGTCATGAGGATGCCCGGGATGATCCCTGAGATGAAGAGCTTGCCGATGGAGGTCTCGGTTGCAAGTCCATAGACGATCATGGTCACGCTCGGGGGGATGAGGATCCCCAACGTCCCCCCTGCGGTGATGATCCCCGTCGCGAGCCCCTCCGAATAGCCCCGCCGCCTCATCTCCGGGATGCCCATGGTCCCGATGGCCGCGGCGCAGGCAGGGCTCGAGCCCGTGAGGGCCGCGAAGATGGCGCAGGCCCCGATGTTTCCTATCCCGAGGCCTCCGGGGATTTTATAGAGCCACCGATGAAAGCATTCGTAAAGATCGCCCCCGGCCCGGGTCAGTGCAGCGATCATCCCCATAAAGATGAAGAGGGGGATGGAAAGGAGGCCGAAGTCGTTGACCCCTTCATAGACCGTCTCCGCCACCATCAAGATCTGAAAGGAATCCATGAAGAGAAACATGGCCACCAGTGAGGATGCCCCGAGGGCAAAGGCGATGGGCATGCCGCTGAAGAGAAAGACGATGGCCACGCATGTGACGATACAACCTATCCACAACGGATTCATTTAAAGACCCCCTTCCCGGAAACCGCACGTTTTCGATCAATCATGAGATGGTGGGGAGAGTGCAGAAGCCCTCAATCGGTCCCCTCAGCGGGCCTTTCGCTTTTTAGGAGACCCTGGATGATCACACCGTATTGGACGCTGGTCAGGGCCATCCCGAGGGGGAGGATGGCATAGGGGTAGATGAGCGGGACCCCCAGGATGGTGGAGGATTTCCAGTCCCCTGAATAGGCCTCCCACCACATGACGCACCCACGCCACGCAAGAAAGATGCAGAAGAGGAGGGCCAGAAAGGAGGTGACGATGTGGAGCCTCCTCTGAAAACGATCGGAGAAATGAATGATGAGGATGTCGATATTGATGTGGGCGTTCTGCTTCAGCCCATAGGGGGCGCCGAGGAAGGTGGCGGCGATGAGGAGATAGACGGCGATCTCCACCTGCCAGATGGTGGCGGCGTTAAAGACGTACCGGACCACCACCTGCTCGCAAATGATCAGCGTTGCGGCCAGGATGGCAAGGCCGCTGAAATACCCGGAGGCCTGGATCAAGCCGTCCAACAACCGCTGGAACGGATTTCGAGTAGGTGACATAGCGTGAAACCTCGCAAAAAGAAAGTACCATCGAAGGGGGTCGGTGGGCCCGACCCCCCTTTCCGGCCGGAAGGCCGGTCCGGGGTCCGGATCCCCTGCAAAAGGTGAACGCCCTACTGGGTGGCCAGATCGAGAAGCTCCTTGCCCCCGGGCACATCCTTTGCGAACTGCTTCCAGGCTGTCTCCTCCGCCACCTTCCTCCAGGCCTGCCACTCGTCCTTGGTCATGGAATGGACCTTGATCTTCTTATCCTGAAAGACCTTGGTGACCTCCTTGTTTGCGGCTACTGCGTCGTCCCGTGCCATCTTTTCGTGGGAAAGGCCGACCTCCTCGATGATCTTCTGCTGGGAAGGGGTCAATGAGGCCCAGGTCTTAGTGCTGATCACCAGGGGCTCCCCCATGTACCAGACGGAGAAATTCTCGGGGGTGTTGAAAAACTCCAACTGCTCGTAGAGTCGGTAGGAGACAAAGGACTCGGCAGAGGTCATGCATGCATCGAGGACCTTTGTCTGGAGGGCCATGTAGATCTCCGAAGAGGCCATGCTCGTGATGGAGGCTCCCTGGGTGTTCAAGAGATGCTCGAAATATTTCCCTGCGGCCCTGAACTTCAATCCCTTGGCATCCTCGGGAAGGACCACGAGCTTTCCGCGGCTCCCGATTCCGCCCCCATACCAAAGCCAGGTCAGGATCTTCATCCCCTTGTCCTCGCAGATCTTGCCCACCCGCTTTCCGATCTCCTTGTTTCTCCAGGCCATGCCCTGATCCACGTCGGAGATGATGCAGGGCATGAGGGTGATCTCGAGCTGGGGGATTTTGCCCGAGGCATAGGCCAGGGGGAAGACCGAGAGGTCCAGGGCCCCTTTGGCCATGGCGTCGTACTGGGCATTGGCCTTAAACAGGGCCGACGAGGGGAATACCTTGAAGGTCAGGTCCCCGTTAGTGAGTTTTTCCACCCGTTTGGCAAACTCGACCGCAAGGGCGTTTCGGGCATCCGCCTCGGCAAACTGATGGGAGATCTTGAGCTCTCTCGCCTCCGCCCCCCCAACCATAAGCATGGCACTCAGAAATAACCCGGCAATTAGGACCACAAGCACACGCGATTTCTTATGACGCATCTTGAACCTCCTCCTACGATTGAACTGTTGACGCCAACGGGATCGGACTCACGTCGAAAAGAGCCTCACCACCTCCTCCTTCAGAACCTTTCCCATGGTGTTCCTGGGAAGGGAATCGATAAACCGGACCTCCTTGGGGCATTTCCAGCTATGGAGGTGCTCCTTGCAATAGGATAGAATCGTCTGGGAAGGGAGGGCCGCGCCAGGCAGGGATACCACAGCGGTGACGACCTTTTCTCCCCACCGCTCATCCGGAATACCCACCACCGCGGATTCCTTGACGCCGTCCAGACGGTTGATGACCGCCTCCACCTCCTTCGGCGAGATGTTTTCTCCTCCGGAGATGATGATGTGCTTGAGCCTGTCGGTAAGGTAGTAGTACCCCTCCTCATCGATCCTCCCCATGTCTCCGGTCCTGAACCAGCCGTCCACGAAGGTCTTGGCCGTCTCATCGGGTTTCCGCCAGTAGCCCGGAGTGATGGCGGGACCTCTCAGCCAGATCTCCCCGGTCTCGCCGGGCGGGACGTCCTCCAAGGTCTCCAGGTGGATGATCCGCACCTCGAGGCCCGGCAGGGGGAGGCCTATGGAACCCGGCTTTCTGACGCCTCGAATGGGATTGGAGAAGTTCATTCCAGTCTCGGACATCCCCTCCCGCTCGACCGGCTCCTGTCCCACCAGGTCCTTGATCCGCAGAAAATCCTTGGGAAGCAGGGGGGCCGAACCCGATGTCCAGAGGCGCATATGCCGTAGATCGGGGCCTCTCTTCTCCAGGACATCCATCAGGCGGCTGTACATGGAGGGCACGGCCATAAAGACCGTGGGCCGCTCCGTCCCGTCCCCCTGTTCAAGGATATCCACGACCGTTTCCGGTGAAAAGGCATCGAGAAGGAGGACATGGGCCCCGGCCAGGAGGGCCGTATGAAGCGCAAAACAGAGACCGTGGACATGAAACAGGGGGAGCGCATGGCAGAGGGTGTCCACCTCCCCTATCTCCCAGATATGCACGATATTTTGGGCATCGCAGCAAAGGTTTTTCTGGGTAAGGACAGCACCCTTGGGTCTTCCGGTCGTCCCGGATGTATAGATGATGAGGGCAGGGTCATCGGGGGAAAGAGGAGGCAAAGGGACCGTCTCAGATCCCTTTCTGAAAAAGTCCATCGCCTCGTAGGGTCTCGCCGTATCGAGCACGATGGTCTTGACATCTCCTCCCAGGGCAGCGATCAGAGAGGATTCCTGAACCCCTGTAAGGATGAGCGAGGGCTCGGCATCCTTCACGAAATAGTCCATCTCCGACTTCTTGAATCCGGTGTTGAGGGGGACGCCGATGGCCCCCATCTTCAGGAGTGCGAGGTGGATAACCACCGAGAGTACGGATTTGGGGAAGAAGAGGATGACCCTGTCGCCCTTTTTGACCCCGAGATCGAAAAGGAACCGGGCCATGCGGTCCGTGTCCTTGTCGAGCGTCCCATACGTCAGACGGGATTCGACGATGGATCCGCGCAGGAAGGTAAGGGCTGTCTTCTCCTTCTGCCTGAGAAAGGTCTCTTCAAACAGAACCCACAGCGTAGAAAAATCCATTTGCCAACCCCTCTGATGCCTGGGATACGCTGTCCCGATGAAGTTACAGAAACGAACGGGCCGCGATGGATGTCTTATCGAAAGGATGTCGTTTGTCTTTTTTGATGGTCTCGGAAAAAGTCACGAAACACCATTTCCCGTCATTCCGGTGAAAGCCGGAATCCAGTGTTCTCAATCACTTATGAAGCCCCTGGACCCCGTTTTCAAACGGGGTGACGACTTCTTGCGAATGCATCTTTTTAATATGGAACCCTACCCACGGGACCGGCTTCTGCCCGTTGCCCCCATGCCAGAAAGGCGCATGCCAGACACAGTGAACCGACCAGAACTCCTAATGTTGTGGTTCTTGATTTCATCGCGACCTCCTTATCCGTTTGGGGGTTAAACAAATGGCGCTTCTGTCAAGGCGCCGGCTTTCTTCCTTCTCCCGCCTCTTTGTTGGCATACAGCCCCACCAGGGCCCTGCACTGCATGAGGAGGTGGTGTTTCATAGAGGATTCGGCTGATTCCGGGTCCCGCGTTCGAAATGCCCCCAGCAGGTTCCGATGCTCCTGGATGGATTGATCGAAACGCTCCGGCTGATAAAGCTGTTTCTGGCGATAGAGGAGGATCTTCTGTCTCAGGCCGTTGATCACGTCATT
>JAUPKI010000043.1 GCA_030837545.1 Thermodesulfobacteriota bacterium | reverse complement strand
GGCGACCGGACGAATCGGCGGGGCAGAGGCCTCCGCCAACTGGGCCCTGGCCTCATCCGACACATACGGGCAGCTATCCAGTTCCGCCTTGCCCGCGGCCAGATTCATGGCAAAGGCGAGACATGTCGGGATACCGCACTCCGCGCAGTTCGTTTTAGGCAACAGCTTAAATATCTGAATTCCAGTTAATCCCATAATCCACTCCTAATGTATGGGGACGCAGATGTCCGCAGATTCCCTCAGATTTTTTCGCGCCTGATCATCTGCGTCTATCTGCGTCCAAATAATGAATGTACTCTGATCCCTTACCCTACGATCGGGTCCATCTTCAGGGCCGGATGGCCCTTTTCCTTGAGAAAGGCCATGACCGATTCCTCGTCTATGCCCACGGTCTCGTCCGCAATCTTGTCATACAGGTCCGGGACCCCAAGCTCTTCTCCCCGCTTTTGGATCCGCTCCTTGATCTCCTCTTTGAGCGACTTGGGCATCCACACCATGCGGAGGAGGCCCCCGTCGCCGGCGACGAACTTGCGCTGGGTAATATTGAACTTTCCGTGACCCACAAACCCGGGCGAGGATTGTCCGCCGCCCATCACGCCGGCCAGGGTCGTAAACTTCATGCCGCAGGGCGTCTCGCCGGTGTAATCCCGGTGGACCGTCATGATGCCATTGCATCCCGGCAGCACGGCGGCAATGCACTCGCAGCAGCCGCACGTGGTCATGGGATCATGGACAATGCTGTAGAAGTTGTAATGGTCAACGGTCTGCCTCGAGGCCTTGTACACAAAGTCGTTGACCCCCTTGAACTGACCCAATACCGGATCCAGGACCTCTCCCTTCTTCACGGGCTGGTTGGGTCCGGTAGGATTGATCTCAAAGGAGGCCTTGCAGTCCATCCAGTTGTAGGCGCCGCATAGACCGGTCCGCTCAGGGCTGACCATGCAGACATGGCTCGGGGCAAAGGACTGGCAGAGGGTGCAGGAATAAAATGTCTCCACGCTCTCGTCCGTCATGCTCTCAACCCGCTCGTCCCTGGTCCTGTATTCGGCCCTCGCGGTTTTCGTGAGCTTGTCCACGTCTTCCTTCTTTGTATAGAGGGTCACCTGCACCTTATCGAGGATGCTGCCGAAGTCCTGATGAAACTTGGCGTGAATGATGGTGCCGATATCCTTGAGAGTAAAGCCCTTCTCAATAGCCGGCTCACCCACGCGGATCCACGCGATATCCCGCTGCCCGATATGCATGATGCCCTGGGCGTAGTTGATCAGGTGATGGATCTGCCGTTCGAGGATCGGTTCGAAGTCCGCCTGCATTTCGCGGCCGGCTACCTGGACGAAAATCCCCAGGGGGAGTCGATCGCCCTTTTTCACGTCCTTGACGTCAGGGCCTACGACTTCTACCTTACCGTCTTCTATGGCATTCATGTCGGCCATCTTGCACAGTTCGGTGCACTGGGTCTTGCCGCCCCCCATCTCCATATACAGGTCGTCTTTTCGAACCCGCTCGCCTTCGAAGGCCGGGCCGTAGGCCAACGGGATGTCGATCTCGGTGATGCTCACCTTGAGCCCGCGAATCTCGATCGATTTCTGCGGCATCTCATCATGACCCACATTGGCCACCACATGTTCATAGGTGCAGACCCCTGTGGGCAGGATTTCCGGGATATCCGTGTCCGCGATGGTCGGAAACCCCCAGTTGACGCATCCGGCTGCATTGGCCGCCCATTCCGCGTTCACATCGCCCAGGGCGTTCACGAAGGCGAAGATCCTGTCCTTCTGGTATTTCAATTGCCGCTTATAATCGCCCGGCTGAATGCCGCCGAAGGCCATACCGGCCCGGTTGGCAAAACCGAGGGCGAAGACCGCGGCAGATATATCCGGCCCGAAGGGGACGAGACGGGTGTTCCAGCCGATCTGGACCTTTTCCTGGAGAAGTTGTTCCGTGAAGGTCGTGCCGTTCTGATTGGCCGCCATAAAGACATAGATGGTCTTGAGCTGATATTCTTCGGCCATCTTTTTGGCCGTGGCCGAATCGGGGGCCGCGCCCACAATGGCCGCAAACCCGGGGGCCGTGCCGTCCACAAACTCGACGCCCCGTTTTCTCATGATGGCATCATCGGCCGCACCCAGCCAGATCTTCCCGTTGTCCACATCCGGGTCCTCGACCTCTGGCTGATAGAAACCCGGGTCTTCCACATACCGGATCGCCTCTGAGATCTCTTCGGCGAAAATAGCAGCCATCCCTGCATCCAGCAGGGGTCCCAGGTAGGGAAGGTGGCAGTCTTTCTTGACATGAGGCGGCAACAGGCTCCGCGCAAACTCCAGGGGTCTTTTTGCCGAATCCAGGTCCGTGACCTTAATCCCGGTCAGGGAATAGATAATAGGTAAAAAATAGGCGGTATTGGGAAATTCCAGCTTCTGACTCCCGCCATAGGTCTCCAGGGCCCGCTTGTACGTCCCTTCCGCCTTTGAGACGATATTGTAAGCGCCTTGAATGGCGGCAAATGCGACTAACTTTGACATGTTGTATGTCCTCCCTTCTTAAGAGGTGTTTTTCGGTTTACGCCGCCTCCAGCTTCTGCCGGTCAGCCATATCCATGAGGACCCTCTCGCGCGCCTTGTCAATGCCGAGGGCCTTCCGCTTCTTGTCAATATGGGCGATCATCTTGTGGGCGTGCTTGATCGGGTCCACCTCCAGGTCCCACATGCCGCCATAGATGCCTTCCAGTTTGTTGTACAGGTAGTCTTCAAAGACCGGTGACCCGCTCACGGGCATGGTGACGCCGAAGACCGTATAAACGCCGGCAGTCACAAAATAATGACCGATGCTGATGGCCTTCTCGCTCATCCACTCGGGCGCGGACCCGGCCGCCGGCAGATCGCTGATATCGTCGCCAAGACCTCCGGCCTTCACCACCTCGGTGGCAGCCATGAGGATCCGGCTGTTATCCACGCATGAACCCATGTGCAATACCGGCGGAATGCCCACGGTCTCACAGACCTCGGCCAGTCCCGGACCGCAGTAAACAGCGGCGGATTCGGGCGTCAGGAGCCCCGCCTTGCCGCAGGCGATGGCGTTGCATCCGGTGGTGAGTACAATCACATCATGCTTGATCAATTCTTTTACAACGGCGATGTGCCCCGCATCCAGCGGGGTTCTGGCGTTGTTTCAGCCAACCACTCCGCCGATACCCCGTATGCGGCCGTTGATGATGTTGTCGTTTAGGGGAACATACGATCCTCGAAAGGTCCCGCCCAGATGGTAGTTGATGGCCTCATAGCTGAATCCGGCAATGAGATCATGCCTCTGATCCGGGATGATGACCGGCTTTTCCCTCTTCGGGAAGTTCTCTATGGCCGTCTTGACAATGGTCTTGGCGTCTTCAAAGGCCGTATGCTCGTCAAATTCAATATGGAGACAATCGCCGGATGCGATTCTCGCCCTTGGGTTCGTGGTAATGATCTTGGTGTGGAAGCATTGGGCGACATTAGCGATGTTTTCCATGATGCATTGGACATCCACCACCATGGCGTCTACCGCGCCTGTGATAATGGCCAGCTCCTGCTGGAGGAAGTCGCCGCACAACGGCACCCCGTGCCGCATCAGGATCTCATTGGCCGTGCAGCAGATGCCGCTCAGTTGAATCCCCTTGGCGCCCTTCGATTTAGCCAGATCGATCATCTCCGGCAGGTCGGCCGCCTG
>JAUPKI010000042.1 GCA_030837545.1 Thermodesulfobacteriota bacterium | reverse complement strand
GATAATACCTTTTTCTGCCACAGAGCTTCCTCTCTTCATATACTTCTGTTACGTGTTGTTCTGTGTTAGTAGTAATGCGTTTCATTAAAACATTGACAATTACTTTGTTAAAATTGCACGGTAAAAAATAGGAATTGTGGATATGATTAAATAGATTTATAATATGGAGAATTCGGCACTCTCAGGTAAATGCACTACAATAAGTTGACATACAACTGTCATTACGAGCGGAGTGAAACAATCCCTGTTTGCGATTGCTTCGTCGCTGTGATCCTCGCAATGACAAGTTACATTTTGCACTTGTTACAGGTAATCTTTTAGGAAATTTTTTTACCTTTTGCTTCCCCTAATATAAAAATATATCCACCATTGAGGTTTCTTGGTTTTTATGCTTTATATAAATATACAGGAATTTCTGATAATACATCTGACCTTTTTCTATGACTTCGACCAATCGTTTATCTCGTGTTTGCCAGGATATAATACTCACTATTTTTTCGTTTATACGCCGCAGAAAGCAGAAAATGCATAAGCGTTTTTTTTAAACCAAAATTATTAGGAGGGTCAATTATGACACATGCAATGGAGGAATTCCCATGCTTCGTATAGCTCGATCTCTCAGCGCAGCGTTTCTTCTATTACTCGCCGGTCTTACTGGTTGTGCAGGTATTGGACCACGGCACCTGTCCCGGGATCGGTTTGATTATACCACAGCCATTTCTGATTCGTGGAAGGACCAGATGCTTCTGAATATGGTGAAGATACGCTATGCCGATGCCCCTGTTTTTCTTGATGTGAACTCTATTATCAGTCAGTATGCACTGGATAGCGCAATCAGTTTGAATAGTTCCTGGAGTAGCCCCAAAGCAGGGTTTGGCGGAGGGAATATCTTCGGTATAGGAGGCATTGGAAGATACTTTGACCGGCCCACCATAACCTACAGTCCCATGACGGGAGATAAATTTGCCCAGAAACTGATGAATCCCATTCCCCCGCCTTCACTCCTCAGCCTGGTTCAAAGCGGTTTTCCCATCGATCTTGTTTTCAGGCTCTGTATACACGCCATGAACGGGACACAGAATCGTTTTGGTGGGGGTGCGAGGGTACGCCCGGCAGACCCGGAGTTCTATCCTTTGCTTGAACGGATGAGAAGTGTTCAGAGTGCCGGAGTTATGGGGATGCGGATAAAAAAGAGAGACAAAGAAGCAGCGACCCTCGAGCTCTTTTTCCGTGAGAAGGTGGATCCTGCAATGGAGGCGGATATCCTCGCTACCCGACAGGTACTGGGACTCGACCCTCACATCCATGAATTCAGGGTGGTCTATGGCGCTTTTTCCACAAGCGACAAAGAGATAGCGCTCCTCACCCGGTCGGTTTTGGAAGTCATTTCTGATCTGGCTTCTTATATCGAGGTGCCCGAGGTGCATGTAACAGAGAAGCGCGTAAATCCAACGCTGCCGGATCAGCCGGTTGCCGGCGCCCCTCATGCGCCTCTGATTCGGATACACAGTTCTCAGGAAAGACCTTCGGATGCCTTCATTGCGATACCCTATCGGGGTTACTGGTTTTGGATTGATGATAAGGACTTGCCATCCAAGAGATTATTTTCCTCCCTGATGTTTATCTTTACTCTCACGGAGACAGGCAGTAAAGAAGGTGCTCCGATTGTGACGATTCCTATTGGTGGTTAATGATATGAGAGGAGGGGCGGGAAAAAAAAGAGGAATCAGAGAAAAAAAGAAATCCACTAGCGCTTTTTATTCTTTTTTCTCCCTTTTTCCACATGCTCCATTTCTCGTTTCGTAACAGGGTTTGAGAATATGCTGCGAAAAGTTCCGTTTGGAGTGATATGCCTATAGACGATTTTCACGATATTTTTTTAAAAATTAAATTGTTACGGTCGTTTCACCTCCCTCAGAATGACAGAATAATACGAAAATATCATTTTGACCGGAGCGAAGAATCTGATTTATTAACATCGAAGATTATGAAAGGATAGGTGCAAAACACTACGAAACAAAGAAAGAGCATAGTGAAAGACCAGAAAATATTGACGAAATAAACAAAAAGATTAAAATATTTGGAACCCTTTTAGAAAAGGAATTGATTATGATGAGAAATACCCTCATAGTAATATTTTTTGCTTTGTCAATAATAGTGCCGACCCAGGCTAAGGAAGTCGGCAGTGTGAACCTGCCCGACACGATCATGGCAGGCAAGGAACAGCTTGTTTTGAACGGGGCAGGACTGCGCAAAAAATATTTCGTAAAGGCTTACGTAGGAGGGCTTTATCTCAGAACAAAAGAAAGTGATGCGGAAAAGATTATCAATACTGATGAACCTATGGCAATCAGGATGCAGTTTATCTATGACGGAGTCTCCGGCAAACAACTGGTTAAATCGTGGAACGAAGGATTTGCTAATGCCACCACTGGGGGTATCGGGACTATCAAGGAAGGCGCTGACACATTTAATTCATTCTTTACGGAAGACGCCCGAACGGGGGACATCTATGATATGATTTACACTCCGCGAGAAGGAGTGCACGTATCGATTAAAGGGAAACTGATGGGAACAATCAGTGGGCTTGATTTCAAAAAGTCCCTGTTTGCCATCTGGTTGGGGGAGAAGCCCATCGATACTTCACTCAAACAGGGGATGCTGGGCAAATAGAACCCGTGCGAATTTTGCATTGTCGACATGAGAAATGACATGAACGTAATTAAGTTTGGCAAACGAATTCTTACATGGATATTAACGCTTAAGTGATCTTTTGTGACGTTTATTATCACGACTACCCTGGTTAGCGGCTTTGACGGCCGTGTTGATGTGCGCCCCGATCCGCATTTTGACCGGGGAAAGCACAATCAATACGCCCGTCATGCCGAACAAAAAGCCGGTGATCAACCGTCGCAATCCTTCATGCAGCAATGTCCGTACGATGGGGCTTCCTGCTCAGAACGTCAGAATTGACCTGTGACAGGCCGACCAGCTCGTAAGAGAATAACCGTCAAGGAAAAGCCTGCTGTTTTGATCATTCATCGCACAGGAATCCTCTCGTTTGAATCTTCCATCAGATATCAGAGAACTGAATGACGACTTTGATGTCGTCGGGTTGTCTCTCCAGAGCCTGTTTGAAATTCTCCGGCTTTTCATACCGGGTGATCAGGCGGCTCAGCCACTTCCGGTCCAGCCGGGCCAACCTTTCACTCGCTTTGTACCAGTGACGCTTGTTCGCATTCACGCTGCCGACTAACACATTGTTCTTCAAGACCACTACCGCAGCGACGTCGGCTACAGCCCGGCTGGCGATCCCGCCAGCTCCAACTCCCGCGAGGCAGACGATCCCGCCCGCTCCGATCTTCTGGATCGATTCCGCAATCACCGAGCCAACACCCGTACACTCGACGATGACATCCGGCTCGAATCCTAGATCCAAAACGCTCCCGGAGTGGTACGTCGCGCCGAGGGCTCCCACGAGTTCTGGCTTCAGTCCGGTCTCGACACGATCGAGGACATGTACCTCGATTCCGGACAAACGCGCTACAGCAGCCGCCAGGAGACCAATCGGACCCGCGCCGGTCACCAGCAGGGTCTTCGGTTCCCAGAAGGAGCGCTGGCCCACAGCCATAACCTGCTCCAGGGCTTTCGTGATCACCGTCGTCGGCTCGAGAAGCACGGCGAGGATTCCCAGGGAAAGGTCCACCCTGATTGCGTATTCTGGTTCGATGCGCCAGCGTTCCGACATAAATCCGTCGATTTCTTTGATGCCACGCTCGGTGTACTGGCCGTTCCGGCACATATCCCATTCTCCCACTGCACAGTTGGGGCAGGGCACTGGGTCTGGGCGCCGGACGATGCCGACCACGAGATCACCCTTCCTGAGCGCGCCACTCGGGCCCGGGTCCACCACCCGGCCGAGGGATTCGTGGCCGAGTACGAGGCGCGTCTTTCCCCGGGGAGTCCAACCGTACTTGCCCTCAACGATCTCAACGTCAGTCCCACAAACACCGACAGCGATCGCTTCCACAAGGACAGAGCCCTCACGAGCATCAGGCTCCGGAATATCTTCAAGCCTGGCTGTCCCTGGCTTTTTAGTCTCTACAGTAATTGCTTTCATGCTAAAACTCCTTTATTAATTTAATAGAACGATGGATGAAGAACTTGCGTCATCTCTTCCTCACTGGTTGACGGGTCTGGCTCACCGATTTTTCTTTGCTCTGATCGAGTATCTCTTGCGCCTCAAATGACGCAAATAGATGCATGATACGCGCGATTGCCCCAGACCATCCCGTCTGATGGCTCGCGCCGACCCCCACGCCGGTGTCGCCGTGGAAGTACTCATAGAATAAGGGATAATCTCTCCAGTGGGGATCTTCCTGAAATTTTTGTGAAGTCCCATGCACAGGCCTTTTCCCCTGCTCATCCTTCAGGAAGATATTGGTCAGTCGCCGCCCAATCTCCTCCGCCACTTCATAAAGGTTCATCTGTTTACCTGATCCCGTCGGACATTCGATGGTGAACGAATTCCCGTAATACAGGTAATACTGAAACAGCGCACGGAGAATCAGCATATTGACCGGCATCCAGATCGGACCGCGCCAGTTCGAATTGCCGCCGAACATGCCGCTGTCCCCCTCACCCGGGACATAAGACACACGGTGCTCCTGGTCTCCGACCCGATAGATGAAGGGCTGGTCCTTGTGAATACGTGAGAGCGCCCGAATCCCAAAGGGACTCAGGAACTCGTTTTCATCAAGCATAATCGTGAGCATCCGGCGGAGATTAGTTTCATTCAAAATGGATCCGAGGAGTCGCTCATTATTCCCAGGCTTCTGCGGGTCATGTATGAAAGCCATCAGTTCAGGGCGGGCATTGAGATGACCGCTCACGATCGAACCGAGCTCGGGGTATTTGTTCAATAACTTCCTTTCGAAAATGGTAACCGCGCAAAAGGGGAGCAGCCCGACCATTGAGCGGACCTTCAAACGTTCGGACCGTCGGTCCGGCAGGCAGAGCACATCGTAAAAGAAACCGTCCTGCTCATCCCACATGCCGCCTTCCTCACCCGGACGAATCATTCCCGAGGCGATCAGGAGAAAGTGCTCGAGGAATTTCGTCGTAATATTGATATAGGCCGGGTTGACTATCGCCAGTTCAACGGCGATCTCCAGCATGTTCTGGCAGAAAAGGACCATCCAGGCGGTGCCGTCGGCTTGCTCCAGATATCCGCCGGTCGGCAGAGGCGAAGACCGGTCGAAGATCCCGATATTGTCCAACCCCAGGAATCCCCCTTCGAACGCATTGTTTCCGGCGCGATCTTTTCGGTTCACCCACCAGTTGAAATTGAGAAGCAGTTTATGGAAAGAACGCTCAAGTCAGGAGATATCTCCCTTCCCACAATACGCTTTCTCCGTCAGGTAGGTATAGATCGTTGACCAGGCATGGACAGGGGGGTTCACATCTCCGAAGTTCCACTCATACGCAGGGATCTGACCGCTGGGATGAAGGTAACGGGACTTGAGCATAAGCTCCAATTGTTCCTTTCCGAAATCTGCATCCACCAGCGTCAAGGCCGTGACATGAAAAGCGAGGTCCCAGGCAGCGTACCAGGGATATTCCCATTTGTCCGGCATCGAAATAATGTCCGCATTGACCATATGTCCCCACCGGTCATTGCGGATAGAGCGCTGATTCGCTTTGAAGGGCTGAATGCCATGCTGTTTGAGCCATTTACCAACGTCATAGAAAAAGAACTGCTTCGACCAAAGCATCCCGGCCAACGCCTGTCGCATGACCAGCATCTGGTCTGAATTAAATGAATCCGGCATCAGAGCCGCATAAAACGCATCGGCTTCCTGCAGTCTGGTTTTAAAGACAGATTCATATGCTTTTCCAAACTGTTCAGCAAAAGCTTTTTTGGCGTCCTTCATTGGCTGATCGCTGAGCCGCAGGCGAATCGTGCGAGATTCTCCGGCCCCCAGCGTGAGCGGGTAATGGGCAGAGACCTTTGTTCCCTTCTTCTCGGGATTGACCGCGTCTGTTTTATTGTGAATGATAAAGTTGTTGATGCCGTCTTTCACGTAGGGTGATGGATTGGGCGTACCGACCAGATGTTGCGTATTGGTTTCATTTTCCGTAAACAGGAGCGCCGACGCTCCTTCCGCATAAAAGAAGCTCTCACCGAGGCCCTGATGCGAAAGTGCGGCAATCCCTCCGGTCTTATCCTGAGCCAGCTGACTCAGGACGGGACGCGCGACATCTTCCCCCCACGACCATTCATTGCGGAACCAGAGGGTGGGGAGGAGTTGGAGCGTTGCCTGTTCCGGCCCGCGGTTATGAACGGTTATCTGGATGAGAATATCCTCCGGTGACGCCTTGGCGTATTCCACAAAGACATCAAAATAGCGATCCTGGTTAAAAACCCCTGTGTCGAGCAGCTCATATTCCGGTTTGGACCGGCCGCGGTCACGGTTCGTCGCTACCAGATCGTCATAAGGATAGGCTGCCTGAGGGTATTTATAGAGGTACTTCATGTAGGAATGGGTGGGAGTTGAGTCAAGATAAAAATAATACTCCTTTACGTCTTCGCCGTGATTTCCTTCAGGACCGGTGAGACCGAAGAGACGTTCCTTGACAATAGGATCTTTGCCGTTCCAAAGCGCCAGCGCGAAGCAGAGAATCTGACGGTCATCGGAAATACCGGCCAGGCCATCTTCTCCCCAGCGGTAGGCCCGCGAACGGGCATGGTCATGGGGGAAGTAATTCCAGGCGTCCCCGCTTTCGCTGTAGTCCTCACGAACGGTTCCCCACTGACGTTCGCTCAGGTAAGGTCCCCACTTTTTCCAGGGCGCCTTTTTCGTTTTGGCTTCTTGAAGCCTGCATTGTTCGACATTCATTGATAGTCTCCTTTCGGAATTTTGGTGTTTTACATGGAAAAAATTTAACTTTCACCTTTGCACTTATAGATGACTTTGTTGATTAAGTCCCTACCAACTTAACACACCTACTATTAGCATGGCGCCAACAAGATATCTGTGCTATATATGGTATATCGTGATCTCGAAAAGAGAGTTAATCAACAGAGTCATAGATAATCCCCTTTTTGAAAGAGCAGGTCATTCCTAACACATGTATCCCGGTTACTTGAACTGGGTGTTGAAGCCGAGGAATATCTGCCATTTCGGCCATCCGGCGCCCTTGTCCTCGATCAACACCTGCGGCTCGAGGAATACGTTGAAGGCCATCTCGTCGCAGGGGATCACCTGGCCGATGCCGAGTCCAATAGGCGCTCGGTAGGTGCTGTTATCGAAGTTGTACGCCATGACCGCCGATGAGCGAAGGTATGTGCCTCCGCCGAGCTGGTAGAACACGAACGGCTGGAAGCCGCCCAGGTTAACGTCGTCGCGGCTGTCATCGCCTGAAAAGCTCCCCTGCCAGCTCAGCAGATAGCCATACTGGAACTTCCGTGAGGCGAAGCTGAAAGGGTATTCACGCCAGCCCCGCGGACCACTTTTAGTTGCTTGTTATATTTGATAACTTTGATCTCGCCAAAGTCTTTACTGAACAGCGGGTAGCCTTTCTCGGCCCATGCAGCTATGCCGTCATCAACAACGTAGACCTTCTTCTCTTCGTCCTCGGGTGCCGCGATTGTGATCGTGGGACCAAGCAGCATAAGCAGGCCGACACACAGACTTACTTTAAGCCATCCAAAACTGACAGACTGTTTCATGGTTTTTTTCCTAATTATCTTGTTTGCGCAGGAAATGCCCATTGTACCGGACCCCTCCTGCGATTCCGTCCTCAGGTACCTACTAGCCGATTCGCCCTCCTGATTCCAATGTCCCGGCTGTCTGCGGAAGCTTTGAAGTGGTTCTTTTCTTCCATTCTAATTCCAGCAATTCTCTGGCTGCCTTCTCGAGGAATTCAGGCGCCGCCCACTTCTGCACATCAAAGTCATTCTTGATGTAACCGTGGCTCAGCATGAAGTTCTTCCCGATCTCAACAGAAGCGAGATTCTGCGGCGACAGATTCGGCACCATGTCGACGCGCCGGATACCTTCATAGGTGTCCTCCACGTCCCGGTAGAACGTCTGCTTGTCAAGGATCGCTGCCGCGGCATGCTTATGTTCGTTGGCCCAGCGACCAACCTTGATCATCCCTTTCATAAACGTCACAGCGAGCTCAGGGTGCTTCTCGGCCATCTCGGCGGTGCAGGTGATGGCAGCCGGTACATTGGCCACCTGGAGGCGCCAGTCCGGATATTTGGACAAATCCTCAATGGCCGCGAACTTCCCCGTTGTTTCTGAGAGCACGCTTAAGACTTTACTTTGACAATACATCGCATCGATGAGTCCTTTTTCCAGCGCCGTCTCCAGCGGACGGAAGGCCAAGTCGTGCTTGTGATCGCGTTTGAGCCACAATTCCGAAGGGTTTTCCATTGGATCTAACATGGTGGGATTGTTGTACCAATCGTCCGCGTAGGGGAATTCCACAATCTCAACGTCCTTTCGGGTCATGCCGTTCATCCGGAGCATGAGCTCGATCCCCTGCTCCTCCTGGATGCGCCACCAGTCATTCTTGATCTTGTTCATACTCTTAGAAATGCCGATCTTCTTGCCTTTCAGCTCAACCATCCGGAAGATGTCGTCCTTGGCGCGCACCATCATGACGCCGCCTTCGTAAACATGCGTCACCCCCAGGAGCCTGGTCCTTCGGATGTCCGCATGAACATTGATAGGCGGGAACAAACCACCGAAGCGGATCATGTTGTCGAGGTTGTGAATGTAGTGCGGATACCAGTCGTTCTCGCGGCGCGAGCGGAGAAACGCGTAGTTGACACCGATCTTCTTATACTCCTCCCGGGTCCACCCCAGTTCCTGGTCCACATTGCTGGCGGATACGAGGGGACAATTGGTGTAGTACACCTCTTTCCAATTCAATGGAACGGTGTTCAATTTTGTATTTTCGAACGTTGTTTCCTTGATCTTGTTCGTTTCCTTAGCCATAATTACCTTTTCCCTTTCTTTTTATAATTTAGGCGACTCCTCTTATCATCGATAAAAATACAACACTCTCCGGTGAGGAGACGCTGTGCTCAAAATGAGACAGGATCAGCAACAGTGCCGTATAGACCAGCGCACCCGCGAGAAAAAACCAGTATCGTCCCTCCCTCTCTTTAGGGAGCTCGGCGATCGCTGCATTGACAACCACGCCGCCACACACAAAGGCCACCAGGTTCAACACGATTTGAGCGGGGATGTTCAGAGTCAATGCGGAAGCCCAGCCCGCCAGAGAGGCCAGAGCCAGCAGGAAGGCACCACGACGGTCGTAGGCCGCCTGATAATGAGCGCTCAAATTGCAGCTGATCGTGAAAATGTGCATGCCCATAGCCACCGTGAACAAACCCAAAGTGAGATCGCTTTTCCCGGTCCACACCATCATGTACGTCAAGAGCCAGGCATAGAGGGCAAACCCGCCGATGTGCACCCACGACTGCCACGAAGCCGCACCATCGTGACTGCGCGCGTGTTTCTCCTGGCTTTGTTGGGGACCGGCCGTCATGGTTTCAAGTCCATAGAAAACAAGGAAGCCGGCCATGGTCCAGAGATAAACGCTGTACTCCGGGAAGAGCATTTTAAATTCCGATGGAGAATGTGTCCCGATCTCCCGGATCATCTGCAGGGTGGGCAGCACATGCACAAAAATGTAAGCCACCGAAATGCCGGCAGCAAAGGAGAGAAACTTGAGGCGTCCCCTCTGTGCGGGGTGATTCGCCAGCCGTCCGCCGAACAGAAAGATGGCGGCAAACAATACAGATACAGCGAGTGATAGGTATGCCATCATGCCTTAGTTACTGCAGCGGCCTTATCAGCCAACCGACCGAATATCGGCGCCACCGATAGGAGCGCGATAATGACGTGTAGTGGAACCACAAGTAAAACCATCAAAAACATCCCCTCGGGTGGATTCGTAATGCCATAAAATGCCACGAACCCTGCCGAAATGTTACGTGAACTCTGTCCCAACGCCATGACGCTACGCTGATTTTGTTTCAGCCCAAACCCGACCAGATACGGTACTATGGCCATCACAACCATAAAGAGAACCCATGCGCCCGGCGCAAAACTTCCAATTGTCCCCAGCATTTCCTTACCGTAAATCCACAGACAGGTACCAAGGCAAAGCAACAAAAAAATCCCCCCAATTTTCTTAACCCATGGGAATATCTTGGTAGCCACCGTCGGTTTAAAGAATCGAATTACAATACCAATCAACAAGGGAATAAGCACCAGAATAATCAGCGGTTTCGCAAGCGGCCAAGCACTCAATGTCAGCCCCTTAACCAGCAGCGGTGCCATCAGCGGCATCAATATAACCGTAAAAATGGTGCACAACAAAACATAAGCCCCAGCGTATGTCATATCTCCATGGGCTTTCATCGCAGCCAAAGGTAAGAACGGTGCGATTGGCGCCAGACTGCACAGCATCAGACCGGCAACATGCCCCGCTGACAGCGGCAGGACCTTACAAATAAGCCAGGCGAATGCCGGACAAACTATCCAGCTCCATTAAGAATGCTGGCACGAGAAGCTTGGGGCTCTTCAGCCACTTGAGCGCAGTTTTTAAATCGCACTCCAGGCCTCCGGCCATCAAGTTTGCAACGGTGAAAACCACCACAGTAATGTTGAACCACTTCATAATGTCCACAATCTGTTTCCTTTCAAATTAAAATGTACTGCTACGCATCTGAAACTCATGCGTTTATTGTTGTCGGCCACGCGTTACTTCTGTGCTGCCATATTCTTCAACCGCATCTCTCTACGCCTGAGGCTGTTCGGGGGAAACCATGAGGCAGAGCATCCTGCTCTTAGGCCAGTCGCTCGTAGACATCTATGGCTTGATCGATGGTACTCATAGATTATGATCCTTTTCCATTGAGCGTTGTCTTACCAAAAACGAAATTATTTTGCCGCCGCCGCTTTTCCGCCCGTTCGGCCAAAAGCCTCGTCAATAATCGCCTGCAAATGCGCAATTACCTCGGCGGAAGGCGTTTTGTAATCATCCAGTTCATACACCACGCCCAAAAGCTCATACTTGCCCAGGCCAAAGCGGTGATACGGCAACAGCTCATAGTCGATCACGTTCTTGTGAGGCCGGATGAATGCCAGTACGGCCCGGATATGTTCCTCGTCAGCATTAACACCGGGAATAAGCGGGGTGCGGGCGATGAAGTCTATGTGGGGAAACGTCTCGTAGGCTCGCTTGAAGTTCTCCAGGATCCGCTTATTCTCCACACCAGTCCACTTCTTATGCCTCTCAGGAATAGTCAGTTTGTGGTCGTGCAGCATCGTATCCACATGGGGTAATACTTTTTCGATGTTTGCCCATGGAACATTGCATGCAGTTTCGATCGCCGTATTGAAGCCACGATCGTGGGCTTCCTTCAGCAAAGCTGCAGCGAAGTCGGGTTGCAGCAGACACTCGCCGCCACTCAATGTAATACCACCCCCTGTATTGCGATAAAAGGAGCTGTCCTTCTCCACCTCGTCCAGCACCTCGTTTACCGTCATCAGTTTACCGAACATTTCGAGCGCGCCTGTCGGGCAGAGCGAAGCATGTGTCTCGTCGCAGTCCATGGCCAGATCCCAGTTGACCTTTACGTGTTCATCATCGCCCTCCACAAAATAGAAGGCGCCTTCAGGAAAGGGTGACTTCAGACAGAGGCCACACTTCTTACCGGTGCACTTTTTGGGGTCGTAGGACAGTTCAGGCCTCGACCGGATGCTTTCGGGATTGCCGCACCATTT
>JAUPKI010000378.1 GCA_030837545.1 Thermodesulfobacteriota bacterium | reverse complement strand
TGGAGCCCCGATGCAGAGGCCAAGGCCAAGATGCTCGAGAGCGATCCCAAGTACGCCGATTTTGCCACCATGATGGTCAAGACCCACCTCAGCCTTACGCACGATCCTGTAATCAAGGGCGTTCCCAAGGGATGGATCCTCCCCATCCGCGACGTGCTCATCTATTCGGGCGCCAAGTTCCTCTGCCCGTGTGCGGGGGCCATCAGTCTGATGCCCGGCACCGGTTCCAATCCTGCTTTCAGGCGCGTGGATGTGGATGTAAAGACCGGCAAGGTGAGCGGCCTGTTCTAAAGATAAACGCGTAACCGTTAAAAAAAGGAGACCTGAGTTTAAGGTCTCCTTTTTTTGGGTTGGGAAGAGACAGGGGTTCAAAGGTTCAGGGTTTCAAGGTTGCATTGTGGTCAATTCTGTCCTTGTCTCCATTCTTGAATCCCGCTGCAGCGGGAAACCCAGAACCTGTGAATCCTTGCCGTCTTTCTCATCAATGGCGTGGTTACAGCAATTCGTACCGCAGCGCCCCTTCAATCTCCCTGAGGTGGGCCTCGTCCGCGATCTTCTGGCCCTCGAGATCGCACACATAAAAGACATCTGCAATCTGATCGCCCTTTGTGGCGATCTTGGCAATTCGGATATCGAGACGGAGATCGAACAGGGTTTTGGTAATCAGGTAGAGAAGTCCCACGCGGTCATCGGCAAACACCTCGATCAAGGTAAAAAAATCAGATGACCTGTTGTCGATGACGACCTGCGGGGGACGGGAGGGTTTGTCAGGGTTGGAGAGAACGGATGAGGCCCGTTTCTGGCCCAGACGGTAGGTCAGGGACAGCTTCCCCTCGAAGGTACGCTTCAGGTCCTGCCTCACCTTAAGCCAGGTCGCCTCGGGATGTATGGGATCAAGGGGCTGGGTGGCCTTGAAGATATCCACAGCGGTCCCGTCCCTCCAGGTGTAGATATCCGCGGAGAGGATATTGACGCTGTTGAGGGCCAGGACGCCGGCCATATCCGCAAACAGCCCCGGCCTGTCCTCTGCCAGGAAGGTGATGACCGAGCAGTCCTCCAGGGGGTTTTCTCTGGCCTCGAAGAAGAAGGGATATCCAACATCCTTCCTTGACGGGTCTCTCATCTGTTGGACCATTTCAATATGCCGGACAATATCCCCGGGCGCGGTGGTCAGAAGATACCTCGGAGACATCACCTCAACATAGGGCTCCGGGTCCAGACCCTTCTCCTTCAGGGTCAAGGACTGACGTACCCGATCCAGGGTCTGCCGGACCTTTTCTGAGGCATCGACGGTTGCCAGTTCTCCCTTTTCAAAGATATTGAGCACCTTGAAAAAGAGTTCCTGCACCAGATTCGCGATCCAGTCGTTCCAGGCCCGGGGCCCGGTCGCCATGGAATCGGCCCATGTAAGGAGGTAAAGCATCCGAAGCCGTTCGGGACTGCCGATCAGCCGGGCGCAATGAACAACCGACTTTTCGTCTGCGAGATCCCTGCGAGTGGCGGTCTCCACCAATAGAAGGTGATGTCGGATCAGGAAGAGGACCTCCTCAGCGGCCTCCTTTGGATACTTGAACCGTTTCAGGATCCTGCGGGCGATCTCCGCCCCTTGAACCGCATGGTCCTTGCCGATCTTGCCGATATCATGGAACAGCCCCGCCAAAAGGAGCGGCTCAGGATCAGGGAGTTCCACAAGAATATCCAGGAGAAATATCTCCTTCTGTCCGTGGATTCCCTTGAGCCGCCTGAGGGTTTCGAGGGAGTGGCGGCCGACGGGGAAGGTGTGGTAGGCGTCAAATTGAACCCGGTTGGCGATATTTCCGAATTCCGGAATAAATGCCGACAGGAAGCCGACCTCGTGCATCTGGATCAGGACATCAAAGGCATGCCCGCCGTTGACAATATGGAGAAATCCACTGACGGCTTCCGTGGATCTTCGGAAGCCATCATCCACAAGGGGCAGAAACTCTGAAACGAGCCTGCGCGCCTCCATGGAAAGGGGACACCCGGTTCGCGAACTCTGTTCGAACAGGGTCATCAGGAGGAAGGGATCCTTGAGGATGGCGGTGGCTGAATCGAATCCGATTTCCCCCTGGTGAATATGAAGGCCCTCGGCGACCTCCACGGGTTCGGCCCTTTTCCAGAGGCCTCTCTCTCTGGGGAGATGGGCCCTGACAAAGGCCCGGTTCAAGGCCTTGATAGAGGCCATGGCGGCATGGAGATCCCCCATGAACTGCTCCACTGCCAAGAGATCCTTGCGGTCCCGGTAGCCCAGTCTCGGCGCGGTCTTTTCCTGATATTCAAAACTGAGACAATCGTTCTTCCGGTTGGACAATTGATGGAGGTGGTTGCGAACGAGCCAGATAAATGCAAGATGATGCCGCAACTCTACGTATTCATTATGGGAAAGCATTCCCGTGGTTTCCAGGTCCCTTGGCGCCATCAATTGAAAAAAGGCCTTGGCTATCCAGAGGATGTGGTGGTAGTCCCTCAATCCTCCAACGCCCTCTTTCAGTTCGGGCTCCAGAATCACGCTGGCATCCCCGTTTCTTTCCATGCGGATCTGATGCAGGTCTTCCAGCCATCTCGCAAAGGCGGCCTTTCTCTTTGAGACGACTTTTTTTTGAATGCCGGCCATGAGATTTAGAAAGAGCGGCGAATCACCGCACAGAAAGCGGGCATCCATTATGGAGGTGAGGACCTCAAAATCATCTTTTGAAAGCCTGAGACAATCCTTGATGGTACGCGTCCCATATCCAAGATCCAGGCCGAGGTCCCAGAGGGGATACAGGATCTCCTCTGTCAGCCCTTTGGCCAGGTCCGGTATTCGGGGGCCGAACAGGATCAGGATATCCACATCCGAATGAATCGAGAGCTCTTTTCGGCCGTATCCTCCCACGGCCACGAGGGCAAATGGCATTTTTTCGGAAAAAAGGCGTTGTCCCGCCCGGCTCTCCTCGAGGCTGGTCCGGAAATACTGATCCACCATCTCTGTATGACCCGCCTGCAAGTCGTCCATCTCCTGAGACGTGGGGAGCAGGGAGAGCAACCGGTTTCTGGATTCCTTGAGTTGTTCAAAAGCGGTTGACATAATGTAGGCGCAAGGTGTTAGGTGTTAGGCGCAAGGC
>JAUPKI010000377.1 GCA_030837545.1 Thermodesulfobacteriota bacterium | reverse complement strand
GACCTCCATTCCGTCTATCCCAGGCATCTTCAAATCCAAAAACACCAAACCGAACGGGCCTTCTCGAAGTTTCCGAAGCGCTTCTTCGCCATTCACGGCCGTCTGGATTGGAATTTCCAGGGGCTCCAATGACCGCGACATGGTCAGACGGATATTCTTTTCGTCGTCAACGACCAGAATTGGTTTCTTTTCCATGTGTTCCTCCTATTGGGCCGGCAGGGTGAATGTGAAGGTGCTTCCTCGGCCGGCGGACGATTCCACCCAAATCGCGCCTCCGTGGGCGCGCACGATCTCCTTACAGATGGCCAGGCCTAAACCCGACCCCCCTGCTTCTTGCCCCTTAACCTGGACGAATTTCTGAAATATTTTGGATTGGTACTCAGAAGGAATTCCCGGCCCGTCGTCTCGCACGGAGAGGTGGACGTTGGGCCCGATCCTGTGAGCCATTAGACTTATATGGCCGCCCTTGCTCACATACCGCAGGGCATTGGAAATCAGATTGGTCAATACCCAAGTTATCTTGTTGGCATCGGCGCGGACCTTCGGCAATTCGCCGGTGAGCTCTGTTGTCAGTGGAACCTCTTTCATGTCCATCTGGCTTTTGAAAACCGCTTTAACGTGGGCAAACAAGGTTGGGACCGAAACACTTTCGAACTCCAGTTCGATCCTGCCCGCCTCGATTTTGGAGAGGTCAAGCAAATCATTGACGAGCGCCTTCATGCGGTGAACTTCCTCATGAGCGGCCTGCAGAAGCTCCCGGTCCTTCTCGGCAAGTCCCTGGGCGGAGTGTTCCATGAGAAGGTCCACGCTCATACCCAGACTGGTCAGCGGCGTGCGAAGTTCATGAGACGCGGCCATGACGAATTCATTCTTGAGCCGCTCCACTTCCTTCAGGCGGGTTACATCCCTGAGCAAGAGCACGATGCCGGACAGATTGCGGTCTCTTCCGCGAATGGCTGTAACGGAAAAGAGGTAGTGCCTGGCCCTCTCTCCCTCCGAGACGGTGATGATCCGCTGTTCATCGGGAATGGTGGGTTGCACTCCCGTCTCGACGGTCTTACGGACGAGATCGCAAACATTCGGGTCAGGCAGAATGTCCATACAGTGTAATGTGGCGCTTTCAGCAAATTTCAAATCCAGCAACCGGCGCGCGGCGGGGTTGATGCCGGTCGCCTTGAGCTTGGTATCGAAAACCACCAAACCATCCTCGATGCTTGAAAGAATCGCCTCGCCCTTGTTCTTTTCGGAGATGATCTGTTCGATGTTCATCTCGTGGTAACGGCCGAGCTGGTTAGCCATTTGGTTGAACTCTCCCGCCAGACGCCCCAGCTCGTCACCGGTTTCCACGGGCACCTGGACAGTGTAGTCGCCCGATGAGATCTTCCGCGATGCCTCCATGAAGCGACGGATCGGTCGGACAATCCGCTCGGCGAGAAACAAGCTGAACATCAAGGCCACGATCAGTGCCGATGCGGCCACGAGCACCGTTGACCAGATAGCCCGTTGGGCCACCTTGCCGGCCCTGACGCTGGCGGAGTACATGGTCTCCTCGTTAAGATTGCGCAGGCCAATACACACCTCACGCACCTTGGCGAAAAGAGGGTAGACCGTTTCCTGATAATAGGTGGGCTCCTGGGTCGCTCTGCCGGTTTCACGCAAGTCGGTCAGCGCGGAGAATCGTTTCCGATAAGTCGCGTAATCTGCCTCGATGGATTGGACAAGTTCCGCCTCGCCATGAATGGTGATGTTGTCCTTGGCGCGGGCCAGCCATTCAAAAAACACCGCCTCGTTTTCCCGGAACTGAGCAATCCCTGTTCCGGCATCGCCCAGGAGAATGAGCAAAACAGCGCTGTCCTGACGCTCCAGGACATCCACCATGTTTTCGGCGGCAATGATGCTCCGGTAGTTTTCGCTCAGGATGGCGTCGGTGGCCTTGCCCAGAGATACCAGGTTCGTAACGGCCCACGCGATCACCAGGCCCATGAGGGCAAAGGAGACGCCATATCCGATGAGTATTTTCTTTTTTAACGTCATGGGACACAGTCCCCCCGTCGCTCTCCGCAGCCATCAATGATAGAACGAACAGAAATACATGCAGATCCATCGCTGCTCTTAATTTGGCTTATGAATGAGGACAGGCATAGGGGAATCTGCATAGTCTCTGCAGAAAGCAAAAAGGATGCCCTTGATTCGATCTTATTGGATTTGCAGGAGAAATGGTGATGTTAGTCTGAGGCGTGTGAGACGATGACGAAGGTTATCTTGAATTTTGCACGAAAACCGGATTGCAACACGCAAGGTTCAATCCAGATTGTATTTTTTGCGCTTGCGCCACAAGGTAGCCGGGTCAATGCCCAGTACTCTGGCGGCATCTTCAAGGGAAGAAGAATGCAGAATCACCTTCTGAATGTGCTGTTTTTCCAGGTCGGTCAGACTCTGTAACGAGGCGTCAGGGGGGGCGTTGGGATTGAAATTCGCAATGTTTGAAGACAGGTCGGTGGTTTTGAGTTCCATGTCATGCGCCATAATCACGGAGCGTTCGATGATGTTTATCAGTTCGCGGACATTCCCGGGCCAGGGATAGGCCTGGAGCCGCTGCATGGCTTCGTCGGTGATGCGGTGGATGGTCTTGTTGTTCAAACGGGCTGAACGCTTCAGATAATGGTCGGCCAGCAGTTGAATATCTTCGGGTCGCTCCCGCAGCGGGGGCAGAAACAGCTCCAGTACATTGAGGCGGAAATAAAGATCCTCTCTAAAGGCCCCTTCATGAACCATCTCTTCCAGGTCCTTATTGGTCGCTGCAACGATTCGCACATCCACGGTGTGGGGCTTAGGGTCGCCGACCCGTTCGTATTCCCGGTGTTGGATGAAACGGAGGAGCTTCCCCTGGACGGATGTCGGAATCTCCGAAACCTCGTCCAGGAAAACCGTGCCACCATCCGCCAACTGGAGCTTCCCCGCCTTATCTCGAAGGGCGCCGGTGAATGCCCCTTTGATATGGCCGAACAGATCGCTTTCCAGCAGGTTTTCGTGCATGGCCGCACAATCGACTGTAATCAGGGGCCGACCCGCTCGCGGGCTCCAGTCATGAATCAATCGCGCCAACAATCCTTTCCCTGTGCCGCTTTCTCCGCTAATCAAAACAATCGCCTCAGAATCGGCTGCCTGACGCGCTGTCTGAAGAATCTTTCGCATCCTGGGGTTTCGCGTCAGAATGCCTCCCTCTGAGAAGATCCCCTTAAGGGTGGCGATCTCCACCTCCATATTCTGAAACCGCTTCAGCCGTTGCAGCACCAGATCCAGCTGGTCCGGGGCAAACGGTTTGGGAATGTAGTCGAATGCACCCATTTTGACGGCAGTGACCGCGGTTTCTATGGTGGCATAGGCGGTGATCATCAACACCTGGGTCTTGATGCCGCTGGCAACGATGTCCTTCAGCACGTCCAACCCGTTTCGATCCGGCAACTTCATATCCAGGAGCACCAGATCGGGGGCCTCCCTTCGAAGGGATTGAAGCCCCGTTTCAGCCGAGGTCGACGTCACCACCATGAAGCCCTGATCTTCGAGATACATCTCCAAGGTGGTCAAGATGTTGCGGTCATCGTCAATGATCAGCGCTTTTTTCACTCTTTTCCTCCTTGGGAGCCGGTATCCAGAACGTAAATGTCGTGCCTTCCCCCACCTTGCTTTGGACCTGGATATCGCCGCCGTGCTGTTCGATGATGTCCTTTACGATCGCCAGTCCAAGACCGATGGTTCCGCTTTTGCCACGTTCGGAAAACTGCGCGAACCGATCAAAAATATACGGCAGAAATTTTGGATCGATGCCGCTGCCGGTGTCGATGCATTCAAAATAGAATCGCGATCCTTGACTGTAGACCTTCAGCACAATGCGCCCGCCACGATCCGTATAGCGCAGGGCATTTCCAACAAGATTCGTAATCACCCAGGGAAAGCGGAAAGAATCAATCGTCACTTTCGGCAGATCGTTCGGCATATCGATGTCGATGAAAACATCTCTGCTTTCAGCCTGTTTCATCAGCGGCGCCAGGCATTCCCGGATCACTAAGCCTATGTCGAGGGTCTCTTTAGGGTGTTGTCGCGACAGGGTCTCAAGGCGAGATATATCCACAAGCTCATTGATCAATGCGGTCAACCGGGTGCAATCGTCATGGGCAGTGGAAAACAGTGTGGCTCGTTTTTCGGCATCGAGTGCTTCGCCACGGCTATGCAGCATCCCCACACTCATGGCCAATGATGTCATGGGCGTTTTGAGCTGATGAGAGATGTCGGCGATAAACCGTCCCTTGGCCTCCTCGCTGCGGCGCACCTTTTCCCTTTCGGCAGCCAGGATGTCATCCCGATGATGGTCGTATTGTTCGAGTCGGTTGAACAACCGGTTGAAAGAGTCCGTCAGAAATCCGATCTCGTCGTTGGTTCGCGAAGGAACCATTGGGTAGCCACTGCTCCCCTCCCTCGTCTTTGAAAGCTCACGGGCGAGAATCATGATAGGCTTGGCGATACGGTAAGATAAAAAATAGCTCAAGGCCAATATGGCCGCAATGATGATACCGAACAACACGGCAGCGTTCTGCTGTGCGCGGCGTGCCAGAAGACGTGTCTGCTGCTCTGCGCGCTCCATGGCTTCCTCATTGACGGCAACCAAATCATCAATGAGGGTCACCATTCCGGCCGTCAATTTGAGAAAGCCCGTAAACCGGTCACCTGACCAAAGAGGGTCAGTTGCTTCAGTGAGGGAATGGGCAAGCGCTTCATATCGACTAAAGCTATCGGATAAACGATTGATCAGTTCACGCTCGCCATCCTCTGTGATATTTTCCCGACAAATGTTCAGATTAGAGGATAACTTCTGCAGGGTTTCCATCGGAATAACAATCGTTTCTTGACCCCGTGGGACATGCTCCAGCATCAGGTTTCTTATCTCTTCCAGAGTCTTTCGGGCTTCTTGAGCGGCTCGAATGCTCTTGTAGTTCTTGGACAGAATCTGCTCAGCACTCTCACCCAGCGAACTCAAGTATTGATTATTGAGAAGCGCGGCCACCAGCAAAGCAATCGTCGGCACCAGGCTCACAAGGAAAATTTTGAACCTTATTGAGTGCTGGATGGGCCTCTTTTCCTTTTGTTTCAACTTTATCAAACCCATAAGGTACGAAGGAATTCATCCATCTTGAATAGCCGCAATCAAAAATACAGGTAGGTTTTGACAGCAAATTACCACATGCCGAGGCTGGATGCAAATGGAACAGGCTGCATTCCAAAAGAAGGTGCAAGCATCGAGGTTAAATCGCATTTGTTGGGGCCAGCCGGATCGTTGTCGCGCGAAGCGTTGACAGGGGGAAACTCAGGCCAGCCATTGAGCTCCGAAATCACCTTTCCAAGGCGCCGACCTTGTGCTCTTATTCATTCGAGGTAATGGTGTTCTCTCTATACGGATGGACGGCTGTTGACGCGGAAACCAAATGGAGTCCCGGCTTGCTGGGAAGGTGGAAGCAGGAGAGGGGGGCGGGAGAAAAGCTCAAAGCTGAAAGCTAAAAAGGGGAAAGATGGAAAAGTCACCATTTAATTATCGACTTAATTATCGACCATGCCGGTCGCACTTCTGCACGCTCTGAACGAACGTGCACCCTTGCAGAAAAATGGGGCGCCCGCTTCCGGGCGCCCCATTGAACATCGTGTCTGATTGATTGGGACCGTTTCCCGTCTCATTAGCGGCGGGCCCTACTTAGGGGCAGACTTGGGCTTCGTTGGCATTTTGGTGACCGTGAACTCCTCTTTCACGAGGTACGTGTCACCGTTCTTATCCATCGCCTTGAACTCTTTTTCCCCCTTCACCTTGTCTTTAGTGTAGACTATGTACTCAGCCTGGGAAATCTTCCCGTCCTTGTCCGTGTCGATCGCCACAAAAACATCCCCTGTTGCCTTCACGTTGGCAGCCTTTTTGGCCTTATCCGCTGCCATAGCAGAACCGATCGCCAACATCAGTATCACAACCCCTGCCAACAAGACGAAAAACCGTTTCTTCATGATCTTCCTCCCTTTCTGTTTCCAAAAAAATCGTTAATAATAAAGATCCTTGCAAGGCAAAAACCGGGGAGAATTATGCGCGAGAGGTTTGATTCTTGTCAAGAGAAATCTTCTGCTGGCCCCGGCTCCCGTCCCAGGATTCCACCCCACACCTCCCCAGGGCCTGCGGGCTGTTGTGCCCGGCCCTATTGTCAAAGTAGCTGAAATGCCCGCACATGGCGCAACAAATCAGCCCATCGGGCACAGATTCGATATTTGGATCATTGCTGTTTTTCATCTCATCCCTCGTCATCCCTTTCGAACCCGCAATTCCGGCACCATCAGGCCCAGGATCAGCCGCAGGGTGGGGTAATCGAACGGTTTGAAGGCCCCACGGTAGGCCGCCACGGCCGCACACCCGCACCGGGAACAGTCGGCGCTGTCGCCATAGGTGCAAGCCTTGGGTTGGCCATTCGACTTGAAACAACGGACCCGTTGGCTGACCGGGCAGGCGGCATAGCGGTTCCACTGATAAAAATCACCGGCGGTCAGCAACTGACGGGCCATGGCAGGCGTAAAGCCGATCTTTTCCCCGTATCGTCTTCGTAAGGAGAGGAGCTCCATGATCAGCCGGTCCCTCTCCTTCAAGGGGATGAACAGCCCTGATTCGTCTCTCGTCAGATCCGGCGTGTAGAATGAAAACCCCATCCCTTTGATGGGCAGTCTCATCATCTCCCGAACAAAGTCATCCAGGCTGTCCTGATTGAGCCTGGAGATGGTCATATGGACGATGGGAGGCTGAGACGCCCTTTTCAGGTTCTCCAGGGCCTTGGCATACACCCCCGCCCCTCGAATCGTGTCGTTGAGGTCTTGCGGACCATCGAGGGAGAGGATCCACTGCACATTTTTCAGTTCCGGGAACCCATTTATCCCGTTGGTAAAGGCCAGTGTCGCATCGAATATCTCCCCTGCGGCACGACACACCTCCGGCCGGAGCGTGGGCTCGCCCCCGTACAGGATTGCCGCGGCCAGGCCCCTTGCCCTGAGGCCCTTGAGCAAGGCGATCATCCGGCCGTCGTCCAGTTCCGCGGGATGATCCTGTTTCCACCAGTAACAGTGGAGGCACTTCAGATTGCATCGATGGGTAATATCGACGGCGACTGTGGTGGGGAGGCTTGTCAGGACCCATTTGGCCAGGATCAGGAGCTTGCCAGGAGTCAGGAGCATGGCGTCAGGGTATTGAACTTGTTTTCATATTCATTGACAAAACGCCTGATAGTCCCCTGGTCCGCAAAGCTGTAGTAGGTGTTGTTCCCGATGATGATATGGTCCAGGACCTGAACTGTCAACAGTCTGGCGGCCCAGACCAGGTCTCTGGTCAGTCGCTGATCCTCGGGCGAAGGCGATGGATCTCCTGAAGGATGGTTATGCACGAATACGAGGGAGGCGGCCTTGTATTCCAGGGCCATGGAAAGGATCTCGCGCGGATACACCGCGCTCCCGGTGAGGCCTCCCTTGAAGAGATCATGATCCGCAATCAGCTCGTTTTTGCGCGTCAGGAAAAGGACCTTGAAGACCTCCCTTTTGAGGTCGCGCATGGAGTGAAACAGATAGTCGAACACGGCCTGGGAAGAGCCGAAAAACATCTTCCCGGCAATCCTGTCCCTGAGATACCGGTTGGCCACCTGATGCACCAGACCCAGGTAGAGGGCATTCTTGGGACCGATCCCTTTGATTTGGGTCAACTGGTCCAGGGGGGCAGACAGGACCCCTGACAGATTTCCGAATGTCTGGAGCGCCTTGCGTGCCGGGAGCTTCTGATCCCCCCTCGGCGTTCCCAGCGTCAATAGAAATTCAATGACCTCTTCATCACTGAACCTCTCCAAACCGCCCTCCAGAAACCGCTGCCGCAGCCTTTTCCGGTGGCCGATACCCCTTTGTTGCCAGTCTTCTTTGTCCATTTCCTGCACAAGCGGCCTCTATGGGCCTGCGTTAAACCCTTGACCTTCCTATCCCTATTTAGGGCCAATGCGGCATAGCCGCAACCAATCCCGCCAAGAGCGGGACTCACACAAAGCCAAAGAGCAGAAGATTTCTTGTTTTTTGTGACAGAAAACCAGGCAATAAGGCACTAATGCGGCAAAGTCGCATCAAAAATAAGGTCTCGCGCCAAGACGCCAAGGCGCAACGAGTATTTTTTACTTACCTAAGTCGCTGGACTAAGTCAACGAGAAACCCACTCCTCCACGTTTTCTCGATGACATAGCCTTTATCCACGGCGCCCATGATGGCAAAGGCGCCACCTCGAAAATTCCATTGCAAGGGTCTTCCAGGAGCTCGGGTTAGGGACAACAGCTCCTTTCAGGAGGTGGCAAGGTGTATTTGAGGGCCCTTAGGATCTGCTCGACATGATTCTCATACCCCGGACGGAATGTGGGGGAGGGGGCTTCTGAAAAGGGGTTTAAAAATGGGAAACAGGTAATATCTTGAAAGGACGGCGCATAAGTGATAAGGTTTTGACCCGCAATAAGAGAGAGGCTTTTGAAAATGTTACAAAAGGAAATCAGTTTTGAGCAGGGACCGATCCGGCCGCCCAATGAGGCGCGGAGCCTTCTGATGAGGGTGACCCGGAACTGCCCCTGGAATCAGTGCCGATTCTGCCCGGTCTATAAAAGCCGGAAATTTTCCCTCCGCACGGTGGAGGAGATCAAACAGGACATCCTGACCGTTCGGGAGATCGTGGACGACATCAAGGCCCTTTCGTGGAGCCTGGGATACAGCGGGGCGGTCAACGACCCGGTGATCAATGCTATTTTGGGGAAGGGCGGTCGCAGCGATGCCTATCGAAGTGTTGCCATCTGGCTTTATTACGGAACAGGGGCGTGTTTTCTCCAGGATGCCGACAACATGGTCATGAAGACCAGCGACCTGGTGGAGGTCCTGAAATTCCTGAGGGAGCGGCTGCCGGAGATCAGCCGGGTGACCACCTATTCCCGATCCCGCTCGGTCGTGCGCAAGTCGGTGGAGGCCTTGACCGAGATACGTCAAGCCGGTCTGGACCGGATCCATATCGGACTCGAGACCGCCTATGATCCTCTCCTCAAGTTCATGAAAAAGGGGGTCACGGGGGCCCAGCATATCGAGGCCGGGAAGAGGATTCTGGCATCGGGCATGGAACTCTCGGAATATGTGATGCCCGGTTTGGGGGGGGAGGAGATGTGGCGGGAACACGCCCTGGCCACTGCGCAGGCCCTCAATCAGATCAATCCCCACTTCATCCGGCTCAGAAGCCTCCGGGTACCCAGTCGTGTTCCTCTGTATGAGAGTCTGCTGGACGGGTCCTTCACCATGCAGACCGACGACAGGGTCGCGGCGGAGATCAAGCTCTTTATCGAGACCCTGGACGGGATTACGAGTATGGTGACCAGCGATCATATCATGAACCTCTTAGAGGAGGTCACGGGCAGGCTCCCGGGAGACAAGGGAAAGATGCTGGATGTGATCCGGAGATACCAGGAGCTTTCTGACATGGATCGGCTCATCTACCGGCTCGGAAGGCGGGGCGGGTCATACGGTTCGACCGACGACCTGCGGCGCGACCCGGTCACCTATGGAAAGCTCAAGGGGCTGTTGCAGGACATCCAGGCCAAGGAGGGAATGGCAGGGGTTGAAAGGCTGATTACCGATATGGTGGACCGGTATGTGTAGGGATTGATGATTGATGATTGATGATTGGCGATTGGTGAATTGAGGGATTAAGGAATTGAGGGATTTAGGAATTAGTGTAGATCCTTCAAGGGCTGAACGATACAAAGAGACCGGACGAAATGAGCTATTATCCAATATTCCAGCAACTTGAGGGGATGACGGTTCTCGTGGTGGGGGGCGGCGGCGTGGCCCGAAGAAAGGTGGAGACCCTTCTAACTTTTGGGGCTAAAATATCTATTATCAGCAAGGAGTTAACCTCCGAACTCAAACAATTAGTTGATAATGGGGATGTGCGTTTCTTGGGAGAGGAAATGCAGGATGCCTTTTTTGATGGTGTCTCCCTGGTCATCGCGGCTACCGATGACCCGGCGCTCAATCACCAGGTCAGCGTGGGGGCCCGCAGCAGGGGTCTTCTGGTCAATGCGGTGGACCAGCCTGTTGATTGCACCTTTATTGTGCCCTCTATTGTCCGGAGGGGGGACCTCCTGATCGCCGTCTCTACCTCGGGGAAGAGTCCGGCCCTTTCCAAGAAGATCCGGAAAGGCCTTGAGGCCCAATTCGGGGATGAGTATGCGGCATTTCTCAGCCTGATGGGCGACGTGCGCAAGGCGCTTCTGGCCATGGGGTTTCCGCAGGAGGAAAACAGCCGAATATTTCATGAGATCGTTGACAGCGGCATTATCAAGGCCTTGGCCCGGGGGGACGGGGAGACCGTGGCGGCGACCCTCAGACAGATCCTCCCGGTGGGTATGGATATAAACCCGATTTTGAGAAAAGTTGCATAACCATTTGTTATCACACAGAGACACAGAGCCCACAAAGTAAAGTAAAACCAACTTTATAGGATTAAAGATTCTTGGTGTCTTTGTGCCTTGGTGTGAGCATTCTTTGGTTCCGGTTCATCCGGGTTAGGATTCCCATGACGTCTCCCTGGTTCAGCCTGGCCTTTGGCCTCTACCTCCTGGCGGCAGGCGGATTTACGGTATTTATCATCAGGCAACAGAAGTGGGTCTTCAGGTGGTCCTACTGGCTCCTTGTGGCCGGATTTCTATCCCATACGATGTTCCTGGGATACGGCTACTACCAATTGGGGCTGGCCCCGGTCCTGGACCTGAGGTCGGCCCTTTCGTTTTTTGCCTGGTCCCTTGTGGGGGTCTATCTCATTGTTCAGGTCCGGTTCAAGTTGATGGTCCTCGGGTCGTTCGTCGCCCCTCTTGCCGCGTTTCTGATGATCATCTCTTCGGCCATGCCCTTGACCGCAGGACCGGTAAAGCCCCTCTTTAAGAGCCTGTGGCTTACGATCCATGTGGGGACTGTATTTGCGGGCGACGCCCTGCTGACCATTGCATGTCTGGCGGCCATCATGTACCTGATCCAGGAACGGCAGATCAAACAGAAGCGTCTGGGTTCGATGTACAACCGGCTCCCCTCTCTGGCCACCCTGGATCATATCAATTATTATTCCATTGTTTACGGGTTTCCATTTCTGACCGTCGGCATGATGACCGGTTCGGTCTATGCCCAAGTTGCCCTTGGCCGTTATTGGCAGTGGGACCCCAAGGAAGTCTGGTCCCTGGTCCTGTGGTTGTTTTATGCGGCCCTGCTTCACCAGCGACTGGCCGTGGGCTGGCAGGGTCGACGGGCGGCCATCATGTCCATTGTCTGTTTTGGCGTGTTGATCTTTACCTTTGTGGGCGTCAGTCTCCTGATGGGGGGATATCACAGTTTCAGCAGCATGGGGGCGCGGTGAGGACCATGCTCAGGATCATCGCCATAGGGATGAATCACGAGACCGCGCCCGTTGAATTGAGGGAGTGTCTCGGCGGAGATGCGGACAACCCCCGGAAGGCCCTAACATGGATGCGGAATCTTGAGGTGGTCCGGGAAGGGCTGTTCCTCTCCACGTGCAATCGGGTGGAGGCGATCTTCGTCTCGGATGAGGCCGATGCGGCCAAGGAATCGGTTATTTTACTGATGGCCAGGCTGGGGGGGGGTCAGACCGGGGACTTTTTGCCGTGCCTCTATGTCCTGGAAGATCGGGACGCGGTCCGGCATATCTTCAACGTGGCATCGAGCCTTGACTCCATGGTGGTGGGAGAGCCCCAGATTCTGGGCCAGATCAAAGAGGCCTATGCGCTGGCTACCCGGGAAAAGACCTCGGGCGTTATCCTCAACCGACTGATGCACCGGGCCTTTCATGTGGCAAAGCGGGTGAGGTCAGAGACCGGAATCTGCGGGGCAGCGGTCTCCATCAGTTACGCGGCCGTAGAGCTGGCCAGGAAGATATTTCATGTCCTGGAGGGTAAAAAGGTCCTCCTCGTGGGGGCCGGCGAAATGGCGGAACTGGCGGCCAGACACCTCCTGGCCCATGATGTCAGTTCCCTCAAGGTGGCCAACAGGACCTTTGAACGGGCGGTCGAGGTGGCAGGTCATTTCAAGGGCGTGCCTGTCTCGTTTGATGAGATCGATTCAGAACTCCCGAATGTGGACATCGTGATCACCAGCACGGCCTCTCCAGGATATGTGATCACGCGGGACCAGGTGAAACATTCGCTCAGGAAGCGGCGCAACAGGCCCCTCTTTTTCATCGATATCGCCGTACCGCGGGATGTGGAGCCGCAGGTCCATGACCTGAGCAATGTGTATCTGTACGACATCGACGATCTCAAGGGCGTCGTCGCGCTGAACCTGGCCCAGCGAAAAGAGGAGGCGGTAAAGGCCAGCCGCATCGTGGAGGAAGAGGTCGGCAAGTTTGAAAAATGGCTCAAAACCCTGGCCGTGGTGCCCACCATCGTTTCCCTGCAAGACAAAGCGGAATCGATCATCCAGGCGGAATTCTACAAGAGCCGTTCTGCACTGGACCAGCTTGCCCCGGCTCAGCATGAGGCGGTTGAAACCCTGGTTCGATCGATTGTCGAGAAGGTCTTGAATGACCCGATCGTCTTTTTGAAGGAGAGGGCAGGACGGCCGACGGTCAACACCTATCTGGATTTGACAAAAAGGCTGTTTCAGTTAAATGGGATGGAGACCGAGGCCCGCGGGGAAATGGAACACGGGGAGTGAGGAATGGGATGAAGGGATTTGGGAATTGAGGGATTTAGGGATTGCGAATTTTTGTTTTCAATTATTTTGTCCCGAATTATTTTGCTAACATTACGTTATTTTTAATTATTTTTCCAAAAAGGAGGACGACATGGACCTGGCCGGAATGATTCAAAGGATGAAAGAGCACCCCCTGTATCCGGATATGGGGATGATCGCCAGCCATCTGGGCGTGGTGAGAGCGACCTCGGTGAGCGGGGAGCGGGTAAATGCCATCGAGATTGACTTCAATCAGGAAGAAATCGAGAAAATAGCCAATGAAACAAAAAGGATGGCGGGCATTGTGGATGTGTTGATTGAAACCGCGGCGTCTGGCCGTTTAGCGGTCGGCGACGACATCATGGCCGTGGTGGTGGGGGGAGACACCCGGGAGCATGTGTTTCCTGCACTGATTGATACAGTGGACAGGATCAAGAAGCGCGGCGCAAAGAAAAGGGAATTCTTCGCGATCTGAACTGGTTGCTGATTGCCGGTTGAAGCGAAGCGGAGATCCCGCAGAATGCGGGACTTGATGCTGGATAATGAAGTTTGTTGAGTTTATGGAGTTCGTTGGGTTCATTGGGTTAAAGGCGCTGTGCCCTGTGGTTGCACTCCTGCCAGATAACCGATAGTTGATAACTGATAATGGATAGCTGATAACGGAAACCTGGAGATGGAACATGGGCATGGTGGATGTGACGGAGAAGCCGGTTGTCCGGCGCCAGGCAGAGGCCGTGGGAAGGATTCATCTGGCGCCCGAAACGGTTCGTAAGATAGCCGAAGGAGAAATTAAAAAGGGGGATCCCTTTCTGGTGGCGGAGGTGGCTGCCATGAATGCGGCCAAGCAGACCCATCTTTTGATTCCCCACTGTCATCAGATACCGTTAGACACGGTAACGGTGGGGTTTGAGCTGATTGATGACGGGGTTGAGGTCCGATGCCTTGTCAGGGCCCAGGCCCGGACAGGGGTTGAGATGGAGGCCCTGGTAGGGGTCACTATCGCATTGAACACCCTCTGGGACATGGTCAAGTATCTTGAAAAAGACGGGCAGGGACAGTACCCCGCTACGTCCATAACCGATATCCGGGTGATCAGAAAAGAAAAGGGCGGAGAAAATGACTAAATGGATCATCACTTTTGTTGTAAGCCTGTTCATATGCATCGGTTCGCTCCCCTGCCGGGCTGAAAAGGCCTATGTGACCAATCCATCCAAAATTACCCTGCGGAATGGGCCGGGCATCAATCAAAAGATTCTGGCCATGGTTACCCAGGACGAGCCCGTGGAGATCCTGGATTCCCAGGAAGGATGGAGACGTGTCCGGCTCCTGGCGCCCAAGTGGAATAACAAGGAAGGCTGGATCGTGAGCAGTTTTCTAACTTCGCATGTCCCGTGGGAAATCCAGGCCGCGTCATTGAAAGAGGAAAATGCACGGCTCAAGGAGAAACTGGCCAGGATCGAGGCGGAGTGGCGGGAACTGACCGGCGAAAGGGAAGAGATGAAGCGGAAGGTGGAGAAAAACGGGCGGGCATTGGCTGAGACACAAGAGAAATACGAGAAGCTCAAGGAGGGGGCCGGGGGGTTTTTGAAACTCCAAGAGGAATATGAGAACGCACAACAAAGGATGGTGGATGCCCTTGCGACCGCGGAAAAACTGACCAAGGAGAATACAGCACTCAAGTCCTCCCAGAGGAATACCTGGTTTTTGACGGGAGGCGCAGTGATGCTGGCGGGTCTCATCTTTGGCCTCGTCCTGGGAAGAAGAGAGAAAAAGCGGAAATCGAGTTATTATTGAGGCGCAAGGCGTAGGGAGCAAGGAGCAAGGAGCGAGGAGCAAAACGCTCTGGTTTTTCAATCGACAATCATCAATTCCAATGGGGTTTCCATGAGCCATAATCTATCTGGACTGCATCCAGGCAACGATCCAACATGCGAGATCATTACCATCGGAAGCGAGCTTCTGTTAGGCCAGATCCAGGATACCAATACGGTCTATTTAGCCCATGAGATGGCCTGCCTCGGGATTGCCGTTCATTTCAGGACATCGGTGGGTGACCGGCTGAACGAAATGGAGCAGGCGATCCGTTCAGCCGTTGATCGATGCGATCTGGTGCTCACCACGGGGGGGCTCGGACCCACCCTGGACGATCTGACCCGGGAAGCGGTTTCAGCGGTGGCCGGGGTGGGTCTCGAGTACCGGCAAGATCTCATGGATGAGATCGAGGCGATGTTCAGAAGGTATGGCTATGTCATGCCGGAAAACAACCGGAGACAGGCCTATGTCCCGGCCGGCAGCGCCGCCATATCGAACCCTGTGGGGACGGCCCCTGCATTTATCACGGAGATCGCACAACGACCGGTCATATGCCTCCCCGGTGTCCCCAGGGAACTCAGGTACCTCATGACCCATGAGGTGCTCCCCTGGGTCCGGAAGCGATTCAATATTGTGGACCATCGGGTCAGTTATCAGGTCCTGAAGGTGGTCGGTCTGGGAGAAAGCGGTGTAGACAGGTTGATCCAGGATCTCATCAAGCCGGGAGACAACCCCGAAGTGGGTCTCCTGGCCTCGGAGGGGGAGATCAAGATCCGTATCGCGGCGGTCGCAGAGGGAGATCAGGGGGCCGCGGCCCTGATCGATCCGGTGGCGGCCGAGATTCGGTCCCGATTAGGGACCAAGATTTTCGGCGAGGGAGATGACACGCTCGAGGGCGTGATCAATGCCCTGTTGCATCAACGGGGGCTGACCCTGGCCCTCTTAGAGACCTTCACAGGGGGTCTGGCAGCAGAACGACTTTTCGCCGTCCCTGGGTCACGGCTCCTCCAGGGCTCCATTATTCCGGATACGAGACGCGTTGCAGAATTTCTTGGCCAGGAAGAGGCCGTACTTGAACCGGAATCTGTCTTGACCTCGGCCCACAGGGTGAGGGAGAAGGCCGGGGTGGACGTGGGTCTCGCTATCCTGGGGTTTGTTCAAGTGGGGCAGGAAAATCAGCCCGTGCTGAAGGCGTGCGCAGCAGCCGCAGGGGAGGGGATCAGCAAGGCCTTTTCTTGGGAGATGGGGGGAGACCCGTTCATCCTGCGGGCCAGGGGGGCGGTGATCGGGCTCAACACCTTGCGGCTTGCGTTATTGTAAGATGAACTTGGAATTCCGCTGAGAGAAATCACGCAGCGGGCATCTGCGTCTATTCCCTTCACACATCACAGGACCGCAAAGACCTCGACCGGGTTACGCTTTCCCTTTACAGATACATTCTTCAACGGTTTCAAATGGACGGCATTGCGCTCGGCTGGGCTCAGATGGGCGTGGGTTGTTGCCGATAGGATCATATCGGTCCCGACTTCCTTGGTGAGGGACTGGAGTCTCGCCGCCAGATTGACGGTATCTCCCACGAGCAGATAAGATAATCGGTCCGGACTGCCGATATTGGCGGCAAGGGCCACACCCGTATGGATCCCGATGCCGTGCCGCAGACCGGGCCAGCCCTTTTCTTCAAACTGTCTGTTGAGCCCCGTCAGCCGTCTTCTCATTTCCAGCCCGGCCCGAAAGGCCCTAACAGGATGATCCTGTCGGGAAATGGGCGCCCCGAAAACTGCATAGATCTCATCGCCGATAAACTGGAGAACCAGCCCTTTCTGCTCCTGAATGGCCTCGGCCATTTCTTTGAAGTAGGCGTTCATCATCTTGACCACGAGCTTGGGATCATTCTGTTCCGTCATGGGGGTAAAGTTCCTGAGATCCGAGAAAAGGACGGTCACCTCCTTTTTTTCCCCGTCCAGAGGCGTTCGGCCGGATAGCACCTCGTCCCTGACCTCTTTGGCCACATATTTTCCAAAGGTATCCTTAATGAGATCCCGCTCAATGAGCCCGTCGGTCATGGCGTTGATCGAATCGCCGGTATAACCGATCTCATCATTGGACGTCACCCGGACCTTGTTGTCAAACCGCCCGTTCCGGACCTGCTGAAGTACCCGGATCATGTCCTCCAGCGGCCGCCTCAGATTGCCGCTCACCAGGAAGGCCAGCCATACGCCCACCCACATGAACAAAATGGCGTTGACAAAGAGGGTTGACCGCAACTGCTCAAGCACCTGGGCCGGATCTGTCCTGTCTTGAAAAGTTCCGGCAGTAATGCTCAGAACGGCAAGAAAAGGGACGAGGTTGGCAGCAAATATGAGTGCGGCGATGCGCGTACTGATACGGATACGGAGGGTCTTGGGGGTCATATAGAGGCCGCCCTGAGGGAAGAAATGCGGCACCAGCTTCCGTTGAAGGACGTGTTCCAGGAGGAAAAAGGCGACGGCCGTTGTGATCAGACCGGTAAAGAGGTTCATGAAAAAGGGCTGCATGATGAAGGCATGCGGGGCGCCGCAGGTCCACAAGGCTGCGGGATATACGATCCCGGCGATCAGCCAGATCCCGAAATCCACTGCGATAAGGACGAAAGGCTCGTTGAGCAACCTGCGTCGTGCCTGACTCAGGCCTTCGGCTGATATGTCTTGTCCCGTCCACTCTCTGTTCAGGTGACTCCGGATCGGACGTTCGTACCCTATGACCAGGATGATCGGCAGGAGGAAAGCAAACGGGAGAAAGATCATGTGAATGACCTGCATCACGCGGTGTGCCTCGGGCAGGACAGAAGGGAGTCCGGCATGGCGGATCAGGAAGAGGACGACGCCTACGCCGATGGCATTGGAAATGATATTGGCGAAGAGCATCCTGTTTTTGAGGCGGAAGGCATCACGCCGGGTCATGCGTGTCATGATGGAACCTCCGTTTAGATTCACGTCACGGGTGGCGGACCAGTGACACAACGTGATCCATGCTGCGGCTGAACAGCTTCAGGTCGTTCAGCGTGGGGAACACATCGGTTGGTTCAGTTGGATCCGGGCCGACCCGGAAGAAGTATCTGTTTTGCCGGAACAGGATGACAGCCTTGTCGGTCCAGGCCTCGTTCCCGATCCCTCCAACCTCTGTTCCGCCTTTCCGGGTGTACACGTCAAAAATACCCTGCGCCCCGGTGGGAGACCCCATGTCATACACCTCTACGAGGATGACTATATCGGTCCCCGGCTTCCGGTAGCGTTCAGTATAAAGGAGACTGAATCCCAGGGGGAGGTAGGCCTCTGCCTCGCCGTTCATGTAGTCGAAAAGGGTGTTCCGGTTGTACACCTCGGTGGGTCCGCGCTGTATGAATTCCGTGAGTTCGGGGCCGTGAAGAAAGGGATTTTCTTGTGGCAGGCAGCACGCCGCGAAAAGGGATGCGGTCAAAAAGGCGATCGAGAGGATGACAATCTGTAAAGAGGCGCTGCCGGGTCCGGTTGCGGGCATATAAATTTCCTCCTTTGTGCGGCCTTTGGCAAGCGATTCCACGGAATCGTCGCACAGGGCCCGGTCATGAAAAAAACCATGGCTTATCCAATTACGAAGGGGCAACGATGTCCCCGCCATTCGGAAGATCGGATTCGCTGTATCCGAAGTCGGTCAGCATCCGACGGGTGGCTTCCATATCCGGTTTCCAGCCCATTCGTTCTCCCCTGAATTGGGTGGCAACTATATAATCGACGATCGGCGACATGACGCCCATGGCCAGGAAATTGGGCTGATGGCTTGGCCCGCAGGTGGGACCTTCTTCGCTGGCCCACAGGGCATCGACCATGCATAGCTGCTGCCTTGGATAGAGGACCTTGCCGGATCCGGGGTCCATGGGACCGAGGATTTCAGGGGTCTGGTTGATGCCCATGAGGTAGTCCCCGCTCCCTACCCAGTGGCCGTAAGAAGGAGAAAATGTTCCGAAATGATTCTTCAGGGTCATGGTGAATCCGCCAAAACGGCTGCTGTGCCCCTTGCACATGGCCATGTTAATGAGGATGTCCACGGTCCCGTTGACAAGGTATTTGAGACATTCCGATTTGTCTTCACCTCCCCGCCAGGGCTTGGAAACTTGAGTGTAGGCATTGCTCGCGCCCCATTGGTCCTCAATCCGGCATCCCTCCGGGAGACCGGAGAACGGGGTGTCCCGACTCATGTTCCTGCCATGGCAGGCATCATAGATGTGGATGTTGGTTGCTTTGACGCCGATGACATCCGTCAGGGCATGACATACCCTAGCCATGACCGCGCTGCGGGTATGCTGGACGCCGATGTGGTTGGTCTTGATGGCCACAACCGTCTCAGACCAGGATTTTTGAGGGGGACGGACAAAAATGGTTCGCCATGCCTGTCCGGGGTCCCCTGTCTTGGCAAGGGTGCATGCCAGACGGTCGAGGTTTTCCCAGACCGCCTTCGAGTTGATGAGTTCGTTCTGTCGGGGCCAGGATGCCGAGGGTTCCAAATCGCTCGTCATTCCCGGATCGGTGATGCCGACGACGCGCAGATTGTCGACATTGGGATGAACAATCGTCTTCTTTGCCCAGGCGGCCTGCGACGGCCTGACGAATACAAAGGGAAAGGCCGTAATGCCTGCACCGACGATGGCCGTATCCTTTACAAACCTTCTTCTCGATATCATGGCCTGATTCACCTCCCTTTCTCTGTCGCTCCGCATATATAGGACCTCTGCGACGCGACCGCTGAGACGTCATCAGGGGGTTCCGCCTGGACCGATGACGTCAACGACAGATGCGTGAAGCTTATCCAATTGAACGGTACATCGTCAAGAAGTAACATCAAGGCATCCTTCCCCTGTTTTATCTTGACCCTTCCCATCAATTTACATATGGTTGCCCAGGTTATCAGGATGCAAAGGGGGGTGTCATGATCGGAAAGACCATTGATCAACTCAAGATCGGTGATTCGGCCGAATTCGGGAAGACGGTCTCTGAATCGGATATCTATCTGTATGCAGGCGTCACCGGCGATTTCAATCCGGCCCACCTCAATCTAAGCGGCATGTCTGCCGTGAGATGCCAAGATCATCCTGGATAGATTGAACCCCGAAGAAAGATGAACGCTATTACCTTTCCTTAACCTCGTACTCCACGGCCACCTTGTCCTTTGAGCCAGGCTTCATCGTCAGGAAGGCAGAAGGGATGACCACCTTGGCATCTGTCTTCCCCGTACGAGTGATGTCGTTCAAAAGGATGGGGGCGGTGTAGATCGTCGATATGCTGTCAAGAATGGTCCTGGGGCCGATCAGTTCCACTTTTTGGGGGGTGATGATGGATCGGACAAGAATCAGTCGCGGCGGCAGTTTCCCCGCCCAATCCGCCTGTGCCGGGAAGCCTTTCTGACTACGCTCATCAAGGGTTACATCGACCACCATGGGTCTGACCTCCTTCAGAGTCAGTCCGGGCGGTATGGAGAGATGGTCATGGGTGATAGCGAACGTGTTGGTCCCGGAGACGGCCTGGCTCAGGTCTATTCTGATGCGGATCTGTTCGGGTCGAATGGAGCTTAACAGCGCCCTGGATCCTCTCAGGTACAGACGAACGGAGGTGGCGGAGGTCGTCAACAGCTCCAGCTTCGGGTTGCGGTCGGCGTACTCGATGGGAATGTCAAATGTCTTGATGGCGTCAAATCCTCGGCTGATGCTGAACCAGACAACGCATATAATGAGAAGGGAGACGACGGCTGCGGTATACATTTCAATTCGTCGTTTTTTCAGATAACGGGTCTGGTCTTCCCGGATGCCCAGATGCCCCTTGAGAACACGCTTGAGGTCTCTTTCTGAACTGATATTGAGCAGATCCGTGCCATGGGTTATGGTCACAGTGCCCTTTTCCTCGGACACCACAATGATCATCGCATCCGTCATTTCAGCCAGTCCTGCCGCGGCCCTGTGTCGTGTTCCATAAACGGAGGGGAGATCCTTTCGCTGAGAAAGAGGGAGGATGGCCGAGACCTCCGCCACCCGATTTCCTCGAATGATGGCGGCGCCGTCGTGCACCGGGTTGTTTGGCCAGAAGATGCTCTTGATCATCTCCGAGGAGATTTTTCCATCCCAGGGCACGCCTTTTTGAACGACCTCTTCAAGGTCCTCCCTGCCGGGCAGAACGATGAGGGCGCCGATATGCTGCTGCGCCAGTTCATAAACGCTCTCCGTAATGATGTCGATCGGAGTCTTGGCCTGTTTTTGCGGCAGATCCCAGAGGATGGTCCAGATGTTCCTGGCCCGAAAAACGGAACGAATCTCGTTTCTGAAGACAACGATCACAATGAGGGCCGCCACGGCGATAATGCCCTCGATCATCCAGGACGTTAGAATGAGGCCCATGGACACCGCCATTCGTTCCAGCACCCAAAGAAAGGCAATGCCGATCAGGACCCGGAAGGCATCCGTTCCTCGAAAAAGGGCATAGAGACGAAACAGGATATAGCTGTTGAAGGCGATATCAAGGATATCCTGCCATCGAATGCTGAAGATAAATGTCAGTATCTTTTGCAACGCCACTCACTCCGTTACACTGAACCGAAGGGTCTGAAGAATTCTTCCGTTCGCATCCGTGATGTCCACCCTCCACGGACCCGAATCTGAATTTCGAAGGCGAATCCTGCTGAAACTGGCCCATTTTGGAGGTTTGAGCGTCAATTTGAATTTGGCGTCAGGTACGTCCCGTTTGAACCAGTTGTGGTAGATCTCTGTCTTCTCAGGGACCGGATCAAAGGCTGTGAAACAGACGGCCTCGCCCAGGGTCGCAGAGAAGAGAATGGTTTCGGTCTGGGGCTCGAATTCCTTTATCCCCTCGCACATAATGGCCCGGACCAGCGTCAAGGAGGCGGTCGTTTCGGGGGGCAAGGGTCGGGCCGCGTCATTTTCCTGGGCCCGGGCGCTCAGAGAAAGGATCAGTAGGATGGCGGCGATGAGAAACCCGATAGATGTATGAGACTGCTGTGTTTTCATGAAAATGTCTTCCGTTTCAACGGCATAACAACCGAATTCTACCGTAAAAATACCCCTGAACCGCGAACGTAGGTATGCGGTTCCCTGCTCTGTGAGAGAGGCTTTTTGTCTCTATACCCTTTTTCCTGTGAGCGAGGTTTTCAGCCCCGATTTTCGCGGCGAGGACGCCGCTCACACAGCGTAGGGGACTTTCTTGGGAATACTCACTGCAAGGGAACAGGGAATAACCCCATCTGGAGGTGACAGCATATCAGAGCTTCTATCCATTTTCAATAGGGATGACATAAGGATGAGAGGGCTTTCTGGTTTGCCCAACGCCCGGAAGTTCAGAGGAAAAGGGCAGGGTTGGACAGGAGAAAAAAGGGGAAAGGAAATTGCCTGAGAGTCAGCCTTCCAGCAATCGAGCGGCGTTCAATCCCTTGATCTGGTTCATCTGTTCGAGGGACAGTCCTGCCGAGGACATTTCTTTGAAATAGCGCTCCGGACGAATGAGGGGATAATCGCTGCCGAAGAGGATCTTTTCAGAGCCTACGATCTCCCCGGCAATCCGGTAGATGTCAGGGGTGTACAGAAAGGGAGAGGCGGCCGTATCAAACCAGACATTTTTTAACGCCTCTCTCACCTCCTTTTTCATAAGGCCATAAAACAGAAGCCCCCCTCCCCAATGGGCCAGCACAATCCGGTTGTCGGGATATGCCCTGACGAAATCATATATTTCTTTCAGGGTGTTGGGGGTTTTCCCCGGATAGGCGTGTCCCACCGGTTCATTGGTATGGAGGAGGAAGGGCACATTTAGATGAGCGCAGAGATCCATGACGTCTTTCAGTGTGCAGACCACTTCCCATGTCAGGCCAGAACCATAAACCGCTAATTCCCCAACCCCGGAAAGTCCCTCGTCCAGACAGCGCTCCGCCTCGCGCGCTCCACCCGGAGCGAGGGGAGAAAAAGAGCAAAAACCCGTCAAGCGATCGGGGTATTGGTGGATCGATTCCAGGATATAATCGTTGTGCCTGGCGTACAGATCGGCCTTTTCCCAGGGGAATCCGAAGACGACCGAGCGCTGAACCCCGTTGTCGTCCATGCTTCGAAGGAGGTCCTCTGCGCTGGCAAGCCTGGCCTCGGGGAAGCTGTAGATAGACCGAAACGCAGGGTCCTCGTGGACGAGGTGATCCCTCTTTTCCCTGAACAGGGGGGGGAATAGGTGGGTATGAAAATCGGTAATCATTTGACTACGGCGGCCAGGGACTTCTCCAAGGCGTCGGGTTGAAACCCCACAACCTTGTCGCGGATCCGTCCGTTGCGGTCAATGACGATCATAGTGGGGACGGCCATTTGTTCGTTCGAGAAATAATCCTTTATGAGCTTCTGGTTGAAGCGCAGGATCGGATAATTGATCCGTGTCATCTGTCTGAAGTGCAAGAGGTCCTTGTCCTGGATCAACTGAGGGTCATCCACTGAAATCCCCAAAATGACGAGCCCCTTGTCCTTATATTGTTCCTGAAGCCGAATCAATACAGGAATCGTCATCTTGCATGGGGGACACCATGTGGCCCAGAAGTCCAGAAGTACGACGCTGCCGCGGTATTGTTCCAGGGTTACGGTCTCTCCGGAGATGTCCGAAATGGAGAAATCCGGCGCCAATGGGCCCGCTTCAACACTTTTTTCACATCCTACGGCCAGTACGACAAAAGATAAATAGACGAATACCCCGAATCCGAAAAGGCCTTTGTGGGTCATGGAGGGTCCTCCCCTGTTTGTATTCAAGAATTTGAAGTCTGGTCACGATTGTTATTTATCGTATATAGAGACAAAAAAGTCAAAAGGTTCCGAGGGGACCGGTTGAATTCAAAGGATATGACTTTTTTCGAGAGTTCCGGAGCGGGTAAAGGCGCTGGCCGCCGAAGCGGTCAGCATTTTAGGTGACTGTCAAAGGCAAAAAGATGCGGGCTGTGGATTGCAACCGATGCCCGGCAGGGTCAGGGCTGATGGGAGGCGTGTCATCCTTTTGCACTATGAGATTTCGACCTCCAGTTTCTTGCTCAGCGTAACGAGTTCTGGGGGAAGCTTTGGCGTGGTGAGGACCACGATGAGATCAAAGGCCTCCTTCTGTTCATGGCCGTTTGCGGTGTAGCAAAGGGTCAGGGGGATTGCTTCAGCCGTCTTTTCAACCGAATCAGGCGTCCCGTTTACTATCCTGAGCCCGGAGACCTGTTCAGCCTCCGAGAGGAATTTCTCATTGAATTCCTGGCTGAGGGGGGCCACCAGAACGACCTCCAATCCGTCCACCCTGTCCAGGGCAATAATCGATTCGTTGACCCCCAGGACCAGCGATGATAGGCCTCCATCGACGTCTTTGCCGGGATTGCCCTTGATAATGGCGAGACGCCGGGGAACGTCGCCGTTGAGGGGGGACACCACCAGGCCGTCGGTGGGACCGGTGGGGGAGAGCATCCGTTCGAACTGGAGGTCGGTGATGACGTCCGCATAGGTCCCAAAACCCAACTTGGAGGAAATCGGATAAAAGGCGTTGTCCTGTCCCCTGGTAATCAACACGTCATCGAATTCGAGGTTCAGTTCCTCGTCGGGTATGGCGAAATCAATGGCCTCGGGGCCACACTCGGCCCAGCAGAGGGCGCATCCCAGGCAGCGTCGGCAGCTCAGACATCGTTTGGCCTCATTGACTGCCACCTGTTCGGAAAACCCGGTCTCTACCTCCGCAAAGTTTCCACGGCGCTCATCCACCGATATTTCCGGCATCTCGGCCCTGGGCGTGGGGACATCGTCAAAAGGGATGATGTAGCGTTTCTGCTTCTCGTAGATCATCTATTTGCTCCTGAGATAGGTATGAATGCCGTCTGCGGCCCTTTTCCCCGCGGCAACGGCACGGATGGCGATATTCGGTCCGGTCACCACGTCGCCCCCGGCAAAAACGCCCGGGACGTTGGTCTCCCCTGTTTCCGCATCGACATCGAATGTGCTCCAGCGGTTGATGGCAAGGCCATGATCCTGGCCCAGGAAATCGAGGTTGGTCCCCTGGCTGATGGCCGGCACGATGGTCTGGGCATCAATGACGTATTCCGAACCCTTGACGGGCACGGGTCTGCGCCGGCCCGAGGCATCGGGTTCGCCCAGTTCCATCTTGATGCACTTCATGCCCGAAACCCGGCCGTTCTCGCCTAATATTTCAACGGGCGCAGCCAGATACTGGAGTTTGACCCCCTCGTGCTCGGCCGCGTCGATTTCCCACGGATTGGCCGGCATCTCCTTCTTGGTCCGTCGATAGAGGATGAAGACCTCGTCAAAGCCCATTCGCCATCCCACCCGCGCCGAGTCAATAGCCGCGTTTCCGCCGCCGATCACGATCAGCTTTCCCTTGACGTCAAAGGGTTTTCCCAGGGCCTGCTCCCTCAGAAAGGTCACACAGTCTATAATTCCCTTGCCTTCGTACTCATCTTCACCCGGCACCCGCAGTTTGAGGCCGCTGTGACAGCCCGCGCCGATAAACAGGGCATCGCTGTTTTTCCTGAGATCCGCAAAGGAGATGTCCTTGCCCACACGGGTGTTGTACCGAATATCGATGCCCATGCCGGCAATGAGGTCCACCTCGCGCTTAAGGAGCTTTTTGGGAAGCCGGTATTCCGGGATCCCCACCCAGAGGTAGCCCCCCGGTACGGGGAGTGTCTCATAGACGGTGATGTGCTGGTATCCCTTCCGCGCCAGGTGATAGGCACAGGTGAGACCCGCAGGCCCGGCCCCGATGATGGCGATCTTTTCAGGATATTTTTTCTCCGGGGTTTCATAGATCGGCTCGATCCCTTTGTCGAGTTCCACATCCGCCACAAACCGCTTGAGGAAGCAGATGCTGATCGGTTGATCCAGATACTGCCGGTTGCAGGCGGTCTCACAGGGGTGGGGACAGACCCGGCCGATGCTCCCCGGCAGGGGGAGCCGGTCCCTGATGGTGGCCAACGAGTCGAGATACTTTCCGTCGGCGATCTGGCCCACGTAGGTCCGAATATCCAGATTGACGGGGCAACTGCGCTGGCAGACGGGCATGTCCTCTTTGAAGATGTTGTACTCGCCCGTGGCCCGGTTGAAATAGTCCACGGCCGTTCGGAAGGTGAACCCTTCGTCAAAATCGTCAAACATGTTGACGGGACAGACCTTGATGCAGGCCTTGCAATTAT
>JAUPKI010000376.1 GCA_030837545.1 Thermodesulfobacteriota bacterium | reverse complement strand
CCTACCGCGTTGCAGCGGCCATGGAGGCCTTTGAGCCGGCGGTCGGGCGGATGAGACGAGAGGTCCTCGACATGGGGAAAGGTCTGGGCGCCGTGGGAGACTCCTGTTTCAGGGAAGACGAACACCGGCGTTTCTGGTGGGTGGTGAGCCATCTTCAGGCGTCTGCGACCCACCGCTTTAACAGGCCTGTCACGCTTCAGCTCACCTATCCGATCTCCTTGATGGAGGATGTGGTCGGGTCTGCAGAAAGGTCCCTGTCCGAGAGGGGCGTGGACCACACCCTCCTGGTCCATGCCGGAACCGGCGCATGCGTTATCATCTTGTCCGGAGATTCGGTCGGGGGCAGGGGAGGGGGGGCGGCTGTTTCGCTCATCCGTGACCTGCTGGCACGATGCCGTGAAAACGGGGGCAACCTGATCATCCAGAGCGCCCCTTCGGACCTGAAACCGAAGTTGAGAATGTGGGGCGAGCCTGGACTGGACCTCATAGTGATGGAGCGCATCAAGCGCGAGCTGGACCCCTCCGGCATCTTCAGCCCCGGTCGTTTTGTGGGAGGACTTTAAGAGCATTGAAAATTGAAGATTGACGAACTCGCAAAAAGTCGTCACCCCGTTGAAAAACGGGGTCCAGAAGTTTTATAAATGATTGAATCCCGGGACTGGATTCCGGCTTTCGCCGGAATGACGGGGAATGGCGTTTCGTGAGTTCTTGCGAGGCCATCAAGATTGAAAAACCAGGGGTTCGCCCCCTGTTTGTAGTGTGCCCGTAAGGGCATGGTCACTGGCACGACTTTAAATAAGAGAACGAGCCCAACGAACCCAACAAACCCAATAAACCCAATAAACCCAATGAACTCAACAAACCCAATAAACCCAACGAACCCAATGAACTCAACAAACGGTTTGCACACAAGAGGCAACACCCGATGAATATCGTCCAGTTGAAGAAATTATCCTACGAAGCGGTGGCCAAGTGCAACCGGTGCGGCTTCTGTCTCCCTAATTGCCCTGTGTACAGGGTTGAAGGAACCGAATCTGCTTCGCCCAGGGGTCGAAACGCCATTACCCGAGCCGTCATCGAGGGCAAACTCTCGCTAAGTGCGGACACCGAGGCATCCATCTTCAGTTGCCTGGGGTGTGGGGCCTGCACAAAGGTCTGCCTTTCCGGGGTGGCCACCAAGGACCTCATCTTTCGGGACCGGGAATGCCAGGTGGGCGAGGGCCTCTATCCGAAGATTGCCGACCGGGTGGCCCGGTTTCTGGATGCGGAACATAACATCACGGATGACGACAATGCGGAGCGGGGGGAGTGGCGGGAACTCATCAAGGACCTTCCCGAACAGGCCTTTGAAAAGGACCATGCGGAGGTCATCTTTTTTGTGGGGTGTGTGGCCTCCTTCTTCCCCATGGCCCAGAAGATACCGGCCAATATGGCGCGCATCATGCAGAAGGGGGGCGTGGACTTCACTATTCTGGGCGGGGAGGAGTGGTGCTGCGGCTTTCCCCTGATCGGGGCCGGCATGCCGGACAAGATGAAGGCATTGATGGAGCACAATCTCGAAAAGGTCAAGGTGGTAGGCGCTCAAGCGATCGTCTTTACCTGTCCCTCCTGTTACCACACCTGGAAACACGTCTATCATCCGGATGTGGAACTCTACCACGCGAGCCAAATGCTGGCTTGGATGATCCGGGAGGGGCGTATCGCCCTCGGGGAGATCAAGGCCACTGTCACCTATCATGACCCCTGCGACCTGGGGCGAAACAGCGGCATCTTCGAGGAACCGCGGGAGGTCATCAGGGCCATCCCCGGCATTCGGTTCGTGGAATTGGCCAGCAACCGGCAGTTGTCGGTCTGCTGCGGGGGCGGGGGCAATGTGGAGATGGTCAACCCGGAGCTGTCTGGGAAAGTGGCCCAGATGAAGTTGGATGAGATTGCAGCGACCGGGGCCGATATGGTGGTTTCCGCCTGTCAGCAGTGTCTTCGGACCATCGCCACCCGGGCCCGAAGACAGAAGATCGACCTTCAGGTCAAGGACCTCACTGAGCTGGTGGCAGAGGCGATGATATAACGTGAACTGATGGCCCTGAGATTCACCCATCCATCGACATAACGTGGGATCGAAGGTTCAGCGGGGTAAGATACTGGATGCTGGATACTGGATACTGGATCGCACAGGATACGATATGCGGAGGCATCAATGATTGCACAACTATCTGTCTATCCCATCGGAGAAGGGACAAGCGTAAGTCGTTTTGTGAGAAAGGGGGTAGCCGTTATCGAGGCATCGGGCCTCCCCTGCGAAGTGGGAGGGATGAGCACCTCGGTGGAGGCCCCCGATCTGGACACCCTGTTCGATCTCATCAAAAAGGTCCATGCGGCCCATGTGGCGGAAGGGGCGCAGCGGGTGGTCATCGACCTCAAGATCGACGACCGCCGCGACAAAAAGGCCACCATCGCGTCCAAGAAGAAGTCGGTGACCGGGAAAATATAATAAGCCCCGGAATCTGTACCCTGAGCTTTCGTCAAGGATGCCATCTCTCGCCGGGTGTCATCACACGCTTATGGGGATTAGAGCCTTTGTTTGTAACTTCTACGCAACATGCGAAGATCGTTTATTCATTTTCGGTGTTTTGTCTGTGCAAACAGCGGGTAAAGAGACAACCGTATGTAACGGCGGGATCTTCGACCGGCAACCGGTTTACCTTGACTTATGTGGCAGTGAGGTGTATCCAGTATTCTCAGCACAATGCGTGCGCTGTTTGTCTTCTTTGAACCCTTGGCCCGGGCCGATCTAAGGCGATGCTCGATACTGAATAGCGTTCTGTCTGGAATCGTGCACAGCCCCATCCAGATCGGATCAAAGCCGTACCAGGGCAGGCCCGATAGGGAAAGAGGATGCAAAATGGTCCATATCCGCCCAAAAACCCCGTTTCTCCATACAAATGGAGAGCGGGGTTTTGTATTCTGTGGCCCCGGGAGATGCGTATTGCAATAGAGGTTTGTTTGAAGCGCGAGCAAGTCAACAACGGTCCCGAGATCAAAGGCCGTGGCAGTCATGTGGAAAACACCCGTGTAGGTCTCTTGCAAGGCGCCGTCTAACCCAACGGACGACAGCGGTAAGCGGTTACAAAAACAGCTTGCGCAGGCGACGCATGCGGGTTAAAATTGTATTTGGGGGGATTGCGGTAACTAT
>JAUPKI010000375.1 GCA_030837545.1 Thermodesulfobacteriota bacterium | reverse complement strand
GGGCCTTGAGGAAGAAGGGCCATGCGTGCATATTGGTGGAGAGGGTATTGGTCCCCCAGAGGAGGATCAGATCCGCATCCACCGCGGATTCGATATCGGTGGTGGGAATGCGTCCCATGCTCGCCGAAAACCCCGCCTCGGCAGCGGCCCCGCAGATGGTCCTGAGGAGACGGGAGGCCCCCAGCCGATGGAAGAATGCGTGTCCGGCGTGAAACTGGATCAGGCCCATGGTCCCAGCATAAGAATAGGGGAGGATGGCCTCGGCCCCAAACTCGGAAATGATTCGCTGATACCGGTCCACAATCTCACAAAGGGCCTGGTCCCATGAAATCGGCGCGAACGCCCCCTCCCCTTTTTCACCCACCCGTTTCAACGGATGATGGATTCGAAGCGGCGAGTGAACGCGCTCTCCATAGTGTTTGACCTTCACGCAGACGGCGCCGCGGGTAAAAGGATGGTCCGGATCCCCTTTGACCGAAACCACCCGCCCGTCCTCCACCCCCACCAGGAGTCCGCAGGTGTCCGGGCAGTCGTGCGGGCACACCGAGCGTTTATAAGCAACCATCTCCCTTCTCCACTTAATAACAGGCCTCGACTCTGGCCCAATATACGTGACATGGAAGGAAAAAGGCAAGCAAGAACTCCTGGATGCCGACCTCACCGAGACCTGTGGCCGGGCATTTGACTGGGAACCCGGAAAACATCCCGCTGACATGGCCAGGGAGCGTCGCAAATGAGACATACGCAGACGGGAGCCGAGGACGGGCCCTGCGGGGATATCCGCTGGCAAACGTTCCTTCAACAGGTTTTCCCCATGGCCCGCAGGGGGATCATCGAGGCGAGCAGCATGGCCTACGGCAAGGCGGTTTCCACAGACGCCATTGCCCAACATCGGATTCACCAGATTCTCGATGTCTGAAGAACCCTCACCGATCCCCGTTTTGGTTGACATCTCCAGCATGAAGGACTATGAAATTATCATCAGAATTCAACCTCCGCTGTTTTTTTTCAACCACAAAGGGAAAGAGGAATGGAAATAATCATATCAGCCCATAAACCGGCCTGACAAATCAATCGATTTTCTCACTTTCAACGTATTCGTGTGACCCGTGGACGAAGACAATAAGGGGATTTCCAGGATTAAATGAACGAAAAGAATGGGTGCATACCGGACGCGGCGGTCTTGCTTAAATTGGCTGAGATGCGGATGCCGTTCGGCAAGTATAAGGAGCGGCGTTTGATCGACCTACCTGAGCCTTATGTGGTTTGGTTTGCACGAAAAGGATTTCCGACCGGACAACTGGGTGATATGTTGCGAATGGTTTATGAGATTAAAATTAACGGTCTGGAATATCTTTTTGAGCCGTTGCGGAATCCATAGACGAATCATTAGATTGGAGGAATTATCCTGAAGAATCATGGTCGGACCGAGCCAAGTATCGGACCCCATGAGACGACCTGCCCACAGCGGTACGTTCCTCAAACAACCCATAGATGCTCACGGCGAGTCCCTGTGAACAATAATCGTCCCCCGCCGGCTTCGCCTGGTCCCTGGTGGACAGTAAGGGAGGGATTGATCTCTTCTTCCGCCTGCATAAGGTTGAGCGCATTGGTATGGGAATCCGGAAGATGAAGGAGGCCATGGTGGCGGCGGGCCTCCGCAAGCCGACATTTAAGCCGCATGGGTTCTATCAGGCCATCTTTTACCGTGCATCCGAGCTGGCCATGAAGGAAAGAAAGGAAGGTTCGGAGAACATCCCGGCCCTTCTGGAGGCCCGAAATGAAACAAGCATTAATGGTCGTAGATATTCAGAATGATTATTTCCCTGGTGGAAAGATGGAGCTTGTGGGCATAGAGAGTGCTGCCAATAATGCCCAACATGCTCTTGAGATGTTTCGTGCCAGGAATTTGCCAATTTTCCATATCCAGCACTTATCAAATAGAGCAGGTGCAACATTTTTCTTGCCAGGAACCGATGGCGTTGAAATTCACGAGTGTGTAACCCCGCAAACGGGTGAGGTTATCATTCAAAAACATTTTCCAAATTCCTTCAGAGAAACCTCTTTGAAGGAACAGCTTCAGGGTCTTCATGTGGAGGAGGTCATTATTTGCGGCGCCATGACTCACATGTGTATCGATACAACAGTAAGGGCCGCCTTCGATTTGGGTTTTCGCTGCCTTGTGGTATCGGATGCCTGCGCAACGAAGGACATGGAATATGGCGGGGTAGCCATTGAAGCGCGGAAGGTACATGCAGCGTTCATGGCTGCGCTTTCCAGTCCTTTCGCTCAAGTATTGGAGATGAGTGGCCTTGAAAGCCATCTGGTATAACAGTCACTTCCAGTGGATCGCAAAAAGCCGCGCCCGCTGAAGCGCATGTTCGACGACAGAGGAGGAACCAGAACGAAACGCGTCAAGACGATGATGGTTGTCGGCGGCATGATGATGGCCGCCCTTGTTTCGTGGCCAGTGGCAGCAGATATGACAGACATCCCCTTGCCCACGCCCCGCATGGAGGGTGGGAAACCGCTCATGCAGGCATTGAAGGAACGACAGTCAAGCCGAGCCTTCAGCACGAAGACGTTCCCGGTTCAGGTGGTGGCCGATCTCCTGTGGGCGGCTTTCGGCATCAACCGGGCCAGCGGGACGTTCGTATGACCGCATGTCAAACCCTGCTGCGAAAGGATATGCTTCCCAATCCTGTCTCCATCCAGCTCCATGAAATACCTGGCGATCTGAGGGCTGCCAAACGGATTGCAGATCAAAAGGCCGCGGAATTGGCAGCAGAACCCATGCTGCTGGCCTGGTACGAGGCCAAAACCGGCCGATTCTCACCGAATGTGGAATGCTGCAGCGAGACCAAACCCGGCTGGGTGGTTTATGCAGAATCCCGCGGCGGAAACATCACCATCGACATCAATGATCAGACGTATGTCTTCATTTACCGGGACGCTGTATAGCAGCAGCGTCCTCTCTCCCCTCGATGGCCTTCAACGCGCACGTTCCGGGGTGGTTACGAGGACCTCCATGTTCATATCCTGGAGGCCCTCGGGGATAATGGCGATCTGGT
>JAUPKI010000374.1 GCA_030837545.1 Thermodesulfobacteriota bacterium | reverse complement strand
GGTTTGAACTCTGTCTCCCCAACCTGTTTCAGGATATCTCTATCGAGGGAGGCGACATCCCAGACATAACCCGTTGTCGGATTACCGCTTAGGACAACTTCTAACGTTTCTCCAATGCCCAATTCCACCGTGCGGCCCAGATCTTCATCCGTCAGCTTGACCGATACCGGTTCAGAAGCGCTAAATGAAACGATCAGGAGAATGATGGATAACGTATACATGGCGAATACTCCAAGCTTTAGTTTCAACTATTTGTCTTCGCAAAAAAGACTGCCTCTTGGCGCAACTTCAACTTTTCACTGATCATAGCAGACTGTCGGACTGACCGCACGCCTCTGGCGCCAGTATGATCGAGTCATTCATTGCCGAGCGAAAAACGTAATTGTAATAGGCTGGCTATCCCAATGATGATGGTCTCGTAAAAAGTCCAAATTTGGCATTTTCCGTCATTCCTGCGAAAGCAGGAATCCAGTCCCGCCACAGCGGGATTCAATAGCTCCTGGACCCCGGCTTTCGCCGGGGTGACGAAGTGGAGGACTTTTTGCGAAACCGTCAATGATCATATCCAAATCTCGAAAAAAGGCGCGAGTGAAGGTTTCATAACATGGCGTTTAGGTCATGCTGGCTTCTCAAATATTGAGACACAATCCAGATCTTTCTCTCCCCCCCAATCAAAGACCCTTTGGAAAACAACATCCAGCCCGGCCCCTTTACAATAATCCACGAAAAGCTCTTTCGTCATATTGCTTCGACAATGCGGATGAGATCTCCAGTCGCTGCTTTGAGAGATTCTTCCGTAATTTGAATGGTGGACAAAACCCCCTCCTTTAGGCGCGAGCGTCCTTTTAAATTCTCGTATATAATCCCGAACTACCAGTTTATCGAAATGCACCATGGAATCCCAACTGTAAATAAATGTGACATAATCAGATGGAATCTCTGGAATTGAATGACCATCATTGACATAGAAATATAGCCTGCATTTCCCCTGATAGTTTGAAAAACGTTCCTTGCATTTGTCGATGCATGATGGGTTAACATCTATAAGATGGATCTCTTGCGAGTGTTCTAAAAGCCTTTCAGTGTTTCTCCCATATCCGGGTGCAATCTCGAGAACCCTTGCAAAACTAAAGCGCTTGATGAGAGGCCAGATATATTTCCACTGTTGTTCCATATGTGGTTCAGCCATGGTAAAATATGGATTTGATTGATGAGCTATTTTGCACTCCTCAATGGTCCTTGATATAATGTCAGAATCGGCCTCTTCATCCGCAACTCTCGACAGCCCGTTCTCACACATTTTTAAGAGCCCTCTCGTATCTCATGTCGGTTACGTTTTAGGCTGAACATTTGCTTGTTTTTCAGGTGATGAATTTTCTCTATTATAAAAAGTCCATTCAATGTGTCAATCGGTATATAGGCAATTACCGAGTTCTTTCTTTCACATGCTGTTGATACTCTCCGAATGACCGGCGCCACCCTGGTAGGTGCGACTTCAGTCGCACAACCCCGCCACATGCGCCAGGGTCTCGGGGATGGAATTCTGGTCCAAGGGGTCCGTCCTGATGTCAAATAGCTTCCTTGAAGCCCCGGCGGACCTTTTGTTGCCTTGAGGAGGTCTTGATTGACAAGGGTCAGAGAGATGCTCCTCTGAAGAGGCTTAACCCAGCTCACCGGCGGCAATGGAGCGCAGCGGAAGTCCCGGCCAACCTGGCGTCTTCTTGGGCGACTTCACTATTCGGCTTCCACGATTTTGATTTCCTCTTCCGTCAGGCCGTATAGGTCGTACACAAGACGGTCGATCTGCGTGTCCGTCGTCGTAATACCATTCTGCAGCTCTGCTTTCTCGGATTCGGATGTGGCCTCCCGCAACTTCGGCGTGAGCACCAGCATCTCGTCCACCTGTGCCACCGTGTTGTCATGACTTGCGTGGTCGGCGGGGAGTCAGAAATTCATGTGGCGAATGGGAATGTCAGCAAACATTCGGCGGCGAAAAATCGTTGTGATATCCCTTCTGGCGGAAATAGGTTGGTGACCTTATGGGTGCATAGAAAATCCTGGGCCATCATTCTGACCAAAAATGGTCCCAAAGGTCCTTGAATTAGCACGATTTTCTCGTCTCTGCGTGAAACGCTCCATCCTTGACCGGGGTTAGAGTTCTCTCTCAATTGAATTTTAAAAGAGCGTCCCTCTAAATTAAAGACATGGCCGGCTGCCACAGCCGGCCCATCCATGCTGCGCTGGAAGCAAATCCATCCTGCCCCCCCATCTTCCTCTTGACAACTGACCGGCCCATGACCTAAGATTCCGCCCCATGACGAAGATATCATTGCTTACCCGGGAAGCCACCGGGCTCATTATCGTCGATACCCAGGAAAGGCTCATGCAGGTCATGGGAAACCCTGACAGGGTCACCGATCGGATCGTCAAGCTCCTGCACCTGTCCCGCCTTTTCAATCTCCCTGTCATCCTGACCGAACAGAACCCGAAGCTGTTAGGCCCCACCATCCCCGCCGTCAAGGCAGCGTTGCCTCAATACCACCCCGTTGAAAAGCTCGATTTCGACTGCTGCAATGTAGATGGCTTCAACGAGCGTCTTCAGGAAAGGCCCCTCCGCAACATCATCCTGACAGGCGTTGAGACCCATATCTGTATCTTCCAGACCTGCGTCTCTCTCCTCGAAAGAGGATACACCGTCCACATCCCGCATCACGCCATGGACTCCCGAACCGCCGACAACTGGCATATCGGCCTCTCCCTCATGCGAGAGGCCGGGGCCGTCATCACCTCTGCCGAGACCATCATCTTCCAGATCCTGAAGAGGGCCGGGACAATGGAATTCAAAGAGATGTTGAAGGTCGTCAAATAGTCCGGAAAAGAGGTTTCAGGTTTCAGGGTTCGGGTGTCAGGTTATCCAAGGTCGAATGTCGATCGAATAACCACCCAATGAATACTGCTATGAACCAGGCCCGAAGACCCAGTAGTCTGAAACCTGAACTCTGAACCCTTGACCCATTTTTAACTCTATGAATTATATGCCAGTTGCCGTACCGTCTGCCGCTGGAAGTTCCTTCAGGTGCAGGTCCATCTGCGGAAAGGCGATCTCCACACCGTGATCCCGAAACTTTTTCAGAATGGCGAACCGAAGGTCCGAGGCAACGCGCTTGGAACCGTCAAATCGCACCCAGAACTTGATCCGAAAATCCAGACAACTTGCCCCGAAGTCCTCGAAGCGCACCCGTGGCGCTGGATCTTTCAGGATTTCCGGATGTTCCGCGGCCGCTTCCATAAGAAGTTGTTTCACCAGTTCGGGATCAGTGTCATAACTGACCCCCACAGCCACAATCAAACGCACGGCGCGGTTGTTACTCCGGCTCATGTTTACGAAGGGCATGGAGACCAGATTTGAATTGGGGATCAGGATGGTGGTGTCATCCCGTGTCCTTACCAACGTGCTTCGGATGGTCACTTCTTCCACCACTCCCAAAACCAGTTCATGCTCAATAACATCGCCCGGCTGCACGGACCGGCCAAAAAGGAGGATAAGGCCGCTGACAAAATTGTTGATGATGTGCTGCAGCCCGAAACCGATTCCCACACTTATGCCTCCGGCAAGCACGGCAATGGAGGACAAACTGACACCAACGATGTGCAGCAGGACCAGGGCATAAAGACTCCAAACCCCATAGCTCAACACGGTCTTGAGAGGAACAATGGCTGCCTGGTCCACCTGGGACCTGCGACCCATAACATCCACTCCATGCTTGAGTACCTCGACGACCGGTTTGACCACGAAAAACAGGGCCACGGCCACGGCGATCTGGACAAAACCGACATGAACATCTTTCCATGTGAACGCGACCTTGTCGACCAGCCCGAGAATCCTGGCCTGTCCGAACTGATCCGCCAGCCAGATAAGGATAAAGCCGGCAGAAAAAAACCAGATCAGCGGAATGCCCAGGCTGACGCCCACGGAATGCAGCAGGGAATCCCCCTTGTCCTGGAGCCGGGCCAATCGACCTCGGATGAGATCGGAGACCGAGGAAGCGAACTGGAAAACGATACAGCACAGAAAGAGCGTCAGAAAGATCTCTATGGCCGGGAAGGTAAATCCCGCCAGAGAAAGGCCGATGATCGGAATGCCGCTCCAGAAGCAAAAGCGGGCCAGTCTTCGTGGGATTTCGTTGGTGTGTTTTCGGGATGTACGCCACATAAAAAGCATCATGATTCCCACGGCCACAGGCCAGACCAGGCCAAGCAGCAGCATCGGCATGTTGGTAAGCTGGAACGTGATCCCGGCGGCGTAAAGATAGAAAAGGGGAAAGAGCGGAGAGGGAAGCCCGGTCTGCAGCTTGACTTCCCGGAATCTCCAGGCCAGTAAGATGGCCGCCGCCGCGCCAAAGGTCACGGCCAAGCGGGAAAAAGCGATGTTTTCTGGAAAGACATTGATCATGGACGCCGCCCAGAACCCCCCGCACAGGAATACGGAAAGGCCTGAGGCGCGCGAAGACCGGCTCCATCCACCCTGATTCGCATGAGACCGGAAGACGTTCCGGACGAAGACCCAACGGAAAATGAGGAGGCAGGCGAGTCCCATCACCAGGAAGGCAAGGGCCGATTGCCCCCATTCAGTTGTGGAATCCGGAAACCTGGATTGAAGGCCCGCCCAGATCGAACTCGTCCAGATGAAATAGGACAGGGAGAGGTCCCGCAGAATATCCTTGTTGAACACCACAAATAACGGCTGGGTGAGATATACGGACCAGACAGCGGTCATTTCCTCTTCCAGGCCCCTGGCGTATTGCCCTGATTCCTTTTCGGCGGTCACGTAGCGGGCCAAAACCGCATCAAGCTCTTTTTTGATAGCGAGTTCAGTGGCTTCCAGTTGGTCCAGATTATCCAGCAGCGATTGCGCATCCCGTTTCTCATCTTCTGAAATGGCCTGCTGCAGAATGAATCGCAGATCCTCTCTGCCACTCTCAACGACGGCAAGGTTGATCTCGATTTCTTTGGCCAGACTTCTAAGCCTCTGGATCTCTGCGGCAAACTCGTCTTTGAGCTCAGAAGCCTGCCTGAAATACAGCCCCACCTCAAAAGGATTGGACTCGCTTACGGCGATCAGGAACTTCAGTTGATGCGCCCTCTTCTCAATATCGTCGAGGACGGCCTCATAAGCCCTGACCTGGGCCATTTTGGCGGGCCGAATATCGTCGAGCCGCTCGGTGGCCTTAACCATAAAGAGGTGTTTGCTCTTGACCAATCTGGACAGATGGGTTTGGTCGGGTACAGCGGCAAGCACCGGAAATGAAACCCCCAGGAAAAACATGACAGACATTTGCGCTAACCAGGCAATACGATGCTTCACAGCAGGCCTCCCTGAGTTTTTCGAGATGACATCATGATCCGTCCGGCAGGGCATCTAATCATAAACAAAGCGAATTAACAACCATCATCTATGGTTGCCTCAAACGGAAGAAAGTTGTAACCTCGCCATGTTGCATGAAGAGCATCACGAAAAGGCATGGACAAATTGAAGTGAAATAGCCTATAAGCAGGCAAAGCGCATACCATTCCAACCAACCGTCATCATTTCATTATCCGGGGGTACATATCATGAAATCGATTCTCAATTCCTGCCAACCCCGTCCGGACATCATTGCCGGGACCTTCAACCCCGAAATCTTCACCGCATCCCTGAGCGAGGTGTGCCGTTTCTATTCCGGACAAAATACCGGCATCAACGCCATCTACACCGATGCGGAGCAGTTTTTCAGGCAGGGCACCTATGCCACGGACGGGATGCACATGGTCGTTTCCGAGGTGTTCAGCCGTCTGTCCGGCGACAATACGGCCCCGGCCATCCCCTTGAAAACCTATATTTCTGATTGCGCCCCCTGACAAATGAATGCTTGACACGCCCACGCAATCTGGTTACCCTGTCGTCATTTTTCAACGAAAAACGACACCGAAGCTGACAAGACATGCTAAAGAGAATACTCAACGCCCCGGAACAGAGTTTCTTTCTTCTGGGCCCACGGGGATCAGGCAAGAGCACATGGCTCAGATCCATGTTTCCCGATGCCCACGTTGTCGATCTCCTCTCCGAGGAAACATACCAACGGCTACTTTCGAATCCCGGTCAATTTGCAGGTGAACTGCGAGCCATTCCGAGCGGCCGCTGGGTGATCGTAGACGAAGTGCAGCGGTTACCGGACCTCCTGTATGAGGTTCATCGGTTTATGGAGGAGAAACGGCTTAATTTCGTCCTCTGCGGTTCGAGTGCCCGCAAGCTCAAGCGTGCAGGGGTCAATCTCCTTGCAGGACGCGCTCTGCGACGATCGATGCATCCTTTTGTACCCGAAGAGCTTGGCGAGCAATTCGATTTGGGAGAGGTCATGCGGTATGGTTCTCTGCCCATCGTCTGGGATTCCACTGCCAGACAGGAGACGCTTACCGCCTATGCACAGCTCTATCTGAAAGAGGAGATCCAGGCGGAGGCACTCGTTCGAAATCTGCCGGGGTTTGCCCGCTTCTTGCCTGTTGCAGCTCTTTTTCACGGTCAGAATATCAACGTTACCCATATTGCCAGGGAAGCAGGCGTGGCAAGAACAACCGTAACAGGTTATCTCGATATCCTCGAAGAGACGCTTTTATGTTTTCGACTTCCTGCCTACGAGGCCAGACTGCGTGTGCGGGAACGGAAGCTCCCGAAATGGTACTGGTGCGATCCGGGCATTGCAAGGGCTATGAAACGGGCTTCGGGTCCCCTGGTACAAGAAGAGAAGGGGGCCTTGTTCGAAGGAATGGTGGCCCAGTTGTTGCGCGCATATAGGGACTATGAAGGCCTGTTTGACGATATGTATTACTGGGCGCCATCGGGCCAATCCGGGATGGAAGTCGATTTTGTCCTGCTGAGAGGTTCGGACTTAATCGCGATAGAGGCAAAATCCGGCAACACGTTTACAGATGCCTGGTGCAAGGGGCTGCGGGCCATCCAACCACTTAAGGATTTGAAGCGCCGCATCGTTGTCTGCCCAAAGGGTCCGCCAATGAGAACGAGAGACGGCATCGATATTTTACCTTTCAGACAGTTTGCCGATGAATTGGCCGCTGGCGCCTTATGATTATGGTCAAGCGAATCTGAGCGCCGTTGGGTAGAGCGGAGCGAAACCTCTACGAGCTGGAAGCCAACAAAGGAACTTAACACCACAGGAGAACCCATGAAGCATGTCATTGAAAACGACCTGCGCCTGATCGAGGCCGGTTTTCCCTGCCATCAGGTGGGAGCGGAGACCCGGCGGGAACGGGGGCTTGCGGCCCTTGATAAAACGAGACACCACGGGGCATCCGGACACCC
>JAUPKI010000373.1 GCA_030837545.1 Thermodesulfobacteriota bacterium | reverse complement strand
TTCGCATCCATGATATCGGACATCGATCAGGCCAGGCGGACGTGCCATCTGGAGTTTTACATCTGGCAGGTGGGCGGTATGGCGGATCATGTGGCAGAGGCCTTGATCCACGCAGCAAAGCGAGGCGTGACCTGCCGCATCCTGGTGGACGCCATCGGAAGCAAGGAATTCCTCAGGAGTCAACTCGCCTGCCGGCTTCGGTATGCCGGGGTTCACCTGGCGGTTTCTCTCCCGGTAGGTCCACTCCAGATCCTGACCACTCGGGCCGACTTGCGGAATCACCGCAAGATCATTGTGATCGACGGCGAAATCGCCTATACCGGCAGCCAGAACCTGGTTGATCCGCGATTTTTCAAGCAGGACGAGGGGGTAGGACAGTGGGTCGATGCCATGGTGCGGATGGAGGGACCCTGCGTCGAGGCCCTGGCAGGGATATTCATCGAAGGATGGGAAATCGATACCGGCGAAGGTATCGAGACCTTAGAGGCAGCCAGCGATGCGGGCCCGGTAGCATCGAGGGGAACTTCGACGGTGCAGGTGGTTCCTTCCGGGCCCGGATTCAGGCCTGATGCCATCCGCCAGTTGCTCCTCAGCGCCATCTACTGCGCCCGCAGGGAGCTGGTGATCACCACCCCCTATTTCATCCCGGATGATACGGTCCACACGGCCCTGATCTCCGCGGCCCATCGAGGCGTGGAGGCCACCCTTGTGGTCCCCGAAAAGGTGGACTCACGACTCGCCCATTACGCCAGCCGGGCGCTTTACGACGACCTCCTCTCGGCAGGGGTGCGGATTGCAGGGTTCAGGGGAGGGTTGCTGCATACCAAATCGATTACCGTGGACCGAGAGTTCTCCATATTTGGCTCGGTCAATCTGGACATGCGCAGCCTGTGGCTCGATTTCGAGATCTCCCTGTTTATCTACGATCCTCAATTTACAGAGCGGGTGTGCGCCATGCAGGCCGGATATATGGAGAACGCCCTGATGATGAATCTGGCTCAATGGAGAAACCGCCGGGCGACCCAGCGTTTTGTTGAGAACGCCGCCCATCTGGTAGGACCCCTACTCTGAACGGAGACCGGATATCTCATCGAGAGAGACTGGGGCGGAAAACTCCACGCTGTAGTAGTAATCGACGATCTTACGGGGTTCGGATCTATTCTTGTTGAAAACCTAAAAACTCCACAGTCCAAAGTTCTCGTAATGTATTGATATCACTGGATGCGTAAATCCCAGACCGTCATTCCGGCGAAAGCCGTAATCCAATCCCGCCACGGCGGGATTCCAATGGGTTAGTTGTTCTGGATGCCGGATTCCCGAAGGCGGGACATGACGAAAGAACTTTGGACTCTTGAGCTAAAAACAGCGTCCCCTTTTATTCACGGATTCGGAGGTTCCTCGCCTGCCGCACCCAGGTCCAATACCCTCTCCCAAAAACGCCCATTTGAAACGGTTGCATCCTCTCAGATAGTGTTATATATATGCGAACATAAGAGGTTTTGAGTCTGCGACGATGATGTCCCCAAAACAGGCCCTCACGTCAGGTGACGGGACGTCGATTGATTCCCTGTTAGGGGTCCGGAGGTTGGGCATGAGGTTTACGCTTCGGCTGAAGATCCTTCTGATGGTTGGCATTATCACCCTCGCGTCACTCCTGGGCTGTATCGTCTTGACCTATAATGCACGGGTTATCGGAAACAGCCTTCGGGTTGAAACCGAAGGCCATATTAAGGCGCTTGTGGGGAAAAATGCCGAGAAGATTGAATCCGCCATGTTGGTGATGGAGCGGAATGCCGACGACCTGGCCACCGCAGGAGAGGCCTTTTATGCCATTTGTAAGGCCACACGACAGGACATCACCGAACAGATCAGGGAATACCTCTTAAATAATTTCAGGAAGCTTCCAAAAGGTATCGGGGGCGGCCTCTGGTATGAGCCCTATGCCCTGTTTGAAGAAAAGAAACGTTTTGGGCCTTATGTTTACCGGGAAAAGGACCAGGTCTTTTTCACCTGGGACCTGAACAGCGAGGCGTACGACTACCATCGTCAGCGGTGGTATCTTCTTGCCATCCCATCGGACTGGGACCGGTCGCGGCCGAGACCCTCCAGGATCTACTGGACAGACCCCTACATGGACGAGGCGGCCACCCAAGCGCTCATGATCACGGTGGATGCCATCATGCACGACCCGGAGGGGAGAGTGATCGGCATATCCACGGTTGACTTCAGCCTGGAGGACATGAAAGACATGGTGGCCAGGATGACGGTTACCCCCCATTCCCTCCCGTTTGCCGTAGATGTATCGAGCGGCCTTCTCATCTCATTCCCTGCTGATACATCCAACATCTTGAATCATATTGAAAACCTGGGCTGGGGGGAGCAGATCAAAGAGATCAGGAACGCCAGGCCGGGAGAGGTCATTGCGAAACCGGCAATGGTGAAAGGAAAACCGTTTCTTCTCTTCTACACGGTCTCTCCCACTGGAACCGCCCTCGGCATCTTAGCGCCCGAGGACGAACTCTATGCCCATATCAACGAGCTGAACCGGGCCAGCATGGTCACGTCGCTCATCATCGTTTCGATTCAGGTGGTCCTTTATCTCCTGATTACCCTTTTCATGGTGCGGCGCATCTGCAACCCGATCAGCCGATTGACCGATGTGGCACAGGAGATTGCGGGGGGCGATCTGGTCGGCGCGTCCACATCTTTGGCTGCGATCGAGCGCAGCAGCGGCTCCGGCAGGGACGAAACCGGAAAGTTGTTGGCTGCCTTCCAGGGCATGAACCGGGACCTCGCCGCCCTCTTCAGCCGGGTCCAGCGATCCGGGATCCAGGTCAGCTCATCCTCGATACAGATCGCTGCCTCCTCAAAAGAGATCGAGACCACCATCAGCCAACAGGCCACGGCCACGCACCAGGTCAGCGTTTCCTCTAAGGAGATTTCGGCAACGGCCGGCACCCTGGCCGAGACCGTCAACAAGGTGACAACGGCCGCGACCGAGACGGCAGGGCTGGCCGAGTCGGGGCAGAACGGCCTGGCAGACATGGAACAATCCATGCAGGGGGTGCTCAAGGGAACGGAATCCGTCTCCATGAAGCTGGAGGAGATCAAGGAAAATACCTTGAACATCCGTTCGATTGTATCTACCATGACAAGGGTCGCGGATCAGACCAACCTTCTCTCGCTCAACGCGGCGATTGAGGCTGAAAAAGCAGGGGAGTACGGCCTTGGATTTTCTGTGGTGGCAAGAGAAATCCGAAGGCTGGCGGACCAGACCTCTGTGGCCGTGCTGGACATCGAAGATATGGTCGCCAGGATGACGGCATCCGTATCCGCCGGGGCCGCTGAAATGGAGACCTTTTCCGAAGACGTGAGCGCCGCGGTCAGCAACATCAACGACATCGGCAGACAACTCGACGGGATCATGGAAAGGGTGAGGTCCCTGCCTCCCTCTCTCGAATCGGTTAATGAAGGGATGGAAACCCAGTCCCAAAGCGCCGTCCGAATCAGCGAGACCACGGAGCAATTGAACCTGACAGCCCAGCATACGCTTGAGTCCTTGAGGGAATTCAACCTCTCGGCAGAGTACCTGAGGGAGGCGGCCCAGGGCCTGCAGGAAGCGGTCGCCCGCTTCAAGGTAAACGAATGACGTGCGGAAGGAAAACGGAATGAGATTAATGCTCAGGCACAAGGTCATCGGCCTCCCGGTCCTGGCAGCCATCCTGCCGGTCCTGGTCATCTTTATCTTGACTTTCATAGAAAAGGGCAGCGTCACCAAGAAGATCGAGGGGGAACTGGGTTCTCTGGCGCGCGAAAGTATGAAAGGGATTGCTATTGCCATCAGGGATACCTGCAAGGTGACAAGCGACATGATTCAGAAGGATGTGGATCGACGCATCGAGGATGCCAATTCATTTTTTTCGGCCCTTGGCGGGTTTTCTTTGTCTTCTGAGGAGGTCTCATGGAGCGCAGTGAATCAGTTTACCGGTGAAACGAAAACCGTGTCCCTTCCCAAAATGCTTATCGATGGGGTCACCTGGCTGGGACAAAATGGGAAACTGGATGAACCGACGCCTTTTATTGATGACGCCAAGATGAAGTTTGGTGGAAATTATGCCGTCTTTCAGCGCATGAATGAAAAAGGAGATATGATGCAGGCGGCAACCACCCTGTCCACCCCGGGCGGGCATCGGGCCATCGGGAGCTATATCCCTGCGGTGAACGGCGGCATCGCGGTCCCTGCCATTTCAACGGTGCTTCAGGGGAAGAGCTTCAAGGGCATGGCGTATGTGAACAACCAGTGGTATATTTCCGTTTTTAACCCGATTACTGATAAGTCGGGGGACATCATCGGCACGTTGTTTACGGGGATACCCAATAAGATCCCTGAGAGTCTGCGACAGGTTATACAGAATATGAAGGTGGGCAAGACCGGCTACGTCTATGTCCTTGGGGGCCGATCTCCTCACCATAGAGGACACTACATCATTTCAAAGGATGGAGAACGGGATGGGGAAAACATCTGGGAGTCTAAGGACGCAGACGGTCGCTACTACATCCAGACGATCGTAAACAAGGCGATGGAACTTAAGAAGGATGAGGTGGCGTTCGATCGATATCCATGGCGGAATGTCGGGGAGGACAAGGAAAGGTGGAAGGTGGTTGCCATCACCTATTTTGAGCCCTGGGACTGGGTGATCGGGGCCGGCGCATACGAAGACGACTACTATGATGCACGGCAGAAGGTTGACTCCTCCATGTCTCATATGTTGTGGGTGATGATCATCAGCGGACTTGCGGTGCTTATCCCGATCGTCGGGATCGCCCTGTTCTTCGGAAACAGGACGACCAAACGTCTCATACAGATCACGTCCATATCCAGAAACATCGCCAAAGGAGACCTTTCATCCGCTGCTGACGCTGTCAGGTCCCTGGCGGCTGCGGACGATTCTGAAGGCAGCGGCAGGTCTGGCGATGAAACAGGGCACCTGCTCAGCGCCATCAAGACGATGACCGAAAACCTCAACGCCCTGGTGGGCCAGGTCCAGCGGTCCGGGATTCAGGTCACCTCCTCTTCGACCGAACTGGCGGCCACGGCCAAGGAGCAGGAGACAACCATGGCCAACCAGGTGGCATCCACCAACAAAGTTGCCAGGTCGGTCAAGGAGATCTCCGAGGTCGCCGCCCGGTTGGTGGAGACCATGGAGCAGGTCGCCTCCAAGTCCCAGGAGACGGCCGGTTTTGCGAGCAAGGGTCAGACGGATCTGGCCCGCATGGAAGCAGCCATGCGCAATATGGAGACCGCCTCCAGGTCCATATCAGGCCGATTGGAGACCATCAAT
>JAUPKI010000372.1 GCA_030837545.1 Thermodesulfobacteriota bacterium | reverse complement strand
GGCCCGACCAGGCGCCCCTCATCATCCCGCCTGGGTCCGCTCCCCGATCGCTCCTTACATCGGCCAGCCTTGACATGGAGGATTCCATCGATGGCCTGATCCCCCGCCCGGCCGCGGGGGCCAGCAACAACTGGGTCGTCTCAGGGAAGAAATCGGTCACCGGAAAACCGATCCTGGCAAACGACACCCACCTCCCCCTTGGCAACCCTTCGTTCTGGTGGGAGGTGCATCTGGTCTGCCCCGGCATCGATGTGTCGGGGTTTGCCGCCACCGGAATCCCAGGGATACCGATCGGTCAAAACCGCCATGTGGCCTGGGGGATCACCAATGTCATGGTGGATGATGTGGACTTCTATATCGAGAAAATCAATCCCGAAAACCCCCGCCAATACTGGTACAAAGACCACTGGGAAGACATGACGGTCAAGGTGGAGACCATCCGGGTCAAGGGAAAGGATTCGGTCAGGGCAGAGATCCTGTTGACCCGTCACGGCCCCATGGTCACGGAGCCCAAGGCAGGTTCAACCGAGAATCCGATCTCCGCCAGGTGGGCCTTTACCGAGGCCATCCAGCCGGTTCAGGCCGGTTCCCTTCTGATCAAGGCAAAAAATATCCAGGAGGTCCAGGAGGCCCTCCGATACTGGGAGGTCCCGGGACAGAACTTTGTATTTGCAGACACAGACGGAAATATCGGCTACTGGTGCTGTGCGACGCTGCCCATCCGGCTGAAGGGCGATGGGCTCCTCCCCATGCCCGGCTGGACCGGCGAATATGAGTGGAGCGGATATGTTCCCTTTGACCAACGGCCCCATCTGATCAACCCGGAGACCGGTTTCATTGCCACGGCCAACAACAAGGTGATCAGCGAGTATCCCCACCTCATCAGTCGCTACTGGGAACCCATTGACCGGATTACCCGCATCGTGCAGTTGCTCACCCAAAAGGAAAAACTCTCTGTGGACGATTTCAAACAGATGCACCAGGATGTTCACTGCCCTCAGGCCGCGGACCTGACGCCCCGGATCATCCAGGTCCTGGAAAAGCGATTTCCACACCCGGAGGGGAACAAGGCAAAAGACATCCTTTCCAGTTGGAACTTCAACATGGACAAAGACAGCGTCGCAGCCTCCCTCTTTGAAATGATCTATCGAAAGATGATGGGGAATACCTTCAAGGATGAACTGGGTGAACATCTGTTTAACAAATACCTCAAGACCTCTGTGTTTCCTCCCAGGGCCATCGGTGCCCTAACGAAAAAGGGCGAGTCCCCGTGGCTCGACGATGTCTCGACCCCTCAGAAGGAAACGCTGGACGACATTCTCGCCCTCAGCATTCAGCAGACCCTATCGGAGTTGAAAGAGACCCTGGGGAGCGATATGGCGGATTGGAAGTGGGGCGAGATCCACACCCTCACCTTTGAACATGTGCTCGGCAAAAAGAAACCCCTTGACCGGATATTCAATCTGGGACCCTTTCCGGTGGAGGGAAACCTCCTCACGGTCAACAAGAAGAAATACGACATGGAAAAACCCTACCATGCCTACCACGGGGTCTCCATGCGCCTGATCGTGGATTTCGCCGACATGGACCATTCCCTCCACGTCCTCCCCACGGGCGAATCGGGCCAGCTCGGAAGCCCCCACTATAAAGACCAGATCCCGCTCTACCTGAGCGGCCAATACCACCCTGCCTGGCCCAACCGGCAGGATGCGGAGAAGAACAGCAGCGGGATCCTTGTTATGAAACCCAATTGAACAGGGGCCTTGTCCACTTTCAATGAGTTGAGAGAATTGCGAGAGGCACGATTATTGACATCCATCTCGCCGATTGTGTTCGCCCTTAACTGACCCATTTACGCGCGGCTGGAAATTAGACGACCCAGAAGGTGTATCTCAGAAAGGAAAGCGAGAGATCCTTTTTCACAGATCCAGATAATCTGCCTTGAAGCTCATTTGCCAGGGAATCACCGGTATGTCTCCCGCCATATAGGGCCTGTCCGCAGCGCTGATGCATATGGGCCTGGCCTCGGGGTAATCCTCTACAAACGATTGAAGACCTCTGAGATCCCCGGCCCGAACCATTGGCACGGACTTTATCTCAATGGCGAACAGGGCATTCTCCATTTCCAGGACCAGGTCCACCTCTGCATGTTCTCTTCCCTGCAAGGCATGTCTCACAAGGGTGCTCTTGCCCGTCTGTCGAGGGCCGAAAAGAAAAAAACTCTTTCTCCCAAAGGGAAGCTTGAGAATCCTTGAGATCATGTTTCCATTCTACCGTGTAAAATTTACCTGTCAACCCTTTTATGCAGGAAGGCGTGTACATGGCGGAAGGATGATATGCATTTCCTGCCAACATGACGCCGGAGAAGCATTCTCCGCGCCTCCCGGCTCTATCGCTCATGTCGAAAACAGGGCTTCACCATGCGAAAGACAGCCGGGGAATCCTTGTTCATTAGCCCGGCTTCCTACCCCACTGCCCGCATGCGACGGACAGAACGATCCAACGCAATCCCATTTCAGAGCGCCTAACACGAACAAAACGATTCAACACAACTGACGATTAGCCCGACCTAAGCAGCAACAAGGTCTAAAGAAAAGGCTGGAAAAGGAATCAGAAAAATGATAGGGATTTTCCAACATTCCTTTTCCGAATCAAATGGAGGGAATTATATACTGACAACATAACCAGTCTCGCAACATAAGTAAGGCATATCTCAGGTTTTTGATGCGCCAAAACCTTTGAGGTTTCCAAGAAATATCTTGCCATTTCAGATGATTGTTTAATGGAATCATCACCACGCCACTTGACCGACCCGAGCAGGGGGGATATCACAATCTTTGTGAATCTCTGATATTTTGCTCTTTATTCATTCCCGGTCTCTTGCATAGATAACAGCCAAACCTGACGGAGACGTCATCTACAAAGGCCACCGCCAAAGCCCCTCGAATACAGAATAGATTATTCTGTTTCCCAACTTCCCGGGTCGGATAATTGGCTATACGTCGACCCTCAGTATCCAGAGACCTATACTGCCTGATTTTTCAAGAAAGAGTTGGGTTCAAGGGGCCATTGTACTCAAATTTACCCCATTTTCAGCCATTCTGGCGTCATAGGGGCGCGCGACACTCTCAACACATCCAGGCGTGCCCTGAATTGAGACCTCCATATTGAGGCCCCTTGTCGCGACCACAAGATCCTGGGGTCGGATTCTTCTTGACCCGCAAGGCGAAATCACCTATACTTCTATTTCGGCCCCAAAAAAAGGGAAGTTCTTAAAACCTCTCCTTGACGACCAAGTCTGTTTGCGCTATGCTCCCTCCCCAAAAAAGCGAGTTCTTCACCTCACCTACGCTGCCAGCTCTGAGATCGATACCAGGGAGGTAAGTACATCATGGATGCTACGGCACTTGTCCTCTTTGCAGTGATAGCGGTCCTTGCCGGCATCGCCTGGGCTGTCTCGCTGGTCAAGAAAAAGGCGGTCCCCGCGGTCAGTAGCGATAAAGGGGGAAGCCCTTCGGTTGGCACGAGTCAGGCGCGAGAGACGGTGCCCCGGAATATGGATACGGAAAGTCCTCATGAGCGTCCTGCATCCCATTCCGTGGCCAGGGTCATGGGTAAAGGCGGCGAGCCCGGGCTTGCGATTCATGACCTTGTGGATATCCATATCCTGCAACAGGTTATAGATGTTTTCGTACGGGCCACCGGGCTTGCTTCGGTTGTCGTGGATCTCAAGGGTGCGCCTTTGACATCCATAGACAACTTTTCCGATTTTTGCATGAAGCACACCCGGGGGACGAGAGAAGGCTCGAAACGATGCGAGGCAAATGACGCCAAAGGCGGAGCGG
>JAUPKI010000371.1 GCA_030837545.1 Thermodesulfobacteriota bacterium | reverse complement strand
GTCCGGATTGAGGAAGCGGTGACCGCACTTGGGGCACTTCCGGGTCGGATCATCCTTGAAAAACTCCACCTCACTCCCACACTTGGGGCACTTGACCTCAAAGATGGCCCCCGGTTTCCAGTGCTGGCTGTCCTGTCCTGGGCATTTCATCTCTTTTCTCCTCGGGTGAAACTTCAGGTTTATTGGGTTTGGGATTGCGTGCGCGACCTGCCGCGTAGGCGCTCTTGGGGTCGATCACCCTATCGACCCTATCCGCTTCTCGGGTGAAACTTCAGGTTTAGAGGTTCAAGGTTCAGGGTTTCGCGTTGCCCGTTACTGGTTGCCGGTTCTCAACTTTAGGCACTTTAGTCACTTGCAATGGTTTCTGCCTGATCTGACCTGCCTGCTTGCCGGCCAGAGGCCCAGCTTATGCGGAAACCTGAAACTGGGGACAATATATCCCCAATTTCAAGTTCCACGTCATTCAATCCCAAAATTCCTGAGTCCCTAAATCCCTCAATTCCTCAATTCCCAAATCCGTCTTCCTATCTCCCCGCCATCATGGCTTCGATGTCGGCCTCGGGCTCGGTGATGGGTTTGATATTGAACTTCTCAACCAACACATTGAGGACCGCTGGTGAGACAAATCCCGGAAGCGTGGGTCCGAGGCGGATCCCCTTGACACCCAGGTATAGAAGGGCCAGCAGGACCGCGACCGCCTTCTGTTCATACCACCCGATATCAAAGGAGATCGGAAGCTCATTAATATCATTGAGACCAAAGACCTCTTTTAGTTTCAGGGCAATGACGGCCAGAGAGTAGCAATCGTTGCACTGACCTGCGTCAAGGACCCTTGGAATCCCTCCGATATCCCCAAGGTCCAGCTTGTTGTACCGGTATTTGGCGCACCCCGCAGTGAGGATGACCGTGTCTTTCGGAAGCTTCTGGGCCACCTCGGTGAAATAGGTTCTCGTCTTGTGCCTGCCGTCGCATCCGGCCATGACGATAAAGCGCCGAATGGCCCCAGACTTGACCGCGTCCACCACCTTGTCTGCCAGTGCGAGGACCTGGTTGCGGGCAAAGCCCCCCACGATCTTCCCCATCTCGATTTGCGTGGGCGGTTGGCAGGTCTTGGCCAGCGCGATCATCTTGGAGAAGTCCTTTGCACCCCCCGCCGGCCTGTCCGGGATATGAACGGCGCCCGGATACCCGGTCATTCCCGTGGTGAATATCCGTTTCAGATAGGTATTTTCCTTTTTAATGGGGATAATACAGTTGGTGGTCATGAGGATCGGCCCGTTGAAGGACTCGAATTCCTGGTTCTGTTGCCACCACGATCCCCCGTAATTGCCAGCGAAATGGGGATACTTCTTAAACGCCGGATAATAATTGGCCGGGAGCATCTCGCCGTGGGTATAGACATCCACCCCGGTCCCTTCGGTCTGCTTCAGTAGCTCCTCCATATCCTTGAGATCATGGCCGCTAATGAGGATCCCCGGATTGCTGCGGACCCCGATATTCACCTCTGTGATCTCAGGATGTCCGTAGGTGCTGGTATTGGCCTCATCCAGCAGGGCCATGGTATTCACGGCCGTCTCCCCGCATTTCATGACCATACCCACCATCTCATCCACGGAGAGATCCTTCGTGGTCGAGGCCAATGCCTCCATCATGAACCGGTAGATGTCATCCTTTTCAAATCCCAGTATCGCCGCATGATCGGCGTAGGCGGCCACCCCCTTCAGGCCGATGGTCAACATCTCCCTGAGGGACCGGACATCCTGATTTTCGGTGGCGAGAATGCCGATGGTTTTGGCCTTCTCTTTGAACGCTGCCGCATCGTCGGAGAACCAGACGGCCGCGTCATGCAGGTTGCCTGAAAACGCTGTCCCGTTTTTCTCTTTGTAGGCGGCCAGGAATCTGTCTTTGACCTCCTCCCTCACCTTTAAGGCCTTTTTGATGAGCGCGATGAATCTCTCGTCATCCCAGTTCACATTCGTGATGGTTGAAAAGAGGGCCTCTATAATAAAGCGGCCCCATTTTTTGTCGAATGTACCCAGTTCATGGGCCTTTTCCCCATAAATGGAAATCCCCTTCAAGACGTAAATCAACAGATCCTGAAAATTGGCGGTCTCCTCGGGCTTGCCGCACATCCCCTTAACGGTGCACCCCTGGTTTTTGGCTGTCTCCTGACATTGAAAACAAAACATGGCGTTTCTCCTTTCCTGCTCTGACTTTTGGGTTTTGGTGTTGAGACGTTTACCGTTTCCTGTTCGAGCTTGTCCCCATTATGATGGATGAAAAAGAGATGTGCATTGACTTAAGTCAAGAAAGTCCACTTTTTTGACTTTTTTTCTTGTCGGCTTCGCCGAATGCCTGTCAGTTATACAGCAAAGTTAACGGGTCACGAGTTCAAGGTCCAGAGTTCAGGTTTAGAGCCAGCGATGTTTGGCGGCATTACTCATTCGCGGCCTCAAGGAGCCCCTCAAGAATGTCACTTAGGTTTGCGCTTGTTGGACTTCCGCCGCCTGTAGGCATCTCTCAACTCCAGAATTGCACGAAGCGCGTTATCGTTTGCCCTCAGTCGATCCTCGGGCGACATCTTTTATGAACATGGCAATCAATCCCTTATCAACACCTGATTGGTCCGCGCCTCTTGTATGTTTATCCATCTAACTCCCTTGGCTATCAGGTTCAAATTGTATCAGCCGAACGAATAGGTGAGGGGCCAAGATACCTGACATTATGTTCGTTCAACAATTCGATGAATTCTTTGAAATCCTTGCTCAGCATGATATCTCCATGAATTGTATTCCTTCCGAATTTGCTCCAAGGCCTCCAGCCGCTCTTCATATGATCTTGACTGCCAATATGAAAAATCATTGGGCTGCTCGCCAATCTTGTATTTTCTTACAACCTTACGAATGCCCATGGTAATCTCCTGAAAATTCTTGAGTGCCCGTGATTACGGATGCGGCCAACGACCAAGGGTAACTTGCGACCGCTTTTCAGGGCGTCAAGTTCACCCGCTTGTTCGGTGCATTATCTTATAAACGGAATGCGTAGGTCCCTGCATATTTTGCGTACGAGCTTGTCCCTTATTTCGTTATGACGCGGCACGGAGGATCTACCATTTCCTGATGGGTTCTCCCACCAGGAATGACTGCCACCCTCACGCACAAATGCGCAGCCATGCCTACGCATATGTTTGATGAGTTCCTCACGCTTCATACCGTCACCAGTTCCTCAACGTAGTTGGGTGCGGCTGCTTGAATTGCCTCGAGCCTGTTGAACTCAAGGGCCTCCATCAGAGTGACCTTTAAACTATCGAGCAGCTCATCACGAGTACGTTCTTGGCAGTTCACACCAGGAACCTCCTCAATCCAGCCAATCCACCATTCACCATCCTGCTTTGTGACAGCCCTATACGTGTTGGCCATAGTGTACCACCTTTCGTCTGCAAATTGTTGCCGGTTACACCGAACGGATTAATAAGGCGCGGCGGCAACCAGGTTTCCATAACCGCTGAGTTTATCCACCGTCGCCTTGATTTACCTGTTGGCCGTTTTCTCCATTTTGATCAGTGCTCCAGCTTCCCCGTCCAGCGGTCTCGGCCTGCCCAGAAAGGGCACTTCGGGCAGGCATGACCTTCCGGGTAGTCAATGCCCTCCTCGTGAGGGCAACCAATGACTCGGTCCACCATGGCAACCGACCTTGCGCCATGTTCTTTGATATACTCATGGACCTCTTCCAGAATGTCAGGCTCCTTCATTACGTCGTCATCTGAGTACCACTTCTTCATCTCTTCAGGTTCGGCGTTCTCTTCGTGAACAATCCCGACGACCAGCTTGGTAGCCTTCTTTTCGGTAGGCCCATACAGAGCGACAGTAGCCACAGGATAACCTCTGAATCCTTTCTTCGCCTTCTTCGTAAGAGCGTTGATACCCTTTCCCTTTTGCATTTTATTCCTTTCTTGCATTCATTAGCACTCGAGCGGGTCGGACCGGCCGATCCTATTGTTTATCAGGCCATACCTCCTGGGGAGGAATTCCCTCTTGTGGCATCGATGGGTAATATTCCAGATATAGCCGGAAATACAGTGCCTGTTGGCTGGCTCTCGCCATCGAATCGCCGTTGCTCTTGTTACAAGGCCAATTTTTGCCTCAAAATGGAGGTTCTAAGGGACATAACACCGCCCAATTAAGGCTTTTTGTACTTTTATTATCAAGCAGTTGTCTTGGTCCGACCCGCAGCCGACAATTCCAATTAAATTTTAAAAGAGCGTCCCAGTGCCCTTTTAAAGCCGCTCAAGTGTCATCCCTTCCGGACCAGTTTTATTAGACTCTGATCTTGCGGTGCATCAGGCGATACGTTCCAGGAGGTTACGACCCCATGCTGAACATTGCGAAGCTCTTCCACCATCTTCCGGAT
>JAUPKI010000370.1 GCA_030837545.1 Thermodesulfobacteriota bacterium | reverse complement strand
TTCCCTACACGACGATCTTCAGATCTGCACCCGAATTCCGGTGTCCTGTCATGAAACGACTGTTCCCCACGGAGGCGATTTGAGAATCATCCGCTGATAGAGCGCCGTCAAGGCGTCCGTTTCAACGATCTCCTGGGTGGCCAGATAAGCGGTGCCCATCTGGATGGCGTCTGCGCCGAGCATGGCGGCCATGAATGCGGTCGCCCGATTGAAGATTCCCCCTGCAAGGATCACACGACAGTTTTGGAACAGGGATGGCTGGTCCCGTTTCAGATCCAGGACCATTTGAGCAAGGGTGAGCGTGCTATGCTGCCCCACGTGGCCGCCGGCCTCATATCCCTCGCAGACCACATACCGGACGCCCGCTTCAAGGGCGAGCCTCAACAGGGCCTCATCCGGAGCGATATACATGACCTCTATGCCGCGTTCTATCAATTCCCTTATGGGGGAGAGATCGCCGCCAGCGATCACGACAAAACGGGGTCTCTGTTTCTTTATCCAGGTTAGATGTGTCTCCCTGAAAGGGTTTTCTGCCAAAGAGACGACATTCACCGCATAAGGGCGCCCTCCCATGATCTCCGGCAGGCACCCCAGCCTCCGGTCAAGGGTCTCCGCGTCCATCAGGCCAAGGGCGATGGTAGGCAATCCACCGGCATCGGCAACCCTTGAGGCAAACTCCGGGACATCCGTGATCCAGGACATAGCGCCCTGGATAAAGGGGTACAGGGTTCCCATCTCTCTGGCTACCGGGCTGTCCACAAAGCAATCCTTTTTGGCCTCAGCCAGGCGGCAACCGTTACGAATTTCGTCCAGGAAGGCCTTCACGGCCGCCTCGGTTCCGGCCCCAAAACGTTCAACGAACGACGCAGCAAAGGCAGTTTCCACGCCCAGAGGGATGACCTTGTCCTGGCTGAAATGGCTCTCCAGAGGGTGGATGGCCCTGGCCTGCACCTGGCTTGCGAAGGAGCGGCGGCTTTCCTCCTCGATCCCTGCTCCGTACAGTGAGTCCTCGAGCGTCTTGATCTCCTTGAACGCAACCGAGTTTCCCTTGTTGAAAAGGCGACAGGGAACCTGCAGGTCCAAGCCAACCAGATCGGTAGAATCCAAGCGGAGCTAGGAGAGCCGCCGGCGTTGAACATCATCCATGGCGACCATATCTGTCAGCCAATGGAGGCTCTCGAAAACGATCCCGGTTGCCCCGGTCGACAGGAATGCCGCTGCCGCCTCAGGCGTGGAGACGCCTCCCCAGATGAGGATATCGAGAGGCTTTGAGGGTGTGCGCCGCATTTCCTTGACCGCCGAATAGAGAGCCAGGGTCGTCTCACCGCTCACGAATCCGGAGGCCTCGCATCCTTTCAGGACGACGCGCTCAATTCCCGAGCTATCCTTTACAATCGCGGCCAGGAGATCCAAGTTTCCAATGATTGGAAAGCAGCGGTGGTCTTCCGACAATTCCCTCAATCTCTGTAGAAAGATGGAAGGATCTCCTTGAAAAAACTGGGGGTGGCACTCTGCCCAGATGTCGTGGATCCCTGTTTCCTTCAAAAACGGTCCCAAAGATGGATCCATCAAGGCAGGAACAGAAATCTTGATATCCCTAACGAGGCCGGCAGGGTCAGCTCTTCGTAAGAAGGAACGTAACCCTTCCCATTCCATCATGGAAAAATCGAAGATGGCTCTGCTCCCTGTTCGCTGAGCCATTTGGATCACCGATGGGGTGATCTCCTCAGGCCGCCAGACGAAACCGATGATAGAAACCCGATGCTCAGCCGCTATGTCAGATCTTTGCTTCAACGCCATACGTTCCCATTTTCTCAATGACAATCCGAAAGTTGGGTCAATCCCACCCGATACCCCCAAGTATCAGCTCGATCGTCACCGCTTCAAAGCCAGGTACCACTCCGTGGCATCATTCCCGATTCCTAACCGGGCAAGCTGGCGCAGATCCGCCTCCAGAATGTCGGGCGTGCTGTACTCCAGTATGCGGTATTGGGGATCCGTCCAAACACGCCGCGTCCGACCCCAAACCTTCGTTTCCGGCGGCAAGGTGAATCGAATGCGGTGGATCAGGTGGATGCCTGCCAGTGCCGCTGTTTCAATCACCATATCGGTGCAGTTGTTGGTCCTCACGCCAAACTGGTCGTACTTCCGGTGCATTACGTATTCATAGATCGATTGGTACCGTCGCCGGGTAATCGGCATTCGCCAGACGAACGAGGGGGGGCGATTGGGCTTGCCGATCTGGAATAGGCCATCCGACATCGTCTCCCACAAATAAGCGATCGGATTGGGATCCCCATCCTGAATTCTCTGAAACACGCCCTCATGGTAACGGGGTTTCGTTTGCCCCAAGTCGCCGGTGTGGCCGAATTCCAGACGATCCCGGGGACTTTCCAGGATGAGCCAACTATGCCCCCACGGACGCTGCCAAATTGAGAAGAGAAGCCACTTCGCATTTCTGTAGTCCCAATTGGCAGCTTCATTCAGGATGTAGAGGTAATATCCCTCGTCCCCCACGGGCGTTCCAGTGGCGGGATCCAGGTCGGCATCGGGGGCAAAACGGCACACGATCGCGATGGGCTGGGCACTCCAGCCATCAGGTTGCGTCGGAGCGTAGAGACTGGGCGTTTGGCGGGCGCATTTGACCGCAACCCCCGCCAGCCATCTCATCGCCACGAGGAGACGCGCTTGATACCCTCGTTCGGTTGTTTTGCTATTCATAAGGACTTTCTGAATATGCGATATTCCTTATATTTTTTTGCGCCAGCTTCCTCTATCAACGAGTTGATTGACTCGTTGTCCTCCAGGGTCCAGCCCAACTCCAGATAACGATACTTCTCTTTTTGCCTCACAACCTGATAGATGTGGTGGAAGGCCAACATGGGGAGTCCCAGTTGTCGGAACTTCTCCTTGATCCCGAACATCAACAACCGCAATCCGTTGATCTCCCGCCGATACATGACGAACTTCAGCAAACCCAGGAGACCGATCCGCCCGTTGAGATGCTTGAGCAATGGGTTCATGTCAGGAAAGATCACGCAGAAGGCAGCGGGTTCATCCTCATAATAGATGAAGAAAACCATGTCCGGATCCGCAAATTCCATTACGTTCTTTTGAATGTCCCGCATCTCATTATGGCTCAGGGGGACGAAACCCCAGTTGCCAGACCAGGCGGCATTATATATCTCCCTGATCAGAGCAAACTCAGAGTCCGGATCCTTTGGACGAGAGGGTCTGATGTGAATACCTTTTTTTTGGGAGATCCGTTCAGCCAGACGATCCATCCACTCGGGAAGCCGGTAGGCGTCATCTATCAAAAAGGCCGCCAGGTCCTTTTCTTTGGTGAAACCGCACGATTCTACCAACCCTGGGTAGTACGGGGGGTTGTAAGCCATCATCAAGGCAGGCGGATAATTGAATCCCTCAATGAGCAACCCCACCTCGTAATTGGTGGACGGGTTGAGCGGGCCTCTCATGAAGGTCATCCCCTTGTGGCGGACCCATGTCTCCACGGAAGAGAAGAGGGCCGCCGCGGCCTCCGGATCGTCAGTGCATTCGAAAAATCCCCAAATGCCCATCTTTTCGCCCTGGAACTGGTTATAATGGCGATCTATGATGCCCGCGATCCTTCCCACCGTCTCCGAACCGCGTCGGGCCAGAAAGAGGATACGCTCGGAAAACTCCCAGAAAGGGTGTCTGCGGGGGTCCAGCATTCGGCGAACCTCCTTCTTGAGGGGGGGAACCCAGTTGGGGTACTCAGCATAAATCCTCCATGGGAGGTCAATAAAGTCCCTTAATTCCGATCCTCCTTCCACAGTAATGATCTCCATGCGGGCCATGATGGTCGCCTTCGGGGTGCTATAAGCAATAAAAATGTTATAATATCACGCAGGAGCGTTGTTTTTCAAATTAAAAGTGTCCTTTGCCGGGCTGTGATCTTGTGCCCCGGGCCTTCAGCCGAGCGCCTTGAGAGCGAGGATGCATAAACTTGGGATGCTCCGTCCGGAGACCAAGGCGTCAGATTGCGATCCGGCGCTCCTCAAACGTTCCCTCAATATATGGAGGTTCCACCAAATATTGAGGCCAAACCCATCGTTTCACCCTTCTCTACGCTTCTCTCCCATTCATCTAATCTACCATTATTATAGGATGACACCCTTGTATGAAACCACAGTTGCTGTGTGGCTCGCTTTTGGACAGCACGTTGAGTTCAAGACAACCTGAGTTTCCAGTTGATGACCGGACCCTGAAAAATCATATGGTTACCTGTCCAAAAATGGCGGTTCCTCAATTTTCATGCCATGGCCGGATGGCCGGAATGAAGGG
>JAUPKI010000369.1 GCA_030837545.1 Thermodesulfobacteriota bacterium | reverse complement strand
TATATTGGCTGGTGAACAACATCTTGTCCATCGTGCAGCAGTATTGGATCAATCGTACTACATAGTTACGAACTCCCCAGCTTCATGATTGCGACAACGCGTTCGGTTCGGAGAACGTACGGAGGAGAGCATGCCGGTTCTTGAATTTGAGGAAAAAACACTCGATGATGCCATTGCGGTGGCATGCGAAAAATTTAAACTGCCTCGAGAACAGCTTGAAATTGAAATCGTTTCTAAAGGATCTTCCGGTATTTTCGGAATTGTGGGGGCAAAAAAGGCGAAGATTCGCGTCACCGCCAAGACGCTGTCCCTTGAAGCTGCCGCGGAACGAGGCAAAGAAATCCTGACGGAAATCCTGACACACATAGACTTGCCAACGGTCATAGAGTCGGAAATAAGGGAAGATCAAGTCTGTCTGAACATCATCAGCAACGGCACCGGCCTGCTCATCGGGAAAAGAGGCAAGACCCTCGGCGCGCTGCAGCATCTGGTCACCAAAATATTGCATCGAGAAGTGGGTGAAAATGTTTCGCTGATTGTGGATACGGAGAACTATCGCTCAAAACGCGAAATGAGCCTTACCGAACTCGCCCAGCAACTCAGCGAAAAAGTCAAGAAATCGCACAGGTCTTTGACGACCGGACCCATGAATGCTCAAGATCGCCGCGTTGTCCATCTTGCCCTGAAAGAAGATCTTGAGGTCCGAACGAAGAGCAAAGGTGAGGGAAATCTCCGCCGAGTGGTCATCTATCCTGTAAGAAAAGGGAAAAAACCTCAAAAAGCTGCCGCCCCGGAATGACTTCTTGCCACCCGGTCGTCGCTGCTTGCACGATGGGCTCAAACTCACAAGAGGACACGATCTGTGCAATTGCCACCCCGATTGGTGAGGGTGGCATCGGCATTCTCAAAATCAGTGGACCGGAAGCGTCCGCGGTTGCACAGAAGCTCTTTCACCCCACTTCCGCTACCTGTCCCTTGGAGTCCCACCGACTCTATCACGGATGGATTCGCGATCCGGCATCAGCTCATCCTGTGGATGAAGTACTCCTGAGCTACATGGCGGCGCCCCACACCTATACCCGTGAGCCTGTGGTCGAGATCAATTGCCACAGCGGCTATGCGGTATTGAGCCGCGTCCTGGAACTGGTGCTGGAAGCCGGCGCTCGCCTGGCAGAGCCGGGGGAGTTCACCCGCAGGGCTTTTTTGCACGGGCGCATCGACCTCTCCCAGGCGGAGGCGGTCATAGAAATTGTGCGCTCCCGATCGGAACAGGGCCTGCGGGCTGCCAACCGCATTCTGCGCGGGGATTTAAGCAGGAAAGTGGAGTCCTGGCGCCATAACATTCTTGGTTTGCAGGCGGAACTTGAAGCCTCAATCGATTTCTGTGAGGATCTCGAAGATGAGCCGGTCAACCCTCACCTGATGACACAAGACCTCCAGGAATCGGTTCTTCGCCCTCTTGAGGCAATTCTGCATCAGTACGAAGAGGGCCGCATCCTTCGGGAAGGGTTCACCATGGTTCTGGTCGGCAAGCCCAATGTCGGCAAATCATCCCTTATGAATGCTCTGCTCAGAAGAGACCGGGCGATAGTCACGCCCTTACCCGGCACCACACGGGATGTTATCGAGGACAGTTTTATCCTCTCCGGAATCCTGGTGAGACTCCTGGATACGGCCGGCATTCGCCAAAGGCCTGATGAAATCGAATCCCTGGGGATCGAGCGGACCCTCAAGTCCGTAGCCGAAGCTGACCTTGTCCTGTGGCTGATCGATGGCAGCCGGCCGTTAACGGGGGAAGACGACGCGGTATATGACCAGATTGTTTCGAGGCGCTATGTGGTGCTCCTGAATAAAGCGGATCTTCCGGCAAGGATTTCCGTCCAGGACGTCCAGGAACGTTATGGCAGCAGCGTCGCCATCGTTGTTCTTTCCGTGTTGAATCCTGACGACATCGAGAGCTTCAGGGACTTCCTCATCGGGGCTTTCCTTCAGGATCCCCTTGCCATGGGTCAATCCATGATTATCCCGAACCTGCGCCACAAGGAGTGTCTGGAACAAGCGCTGGCAGCGCTCCGTCGGGCTCACAACCTGCTTCAGAGCAGCACTTACGGGGAGTTGGCAAGTCTTGAACTGGGCGCGGCCCGACGACAACTGGAGTCCATTCTTGGCTGCGTACCCGATGAGGATTTGCTGGATCGCATCTTTGCACAATTCTGCGTAGGGAAATGACGAGGACCGGGTACGTCACTCTTGCCGCTCTGTATTAGCGTGATGCCTCGCACTCGGCGACAGCCGGCTGCACTCTCAGGAAAACCTCCACCGCCGCTGGATCAAGCTGGGTTCCAGCAAGCGATCGAATGTATTCGCGCGCCTCGTCACCCGCCCACCCTCGGCTGTATGGGCGATCGGAGCAAAGGGCATCCCAGACATCGGCAACGGCAAAGATCCTTGCAGCCAGGGGGATTCCTTCACCCTTTAACCCGGCGGGATATCCCGTGCCGTCCCAATGCTCGTGATGATAGTATGGAATATCAAGCGCCGGACGAAGGTAGGCGACGGGCATAAGCATCTCCCGGGCATAAACGGGATGCCTGCGCATGATCACCCATTCCTCTTCCGTCAAGGGGCCTGGTTTAACCAAGATACTGTCAGGGATGCCCATTTTGCCGATATCGTGGAGCAGAGCACCCCGCCGGATGTGAACGAGTTGTTCTTCGGGGACACGCATTTCACGGGCCAGCACCAGGGTCATCTCTGTGACCCGCTTGGAGTGCCCCTCCGTCTCCCGGTCGCGTAATTCCAGGGCCCGAGACCAACCTTCCAGGGAGGTATCATAGGCCAGAGTAAGCTCTTCATGAGCCCGACGGATTGCCGCTTCCGCTCCTCTGCGCTTGGTGATGTCACGAACTATAAGTTGCACCGCCGGCTGACTCTGCCAGGCAAAGTGTCCGGCAGATATTTCCACGGGAAATTCTGAGCCGCCTGGCCGTACAAAGATGGTTTCAGTGCGGAAAATACCTTCGGGATTGCCAACCGCGCTGCGAATGAACCGGGAGAAGCCCTCAACATGAGAGCCACTGAGAAATGAGGCCAGGATCCTCCCCAACAGGGACTCATCTTCAGCCATATGGAGCATCCGGACCATGGTCGGGTTGACCATTTGAATCGTGCTATCGGAATCGATGATGAGGATACCGTCCGGTGAAACCTCAATCAGTCTCTCAAATTTGGCACGTTCTTCCAGCAGGAGCCGGTAGCGATTGAGCCGAGCGACGGCAGCCACACGCGCACTTAACTTGATCCGATCAAAGGGTTTGGAAATAAAGTCGTCAGCTCCAACCCTGAAGCCCTCTAAATAAGAGTCACGATCATCGAGTCCCGTGACCAGGATGATGGGGACTTCCGCAAAGATAGGATCGGCACGCAGGTGACGGCATAAGCTGAAGCCATCCATCTCCGGCATCATAACATCCGAGAGGATGACATCCGGCTGGAATTTGGTCAGCTTTTCCAGAGCCTCGATGCCATTTGCGGCCGTGACAATGTCATAGTTATCGTAAGCCAGAAGTTCCTCAAGAGTACCCCTCACCGAAGGATCATCATCCACGATCAGAACGGTGCTCTTGATTTCCATCTCTTTTCCTTGTGCCGTCATCCTTACCTTCCATGGTTTTCAGTCAACCGCATCATAGCTCATGAAACTGAGGGGAGACAACCTTCGGATGAGGCATTTTGCTCCAAAGTATTTGTTTCGCCATTATCCGTTGACCGTGGCTATTGAAATCTTTTATACAAAACCAGCAGGGTGTCCCCGACACGTGTTCGTTGGGGTAAGATTATAGGGTTGGCATAGGGTCGCCGAGATCTTTACCACCTGCCTGGGACCCAGGGCCGTGCACACGGTTATCGTGGGCTTTTGCTCATCCAAACCGGAGTCGTTCAAGGACATAAACAGATGAGAATAGTTTCCATTGCCATAAGCAAGAAGAAAGGAACCCGCAAGACCCGTATCGAAGAGGCAAGACTCATCGAAGGCTACGG
>JAUPKI010000368.1 GCA_030837545.1 Thermodesulfobacteriota bacterium | reverse complement strand
GTTCGACCGACCCTGAGATGTTGATTCCATTAATCAGACATAGGAGACGCCAATATATCTTTTGGATATCTCACAGTTTTCGGGTGACCAAAAACCTGTGATACGCCTTACCTATTGCGAGTCTGGTTATGTTGTGAGAATCTAATTCCATCGCATTCGAAACGACCCAATACCTCATCCTATTCACCAAAAGCCAATATCATCAAGCAGGTGGCTGGTGAGAGATTGCGATAAAAGACCGCATTCGCGATTCTTCCACCCAGAAGAAGCAAGACCCCATCTCTCTGTCTCGAGAAATGGGGTCTGGTATTTTTTCCACGGCAAGCCTCTGGTTAGGGTTGACTGTGCTAACTTGGCGAAAAACTAACACATTCTTTTTAAAAATGCAACCTTTTTTGGGCGATAAGGAGCAGGGGTATTGGGTGAGAATTGCGGACGGGCCAAGTGGTTAATCCCGCCATTCGGGACTCTACCGACTTTCTTTTGAACTTAGAAATCGTGCAATCCCTCGGTTCTTGATCTTCCGCTCCAGTCGAATTGCCTCACTACGATCGAGACAACTCTGTGTCCAGACCAGCTTCCAGGGTCCAGGGAAGCGCTTGGTGGTTTTTGACAGGCCGTATTCAGGGTCATTGTGCTGGCGCAACCGACGATCCGGGTCGCTGCTTTGGCCACAGTAGTACCTTCCGGTAGCCTCGTTTTGAAGAATGTAGACATAGAACGGCATGCGATCACTAAAAAAGCCCAGCCTCGAAGAAGGCTGGGCTTTAAATGTGTGGCTCCCCGGGACGGACTCGAACCGCCGACCAAGTGGTTAACAGCCACCCGCTCTACCGACTGAGCTACCGAGGAACAATTTTGGTTTTGCCGACCCAGTGGTTAATCCCGCCATCGGCGGGACTCTACCGATCCCGCATCCTGCGGGACTACCGAGCAATAGGGATCATCATCAACTTAATGTTCATTTCTATCAGATATGGCTATCTGAGTCAATAGAATTTTTCAGGGCATCCTCTGCTAATCGGCTTGACACCCAAGCCTGTCCCATACTATTTTGAACTCAAAACGCCCTGTCGCCGGATCGGGTTTTTTCCGGCAAATGGCACGTTTTATTCTTAAACACAAGGGGTTATGATGAAGCAGATTGTTTTGGGTACGGCGGGACACATCGACCACGGCAAGACCTCTCTCATCAAGGCACTCACGGGGATCGACACGGATCGCCTCAAGGAAGAGAAGGCCCGGGGCATTACCATCGAACTCGGGTTTGCCCATCTGGAGCTGCCCGGGGGCCAACTCCTTGGGATTGTGGATGTGCCGGGACATGAGAAGTTTGTAAAAAACATGGTTGCCGGGGCCACGGGCATCGACATCGTCGCCCTGGTGATTGCCGCCGACGAGGGCGTCATGCCCCAGACCCGTGAGCACTTAGAGATATGCAAGCTATTAAAAGTGAGACAAGGGCTCGTTGTATTGACCAAGATCGACATGGTGGACCCCGACTGGCTCGATCTGGTCAGAGAGGATGTCTCCGAATATCTTTCAGAGAGCTTTCTGGCCGATGCACCGATGGTTGAGGTCTCGTCCGTGACTGGAGAAGGCCTCGATGAATTGATTCAAACCCTTGGTCGACTGGTTGAAGAGATCCCTGAACGGGACAGAGGGCATCTCTTTCGGCTCCCCATTGACAGGGTGTTTACCATGAAGGGTTTTGGGACGGTCATTACCGGGACCAGCATTTCTGGGAACATCCATACGGGGGACGATGTGACCATCTATCCCCAGGGCATTTCTTCCAAGATTCGAGGGCTCCACGTCCACAACAAAGAGGTTGCGGAGGCTGGGGCGGGGCTCAGGACGGCCATCAATCTTCAGGGAATCGAGAAGATGATGCTGAACCGGGGAGATATCCTGGCGACCAAGGACTCGTTGCGGCCCACCTACATGGTGGATGTGGTCCTTGAGCATTTGCAGAGCGCGCCACGCAAGCTGAAAAACCGGGCCAAGGTGCGTTTCCATGCCGGCACAGCCGAAATCATCTCGACGCTGATCCTTCTGGACAGGGATGAACTCAACCCCGGGGAGACCTGCTTTGCCCAGATACGACTCGATGCGCCCACCGCGGTCCTCAAGGGAGACCGCTATGTGCTACGAAGCTATTCTCCGGTCCAAACCATTGGCGGCGGTGAAATCCTAAATCCCCTCCCTGGAAAGAAGAAGCGGTTTTCAGAAGCGGTCGTGTCGCAGCTCCAGACCCTCCACACAGGGGGAGGAAAGGAATCGGTGGAGCTGTTTGTGGCCCTGGGCCGATTTCATGGGGTGGAGGAGTCAGAGCTCTCCTTTCTGGCAAATATGAGCAGAAAAAAACTGGCAGAGCCGCTCAATGCCCTGAAGGCCCAGAAACGCATCGTCCAGTTTGACAAGGAGCCCCCTCTTTTGATCCATGCCGACTTCCTTCAAAAGGCCCGGGAGGAGGTCATGGAGACCATTGAAGCCTATCACCGGAATTTCCCGCTCAAAACAGGGCTGCTCAAGGAGGAATTGCGGTCCAAAACCGCCGGCGCCAAGAACCCGAAACTCTTCAATTACCTGATACAGCAGCTCTCGCAGGAGGGGACGCTTGTCCAGGAGAAAGAGGTCGTCCGCCTGAAGACGCACAAGGTCACCCTGGCCCAGGATCAGAAAGAAGCCCGCCAGAAACTGGAGGCCGTTTATGAGAAAAGCGGCCTCGAGCCCCCTTATTTCAAGGAACTCAAGGAGGAGTTCCCCGGTAATACGGCCTTAGAGGTCCTGAGCGTCATGGTCAAGGAGGGGCGTCTGCTGAAGGTGAAGGAAGACCTCTATTTTGACCGAAAGGCAGTCGATGCGCTGGAAGACAAACTGATCGCCTTTTTGAAGTCCCACGGCGAGATTACCACCCCGCAGTTCAAGGACATGACGGGGACCTCTCGGAAGTATACCATTCCCCTCATCGAATACTTTGACCTAAAACAGATAACGGTCAGGGTCGGGGATAGCAGGGTGCTTCGAAAGAGATGAGGAGGGATTGAGGAATTGAGGAATTGAAGGCGGTGCATGGGTGTTCAATTTTGAATCGGGCAGGGCGAAGGGATGGGTTGCCGCATTAGGCCTCGGTCTCAGGGAACATGTGGCCATTGTGGGGGGAGGGGGCAAGACCTCCCTCTGTTTTGCCCTGGCCAGCGAGCTGTTGGGTGCGGGAAAGCACATCATCACGACCACCACGACCCAGGTCTGGCGCAAAGAGGCCGAGTTCGCTCCCTGCGTCATCTTCTGGACTCCTGATTCTTTGGCGGTCAACCGGCTGAAAGAGTGCCTCAAGGAAAAAGGCCATATCTTTGTGGCAGAAAGGCCCCTGGATTCCGGCAAGGTGAAGGGAATTTCACCCGAAAGGGCAGACGCCTTTTTCCAGGATCTCGATGTGGACTATGTGATTACGGAGGCAGACGGCGCTGCGGGAAGGCCCGTGAAGGCGCCGGCGGCCCATGAGCCGGTCATCCCCTCTTCCGCAACCCTGGTGATCGCCCTGATGGGCCTGGAGGCCATGGGGATGCCGCTCAGTCCAAGTGTGGTCTTCAGGTCGGAGATGTTCAAAGAACTGACAGGTCTTGATGAGGGGGACACGCTCACCCCAACCGCTCTGAGCAGGGTCTTCCTGTCGCCCATGGGCCTCTTTAAAGGGGCCCCTGAAACCGCAAGGAAGATCGCTTTCTTGAATAAGTCAGACCGGCTCAACCCAGATCCGGACGCAGATGACCTGGCCCGTCGGCTCCTCCAGTCGCCTTCTGGGTTCATCGAACGGGTTATCGTCGGATCGTTGTTGAAAAGCGCCTACCGCGTCTGGATGCAAGACCAAAGGCGGATGGGTTAGATTCACCGATTCAGTTGGAATCAGAATCATCCATCCCTGAATTCGTAAATTCCTAAATTTACCATTCCGGTTTATCCGGTTCAGGAATATCATATGGACGAGATATACGAGGCAATCGGAAGACTCCTTGACGAGGGCCGGTCCGCGGTAGTGGCGACCATTATCCGTCAGGCAGGCCCATCACCTCGGGGAATTGGGACCAAGTGCCTGATTCTCAATGACGGGTCGTTTATGGGCACCATCGGAGGGGGCATCCTTGAGGCCCGAACACTGGATCAGGCCAAGGCGGTCTTTAATGCCGAGCTTCCGGAGTGTCTTCATTTTTCCCTCAACGGAACGGATGTGGCCGAGACCAATATGCTCTGCGGGGGCGAGGTTGAGGTCTTTTTAGAGCCGGTGGCGGCCCGCAATCCGGCCTGTGCCACTCTGTTCCGAAGAGTAGTGGAGGACCTGCGGAATGGACAAAGCGGTCTCCTGATCACCCTAATGGACTCGAGACATTGGCAGAAGGGTGCTATTCCCAAACTGTTTCTGAAGAAAACTGGAGAGGCGTTCGGCTCCCTGCCGGGCGCCCAGGCCATAGCTGAGGCCTTTTCACAGGGCCAAAAGAAGGTCATGGGATCGCGGCATCTGTCGGTTTCCGAAATGGCGGACGACGCCGGCCGCGGCGTAGAGGTTCTGGTTGAACCGATAGCAACCCCCTCGATCCTGTACGTTTTTGGGGCCGGGCATGTATCCAGGCAGATTGTCCCCCTGGCAGCCCGGGTCGGCTTCCAGGTGGTGGTCATTGATGACAGAGAGGAGTTTGCCGATCCCATCCATTTTCCGAACGCCGCCGAGGTGCGCTGCCTCCCTTTTGAAGGCGTCATGGAACGGGTGCCCGTGGAGAGAACCTCCTTTCTGGTCATCGTGACCCGCGGCCATATGGGCGACAAAACGGTCCTGACCCAGGCCCTGAGGACAAAGGCCGGGTATATCGGCATGATCGGCAGCAGGCAGAAGAGGAAACAGATTTATCAGGCCCTATTGGACGAAGGCTTCACACAAAGGTACCTGGACAGGGTCCATTCGCCGATCGGCATCGAGATCGGGGCAGAAACCCCCGAAGAGATCGCCGTAAGCATTGTGGCCGAGTTAATCCAGGTGAGGGCGGAGGGATTGAAGATTGAGAATTGAAGATTGAAGATGGGGAGCTGGGT
>JAUPKI010000041.1 GCA_030837545.1 Thermodesulfobacteriota bacterium | reverse complement strand
TCCACCCCGATGCCGCCCCCATACGTCTCCGGGAATGCCGGCCTCCCCTGCCCATCCTTTTTGGCTGCTATCATCAGGAAAGGCCCGTAGCCCCCCAGCTCATCGATATTCTTGATATTCCCCTCAAATATGACCGGCCTTGCCGGTATGACTCCATTGTCGAGGAGCCTTTCGACGATCGGTTCATACAGCCATTCCCGGACAGCCCCTGAAAGGACCTCGAGGGCCGGCGTCTGCTCCCCGGTATCTCGAATGATGCTCTTGGCGCAGATATCGTAGTTGTAGATCATCGTTGATGTGATTTCAGAGAGGCTGACCTTTCCTTCGGGACGGAGGTACGGGTACACCAGGTCGTAGTTTTCTCTGAGCAGCCCAGTGATCCAGAAAAATGTCGACTGCACCTCTGTCCCAATACATTGTTCATATCCCCTTCCGAATTTTTTCTTGCTCTCGTCGCAACTGAAACGGGGGAAGGGCTGCCGGGGCACCTCGATGACCACACCCAGCCTTCTGAGATCATCCTCGTTTTTCTCAACCAGGCGCGTCATGGCATGGACGATCATCCGCTCAAAGAGGTCCATCCCCTTTTCCATATCCTCGGCCAAGATCTCGCTGACCCGTTTCGGTTCCTTCAGGTACATCTCTAGGTCAATCCCCCGGTTCCTTCTCACCTCCAGGTCCATCTGGCTGAAATCGATCAGGTATTTACCCCTCTGCCTACGGTCGGGACTTTCGATCTCGAGCCGGATGTTGGGGGAATCCACAAACACCCCCTTGATCTTGGGATGGTGACACGACAGGAACTTGGAGTAGATCATGCTGTGTGTCATCACGTATCGCTGGCCCTTGTAATTGATATTAGGCGTATGCTCCACGTCGTGCGCCAGGGGATCGGTCACGGGGCTCAACTGCACCCGCTCCAGGTTGAACAGGCCTTCGTCGGCCAGAAACTGATGCATGGCCGTCACGAACGTCGTCCGCAAAGACATGGCCGAATAGAGCGTGTCGCTCTTCCATTTGTTATAGTAGTAGGTATCCAGATATTCTTCGAAGCTGGACCCCGCTTCCTTCAGAGCGGCCTGGAAACCGAAGAGGCTTTGACCGATAACAGACATGGAATCATCCTTCATGGCTATTTTTATCCCCCTTGTGGGTTTTTCAAAGTTTGAAGTTACGAGTTTGGAGTGCCTAAAGTTAAAAAGGGGAAATTCCAATTTAAACTTCCAACTTCACACTCCACACTCCAAACTACTTTTCTTCTTGCGCCTACAACTTCGGCAGATACGTATCAATCTCAAACTGGCTCACATGCGTCCGGTAATGGTCCCACTCGATCTTTTTGTTTTCAATGAATTTGTTGAACACATGGTCGCCTAAGATCCGCTTCACCAGCTCGCTCTTTTCCGTGGCCAGGATCCCCGCGTAGAGGTTGCCCGGAAGGTCGCTAATCCCGTGGGCCTTTCGCTCGGCCGGATTCATCTCGAAGATATCTTCTTCCACCGGGGCCGGCAACTCATATTTCTTTTCAACCCCTTCCAGTCCTGCGCCCAACATCACCGCAAAGGCAAGGTACGGGTTGCAGGCAGGGTCAGGGGACCTGAACTCGATGCGGGTGGCCTTTTCCTTTCCCGGCTTATACATGGGAACCCGGATCATGGCCGACCGGTTTCTCCTGGCCCACGATACGTAGACCGGGGCCTCATACCCCGGCACCAACCGCTTATACGAATTGACCCACTGGTTGCACACCGACGTGATCTCCGGGGCGTGACGCATCACCCCTGCGATGTAGTGCTTGGCCATCTGGGAGAGATTGTACTTATCATTCCGATCATAAAAGGCATTCTTATCCCCCTGGAAGAGAGACTGATGGACGTGCATCCCGCTCCCATTCTCCCCGAAGATCGGCTTGGGCATGAAGGTCGCGTATACGCCGTGCTGCCTTGCAATCTCCTTGACGACGAGTCGATAGGTCATGGTATTGTCGGCCATCTTGAGGGCACTCTGATAGCGAAGGTCGATTTCGTGCTGACTCGGGGCCACCTCATGGTGGCTGTATTCCACCTGAATGCCCATGGACTGGAGCGCAAAGATCGTATCCCGCCTCAGATTGCTCCCCATATCGAGGGGCCTCGAATCAAAGTATCCCCCCGCATCCAGTACCTCTGTGCACGTGTCATCCTTGAAATAGAAGTATTCCAGCTCAGGTCCGACATAGTAGGTGAACCCCTTTTCTTCCACTTTCTTCAGGAGTCGTTTCAGGACATATCGAGGGTCTCCCTCATAGGGCGTGCCGTCTGGGTTCAGGATATCGCAAAACATCCTGGCCACCGGCCGCTCATTGCTCCGCCACGGCACCAATTGAAACGTCGTTGGATCGGGTTTGGCAATCATGTCGCTTTCCTCGATCCTGGCAAATCCCTGAATGGAAGAGCCGTCAAAACCCATCCCCTCGGTGAGGCCTTCATCCAGTTCGGATGGTGTAATGGCAAAACTCTTGAGCACGCCGAGTACATCGGTAAACCAGTACTGGATAAAGCTGATGTCCTTTTCCTCAACAATCCTTTTCACATCCTCTATGTTCTGACAATCCATGGCGTTTCCTCCTTCTCCCCCGGGCCCTGCGGTACAGAACCCCGATCCTGTTTGTTAAGTGTTATGACGCTCCCAAGCCGTTTCGAGCTTCCACAGGCTATTTCTGCAAACCCAGTGCCAATCAGGGAGAGTCCTTGGCAAGTGCCTGTTTTTTCATTCAGTTATCTCAATTGTAGCGGAAAAACAAGTCGGAGAGCGAAATACATTTATGTAGTTTGTTAGGATGCCATAAAACAGAAATGTATTTCTATGCAGAGCTTTCTAATCCGCACTAAAATACCCGGGCGGCATTGGCGCAACCCAGAAGAGGGACGAAAGGGACCCAATGGACTGAATCCCCAAATTCCTCACTTCCCCAATCCCTACTCCACAGTCACGCTCTTTGCCAGGTTCCTCGGCTTGTCGATGTCCCGGTTGAGGAACTTGGCGCAGTAATAGGCCAGGAGTTGGCAGGGAATCACCGTCAATATGGGATACAGAAAATCGAGAGTCGGCGGAATCTCGATGATGTCGTCCGCCACATCTCTCACCTTCTCGTCTCCCTCAGTCGCGATGGCGATCACCGGACCCTTGCGGCTCTTGATCTCGTGGATGTTGCTGAGCATCTTTTCATGCATCTCGTCCAGAGGAATGATGGCCACCGTGGGCATCTCTGGGTTGATCAGGGCAATGGGACCATGTTTCATCTCCCCCGCGGCATACCCCTCCGCGTGGATATAGGAGACCTCCTTGAGCTTCAAGGCCCCTTCCAGCGCAATGGGGTAGTTATATTTCCTCCCCAAAAACAACCAGTTGGTGCAACGGCAGTACTTTTCGGAAACGGCCTCGATATGGTTGGCCTGGGCCAGCGCCTTATGTATCAAACCAGGGAGGGCCTCAAGCGCCCGGATGGCCTGAATCCCTTCTGTCAGGGAGAGGTTCTGATGCCGGCCCAACAGGAGGGCCAGGAGGGTCAGGATGGTCAATTGCGAAGTGAAATTTTTGGTGGAGGCCACGCCGATTTCAGGCCCGGCGTGATTATAGATGCCGGCCTCTGTCTCCCTGGAGATGGAACTCCCCACCACGTTGACCACGCCGATGAGGCGGGCACCCTTCCTCTTGGCCTCCTTGATGGCCGCGAGGGTGTCGGCAGTCTCCCCAGACTGGCTGATAGCCACAACAAAGGTATTGGGCGGGAAGTTGAGCTTGCGGTATCGGAACTCCGAGGCGAGGCCCACCTCTGTATCGATCTCGGTCAGTCGCTCAAAGATATATTTTCCCACACTGGCCGCATAATAGGAGGTCCCGCAGGCCACCAGGACCATGTGACGCGACTGCTTGAGACTCTCCCAGACCGGCATGATCCCCCCCAGCTTCGGGACCCCCTCTCCCTGCTCCAGCCTTCCCCGGATCGCATTCTCCAAGGCAGCCGGCTGTTCATAGATCTCCTTGAGCATGAAATGGGGAAACCCGTTCAGCTCTGCATCCTCGGCCCGCCACTCCACGGTCTCGGTGCTCCGCTGGACCGGTTTGGCCTGGGCCGTGGAGATGGAAAACCCGTCCGCGGTCACGGTCGCCAGTTCGTTCTCCTCTAAATGGACCACTTTGTTGGTGTATCGCACCATGGCCGACACATCCGAGGCGACAAAATGCCCGTCGTCGCTCACGCCGATGATCAGCGGGCTTCCCCTTCGGGCCACGACGATCTGGCCGGGGGTCTGCCGGTGAATCACGCCGATCCCGAAGGTCCCCTCCACCTGGGCCATGGTCTTTCGAACCGCATCGCTGAGATCGCCATCGAAATGGAGCGCAATCAGGTGGGCCAGAACCTCGGTATCGGTCTCGGACCGAAAGACAATTCCATCCTTTTCCAATTTTTTTTTGAGCACATGGTAGTTTTCGATGATCCCGTTATGAATGACAAATACGTTTTCGTCCCGGTCCCGCTGGGGGTGGGCGTTCTCCTCCGAAGGCCTCCCGTGGGTGGCCCACCGCGTATGGGCAATGCCGACCGTGCCTTTCATCTCCAGCCCGTTCACCCTGCGCTCCAGCTCAACGATCTTTCCCACGGCCCGCTCACAGTGGATCGTTTCACCGTCCTGAACAGCCAGGCCCGCAGAGTCATACCCCCGATATTCGAGTCTCTTCAATCCCTCAAGCAGTATCGGCTTTGCCGGTTTCCGCCCCACATAGCATACAATTCCGCACATACCCAATTCTCCTTAATCCCTCTTATCGAAACTTTACCCTGCTATTGGTTATCAGTGCGCAGCCGCAGATTCGCAGTGATCGCGCGAGGCGCGTGATCGGACTTTATGCCGCAGACCCCATGCCCTCACGGGCACACTACAAACAAGGTATGATGAACCCGCGCTTGCTTGGGTTAAGCTTTTGTGCCTCGATTCGACTGGTCAGGGGCCAAAGGCGACGCTCGTGATGAAGTTGAAACGATAATCTTTTGCCGAAGGATATACAATACAAATTGTGTTGAGGATAGAAGTTTACAAATCCCAGGGCGTCCCTTCAGGTCCGTCTCATGCCAAATCCCCTTGTATTATGTTTTTTCCATGGGCCATAATTCTTTTTCAGGATTATCACTATTTTTAATCGAATTTCATGGAAGGGCATCATTTTTGATGGGATCAGAAGTAAAACATCGTTTTTCAGGGGCAATCACGGTTTTTCATGAAAGGCGGCAGCCTGAATCGCAACGCCAGCCGATCGATCTAACAGAGCGGTTGCGGCTACAAAGGATTGTTATTGGCGATGCCCGCTTTGTGCGGCTGTAGTAACAAGGAAGATGCAGGGAATGCTACTCGAAGGGATGATTTTCCACTCGAACAAAAAGACACGCAGATTTAATAATAATCTCCGTGTATTTTTTTGTCTTGACTCACCCCTTAAATGGATGACCCCATTTTATACATAAACAAAGGATGATCCATCAGCATGGATCACGGCTTTCCGGTCAGAGGGCTATTCTCCGGCACCGAGCTTGATCAGGTTTGAGACTTTTTCCTCCAGGGTTTTGACCTCTTCAAAAATGACCTTGAGGTATTCTCTATTAAGGTCATCCTCACTCGATTTCCCATAGAGCCTCCGAGCAAGACCTCCCACTACGGTGAGTGAATTTCTGAGTTCATGGGCGATCCTTTTCGACATCTCACCCACTGTCGCTAACCTTTCAGCCTCGATTAGGCACTTTGTCTTCTCTTCAAGTTCTGCCGTTCGTTCTCTGACCTTCTGTTCAAGGGATTGATTTAACGTATGGATTTCTTCATACAATTGGGAAATCCGTATGGCAATGCCAATCTGATCGGATACGACATAAATGGCGTCATTGAACCGCTCATGAAAATAGTTTTTCTTCTTGGAAGCGGTAACCAAAACCCCGATCGTTTCCCCTTCAACTCTTATAGGCGTAATCGCAAAGGACTTAATGTTCTCGCAGACAGTGCGATTCGTTGAGATGGGTTTGTCTATTTGGTCCGCATCGTTGATAATCATAATTCTGCCCGTAAGAAAACAGTCCCCCGAATAGCAATCAATCGTCGGCTCTCTCGTCGCTTGTTCTATGAAGGCCTTGCTCAGTCCCTTCTGGCTCTTGATTCTGAGTTTGCCGTCAGCATCGAGCAAGCGGATGGAACAGGCATCCAGATTGAACTCCTCCACAAGCAGGTTGACAATGGCGTCAAGGACAAGGTGGAGGTCGAGAAGAGACGAGACAAATCTCGTGATTTCATAAAGAATGGTGATCTTCTGTTCTGCTTCTTTCAGCCGTCTAGAGATAGAATCCATATCTTGAATGATCTTCTCCTTCTGTATAGAACTACTTTAAACCGATTAGGTCAACAAGCCTTTGGAGTCGCCTGTGTCCACATTTTTCGGTTTTTCCACGGCAAAGGGTATCAAAGATGAACAGGAGATCGCCAGGATTGAGGTCTCTCCCTTCGTCTCGAATGCTAATCATCCTGCCGTCGTGATCCGCTTGGAGTATCCACCAACGCGCCTGCGACAAACCCTACACAAAACGACCCTGCCACAATCAGGAGCGTAAGCATCAGTGTGTATGGCTATCCCAAAAGGGAAACCAGCATCGGCAAGAGAAAAGGCTTGACTGCGCGGTTCACAAGAAACATGGCGATGAGAAAATAGACTACCCTCTTTTCCCGAAAATCGATGCTCTTTACGGCCCTACGTGAGACACAGGTAATTTATCGCTTCCTGGACTGCGGCATCCTCCTTAATGGCTTCGCAAGGGTCAAATGTGGAGAATATGGAAAACCTAGCCCGGTATATCATTCGCGCATCATTCTCCCAGGAGAGAATGACGTACATCCCCGACGGATCGAAAGTCGTTTACAAATCCAAGGACGCGAAAGAGGAAAAAACCTTCGATGCCCTTGAATGGCTTGCCGCTATGGCCTCACATGTCCCCAACATAAGGAGAACAGATGGTCATTTACTATGGATACTACAATAACGTATCCCGGGGCAAGCGGAAAAATGGGGACATCGATGAACCGATACCCTCAATTTTGGAAGCAACTGTCTCATCCAAAGCGTACAGAAAAAAAGTATTGGCCGAATTCGATGACAAGCAAAAAGTTGCGGCATGAAAATACGTCACCGAATTTTCGACCCAGAGCATTTAGTCATCCCCCTGTCCTGGATCGCATCAGGGCGATTAAGAGACGCCACATGCAATCGACAATTGACAACCGGACCAAAGCAGGGTATTTAACTCGAAATGGTTTTTGCAAGGGTTCAACATTCAACCAGTGGCAGATGCGAAGGTGATGAAAAGGACAGCACTGATTTTGGGCGTTTCGGGGCAGGATGGGTCGTATCTGGCCAGGTTGCTTCTGGAAAAGGGCTACAGGGTGGTCGGTTCTTCCCGGGATGCCCAGATGTCTCAGTTTTCAAACCTGATTCGTTTGAACATCAGGGACCGGTTGGAGGTCGCATCGGCCTCCTTAAACGATTTCCGAAGCGTCCTCCAGGTGCTCAAGAAGGTCCGGCCCGACGAGGTCTACAACCTCGCAGGCCAGAGTTCAGTCGGACTTTCATTCGACCAGCCGGTCGAGTCCTTTGAGAGCATCAGCATCGGAACGCTCAATCTGTTGGAGGCGATTCGCTTCTTAGAGGCGCCCATCAGGATCTATAACGCAGGCTCCAGCGAATGTTTCGGGAATACGGACGGTCAGCCGGCCGACGAATGGACGCCCTTTCGTCCCAGAAGCCCCTATGCCGTGGCAAAGGCGGCCGCCTTCTGGCAGATGGCCAACTATCGGGAGGCCTATGGCCTCTTTGCCTGCTCCGGTCTTCTGTTCAACCATGAATCCCCCCTGAGGCCCCAGCGGTTTGTCACCCGCAAGATCGTCCATGCCGCCTGCCGCATCGCCAACGGGAGCCACGAGACACTCGAGCTGGGAAACATATCGGTCGAGAGGGACTGGGGCTGGGCCCCGGAATATGTGGAGGCCATGTGGCGGATGCTGCAGCAAGACGCCCCCGATGACTACGTCATTGCCACCGGAGAGACGAACCGGCTGGAGGATTTTATTGAGAGCGTCTTCACGGTCCTTGGTTTGAACTGGCGGGACCACGTAAAAATAAGCCAGAGCCTTTTGAGGCCCACAGACATCCTGACCGTCCGGGCCAATCCGGGCAAGGCTGCTGAAAAACTGGGGTGGAAGGCCCAATACCGGATGCGGGATGTGGCCCAAATGATGGTGGAGGGGGAGAGGGCGGCATAGCGAGAGGAGAGGATATGAAACGAGCGCTGATTACAGGAATTACCGGCCAGGACGGGGCTTATTTAGCCGGATTATTGCTGAAAAAGGGATACGAAGTCCATGGCATCAAGCGGAGATCGTCCCTCTTTAATACAGACAGGATTGATCACCTCTACCAGGACCCCCACGAATCGGACCGAAGATTTGTCCTCCATTACGGGGACCTGACCGATTCCACCAATCTCATTCGGATCATCCAGCAGGTTCAGCCCGATGAGATCTATAACCTGGCGGCCCAGAGCCACGTCAAGGTCTCTTTCGAGACCCCGGAGTACACGGCCAATGCCGACGCCCTGGGCGCTCTTCGCCTGCTGGAGGCGATCCGTATCCTGGGGCTGGAAAAAAAGGCCCGATTCTATCAGGCATCTACCTCTGAACTCTATGGACTGGTCAGGGAGACGCCCCAGAATGAAAAGACCCCTTTTTATCCTCGGTCCCCCTATGCCGTGGCCAAGCTGTACGCCTACTGGATTACGGTCAACTACCGGGAAGCCTATGGGATTTTCGGGTGCAACGGGATCCTGTTCAATCATGAGTCCCCCCTTCGCGGGGAGACATTCGTGACCCGGAAGATCACTCGTGGCCTGGCCAGAATCAAGCTCGGATTTCAGAACTGCATCTATCTGGGAAACCTGGATGCAAAACGGGATTGGGGTCATGCGCGGGATTATGTTGAACTGATGTGGCTCATGCTTCAGCAAGAAACGCCAAAGGACTATGTGGTTGCCACGGGGATTCAGCGTTCTGTGCGGGACTTTGTCCATGTCGCAGGAAAGGAACTGGGCCTTGATATTCGGTGGGAAGAGGAAGGCCTCGAGGAAAAGGGGTACGATCAGAAGACCGGTCGATGCATCGTGGCCGTGGATCCCAGCTATTTCCGGCCGACCGAGGTCCAGTCGCTTCTGGGAGACGCCGGCCTCGCAAGGAAGGAGCTTGGCTGGGAACCGAAGACATCGTTTGATGACATGGTGGCCGAGATGGTGGCCCAGGATCTGCGAGAAGCGGAACGGGATCTCCTCTGCCGCAGGGAAGGTTTCGTGGTGCGGAATTTTTTTGAATAGCATGGATACGTGAATTTATGTCTTGACACGAGTGCTGTCGCTCGTTAAAATATAAAATTTAAATTTAAATGGCTCCTTGTCCTTACAAGCCGAGGCACTGACCGGAGTTCGCTGAACCGGCTTAGCAGGACCAACACCATCCTTATAAGGAAAAAGGCCGAAGGGAGAGAACGCGCATGAGGTATTATGAAACCCTTTACATCATTAACCCTGATCTGGCGGACGATGCGTATCAAGAGGTTGTCGCCAAAATGAACGCCCTTGTTCAAAAGGAGAAAGGCGTTGTCACCCGGGTTGAAGAATGGGGGAAGAGGACACTGGCTTACGAGGTGAAGAAGTTTGACAAGGGTTCCTATGTGCTCCTGCAATATTGCGGTGAATCAGGCATTGTAGAAGAACTGAAGCGGGAAATGACCCTGGACGACAGGGTGATCAAGTATCAGACCATTAAGTTGAGCGACCATGCCGACCCGGAGGCCTTGAAGGCCGCGGGAGAGGAAGAGAGGAAGGAACCCGGCGAAGAGGAAAAAATCACGGAAGACGAGAGACGCGCAGCGGACGAGGGGGAAGATGGCATACAATAGAGAGGGAAGCGACGACAGAGACAGGGGGAACAAGAATAAGTTCAGGAGAACCTATCACAGAAGAAAGGTGTGCAAGTTCTGTGCGGACAGCAGCCTTGTCATTGATTACAAGGATATCAGGAACATCAGGTATTTTACAACGGAACGGGGCAAGATTACGCCGTGCAGGATTTCCGGCAACTGCGCCAAACACCAGCGGATGCTGGCCCTGGCCATTAAGCGGGCCAGAAATATTGCCCTGTTGCCGTATACAACATCCATTGTGAACTGATCTTGAGCCCTCGGAGATATCGCTACCCTGACTTTTCGATGGTTTCGGGGCCTTAGCCATTCTTGAAATCCCATGAAAATGAGTGATGTACTGGGGTGCGCCGGCGGAGCCATATCTCTTCTTTTGGCATCCATGTTGATTCCCTTTGTCGGTGCATTTTTCAGCCTGCTGACACCGCTGCCATTCCTCTACTATACCATCAGACTGGGCCTTATCGAGGGCATTAAGGTTGCGGCGATGGTGGTTGCCGCCATTGGCCTGATAGCCTACCTCGTTGGTTATTCGCAGATCACCCTCCTTGCCCTGGAGTTCAGCCTCGTAGGGATAGGGCTGGCCGAGCTTTTCAGGAGGAGACTCAGCCTCGGGAACACCATATTCCTGGCAACCCTGTTCATGCTCTTCATCGGTCTGGGAATGCTCGTCATGATGGGCCTGTCAAGGGACATGGGGCCCATTGAAATGGTCCTGAGTTACCTGGGAAGCCAACTCCATGCGGCCATTCAGACCTATGAGGATGCGGGCCCGGGGCATGTGAATGCTGTGGAGCTAAACGCGTATGCCAAGGCCTTCATGGCAACCCTGTCGCAGATCTACCCTTCGCTCATGATTGTCGGGACAGGTTTTGCGCTCTGGCTGAATGTGGTGATTGCCAGGCCGCTTTTCAAGATCGGAAAACTGGAGTATCCGGAGTTTATCTCAATGGACCGATGGCAGGCGCCAGACCATTTGGTCTGGGGTCTGATCATTTCAGGTTTTGCTTTATTTTTGCCATCACAAAGCATACAATTTTTAGCCATCAACGCCCTGATTGTCATATTGGCCATATATTTATTTCATGGGCTGTCCATTATTGTGTTTTTCTTGAATAAATACCGTGTTCCTTCCTGGATCAGGCTCGGCATCTATTTTCTGATCATCGTTCAGCAGCTTCTTCTGGCCGTACTGACTTTTGCCGGGCTGTTTGACCAATGGATTGATTTCAGGAAGATCCACAGGAGAGCGGATAGTCAAACGACGTGATGGAGGAGACATTGCAATGGAAGTGATTCTACGGCAGGATGTGGATGAATTGGGCCTGGAAGGGGATATCGTCAAGGTTGCAAAGGGGTATGCACACAACTTTCTGGTCCCCAATGGGTTGGCGCTTCAGGCGACGCCTCAAAACAGGAAGGCCCTTGAACTTCAAAGGAAAAAGATCGAGGTAAAGCGGCTGAGGGGGAGGGAGGACGCTGAAAAGCTCAAGGAAAAGATCGGCGGGCTCGTTATCCATGTTTCGCAAAAGGCGGGCGAAGAAGGAAAGCTGTATGGCTCGGTGACCACCATGGATATCGCGGGTTACCTGGAGGCCCAGGGCATTGAGATAGACAGGCGGAAGATCATCCTGGACAAGCCGATCAAGACGGTAGGAGAATACACCATTCCGGTCAGGATTTATCCTAAAGTGACTGCATCCATCAAGGTGTCCGTAAGCCCTGAACAGGAGCAGAGGGACGCAGGGAATTGATGGATTGAGGAATTCAGGAATTGGGGATTGAAGGCATGTTGAACGATTCGATCCCTGATACGTAAGGGTTCTATGGCTCAGCCAAGAGAAAAAGCCCCCGTCTCGTATCTGAAGGTCCCACCCCACAATGTGGAGGCTGAACAGGCCATATTGGGCGGCATATTGATCAACAATGACGCCATGAACCAGATTGTGGACATCCTCGTCCCTGATGACTTTTACAGGGAGGCCCACGTTGCCCTTTTCGATGGAATGACCCGACTGTACCAGCGCGGCGAACCGATCGACATCATTACCCTCTCCGAGACGCTTACGCAGAAAAAGGCCCTGGAAAAGGCAGGGGGCACCGATTATCTGGCCCTCCTGGTCCAGGCTGTAACAACCTCGGCCGGCATTGCTTATCATGCTGAGATTGTGAGAAATCTGTCGGTTCGAAGGCGGCTGATCAGCCAGTGTTCGACCATCTCCGAACTCTGTTTCCAGAGCCAGGAGAGCACTGCAGATCTTCTTGAAAAGGCCGAGCAGTCTATATTTGACATTGCCGAGAACCAGATTCGGGAAGGGTTTCAAAGCCTGAAGCAGGTCATTGCCGGAAGTTTTAAGAAGATCGAAAGCGCGGCCCAGTTTGAAGGATATGTGACCGGCGTTCCGACCGGTTTTGAGCGATTTGATCGTCTGACGGCCGGGCTCCAGCCTTCGGACCTGATTATTGTTGCCGGACGACCCAGCATGGGAAAAACGGCCCTGGCCCTGAACATCGGCTACAATGTTGCCCAAAAAACCGGGAGCGTGGTCGCTGTCTTTTCATTGGAGATGTCCCGCCAGCAGTTGGGCATCCGGTTGTTGGGCCTTGATGCCGGGATAAACGCGACAAAGCTGAGGACCGGCAGCCTGAGGGGAGACGACTTCTCTCGCCTTATCGATTCGGCCAACCGATTGTCGGAACTGCCCATTTTCATAGACGATTCCTCTGCCATCAGCGTGCTGGGAATGAAGGCCAAGTGCAGAAGGCTGAAAAAACGGACCGACCTGGGGCTTGTCATCGTAGACTACATGCAGTTGATCCAGGGACGGAGCTCCGCAGAGTCTAGGCAATTGGAAATGTCGGAGATATCCAGATCGTTGAAGGGGCTGGCCAAAGATCTTAACGTTCCGGTCATCGCCCTGTCTCAGTTGAACCGGAAGGTCGAAGACCGGCCCAACAAGAAGCCTCAGTTGGCGGACCTCAGAGAGAGCGGGGCCATTGAACAGGATGCAGATGTAATTGCCTTCATCTACAGGGATGAGATTTACAATCCCAATTCAGAAGAAAACAAGAATATTGCCGAGATTATTATCGGAAAGCAGAGAAATGGTCCTACAGGTTCCTTTAAATTGACATTTCAAAAGGAACTGACGCGATTCAGGAATTATACCCAGGAGGATGTGCCGATGTAGCCCGACATTCGGCAGTTCTCAACGGCCCTCCCCCGGCATCCCCGACCCTCAACCCACCCATCAGATCGCTGCGCTTTTCCACCCCGATGACGTGACCTTCTGGTTGTCCTTTGTCACCACGAGAGATTCACATCTGGGACGTGAGTTGATGAAGCGGGTTCCTCGCTCGGGGGCCATGACAAACACGGTGGTGGACAGGGCGTCCGCCTCCATGGCCGTGTCCGCCAGGACCGAGACACTGGCGCTTTCGGCAGGCGATTGTCCGGTGCGGGGATCCACGATATGGTGAAACATCTTTTCCCGGTCAAAATAGATCTCATAATTCCCGGATGTAGCAACGGCCCCGTCCGTCAGATGAATGATGTCGGGATAGTGTCCTTTCTTCTTCGGGTCTTGTACCGCAATGGTCCATGGCTTGCCGTCGCGCCTGCTGCCCACAGTGCGGATGTCGCCCCCCGCATTGATCAGGTGGTTCGTGATGCCGTTTCGGGAGAGAACCGCCGATGCCCGGTCCACAATATATCCCTTTGCAATACCGTCCAGCGTAATGCCCATGCCCGGCCGTTTAAAACGAACCGTACGGCCCGTAAATTCGATGTCGGACCCATTGACCACCCTGAGGGCTTCCCTCAGCTCGGCGTCAGAGGGACCCATTCCCGTGCCATCTGAAAATTTTTGTTTGAACAGGTCCACCACGGGTTTCACCGATATGTCAAAGGCCCCGTTGCTGATCCGGTAATAGGCGAGTGATCTGCCAATCACCTCGGCCATCTCAGGGGGGACGTCTTTCAGCATGCCTTCCCGGTTGAGCTGGGCCACAGGCGTTGTCTCATCGAAACGGCTGATGGCCCTCGCCAGCCGGTCGATTTCAAGAAAGGCCTCTTCCATGGCCGCTTCGGACTGATCCCTCGACGTATGAAGGAGGGTCATGGAGACAAAGGTTCCCATGGCTAACCGGGTCTTGGAGATCTTATAGAGCTTGTGGTTAAACCGTATGGCCTCTGCCCCGGTGGGGATAGCGAGGCCGGCCGTGGCAAGACCGATGCCGAGAACTCCCGAAAGCCTCAAAAAAGACCTTCGATCCATGGTTCCGGATGCAAGATGTAACAGCTCATTTCTTTCCATTTTGTGTTCCTCCATCATCCTGGTGCACCCCATCGCTAACGTACCTGCCCCCTGACGCGGGCTTCCAACATCGTTGTGTCTCAGGCCGCTGCCATCGTCCTTTCCCGAACGGCGCTTTCGCCCCCCGAAAAATTCCTGAAAATGCCCCTGGGGCATTTCTCCGCGCATATCTCCTGACACTCAGGGCCGAATTCCATGCATTTCTGATGATCGATTTTAATCCGTCCATTATCCAATTCAACCGCTTTGGCCGGACACGCCTTGACGCACATCTTGCAGGAGATACAACCCACCCCGCAGATCTCTTTGACGTCTTTCCCGGGATCTTTGGTGCTGCACGGGACCCAGACCCTGGCCTTCAAGGGAATCAGCTCGATGATTCCTTTCGGACAGGTGCGCACACAGGTCCCGCAGCCGACGCAAAGGCGGGCATCCACCACTGGAAAGCCGTCCTCCATGGCGATGGCGTCAAAAGGGCAGCTTTCAGCGCATTCGCCCAGGCCCACGCATGCATACCGGCAGGCATACGGTCCGCCAAATGCCAGATTGGCGCCGGTACACGACCCATATCCGATATAATTCAGCTTTTTCCGGACGTTTCCCTCCACCCGCGAACAGCGGATAGACGCTACCACGTTTTCCACGGCAGCCATCTTTTTGCCGGTTATCTCCGCAACCAGGCCAGCCACTTCCGCCTTGCCGGGGAAACAGAGGTTCGGTGGGACATCCGGGTTGTTCACGACCGCTTCGGCATAGGCTTCACATCCTGCGAAGCCGCATCCCCCTCACTGGGCCCCTGCCAGGACCTCCAAGACCTCTTCCACCGTGGGGTTGGCCTCCACCGCAAATTTGTGGGCGGCCAAGGCCAGGCCGATGCCAAAAAAGAGGCCGATGCACCCCAATACGGCTAACCCGCCTAATGCCAGTTTGATCAATGCCGGATCCATTCAGACTCCCTGAAGAAAGTGAACTAAAGTGACTAAACTTACTGAGGTTGAAGGCCCTTTTTAATATTTTCAAATCCAACTATGATGCATTCGTAAAAAGTCAAGATTTGGCATTTCCCGTCATTCCTGCGAAAGCAGGAATCCAGTTTTTTCAATAGGTTCTGGACCCCGGCTTTCGCCGGGTTGACGACGTGGAAGACTTTTTACGAGACCGTAAACTATGACAGACGATAAAGAACTCTCGAATAACCACGGGCTATCAAGGAATTGCCAACATGACGTCCCACCTTAACTTCAGCTCACTTTAGTCACTTCACACTTTAGTCACTTCTAAAATATAGACATCCCTGAAAACCCTAAAAACGCCAGGGCGAACAGCCC
>JAUPKI010000040.1 GCA_030837545.1 Thermodesulfobacteriota bacterium | reverse complement strand
CAATTTATCTCACAAGTAAATGCTCATGACGAAGGGTTAGTTGCCCCCGGGGAATGAAAATGCCCTGTGTGGGCGGCATGTCTGCCGGGCTCGACACAGGCTGGCCTTTCCGCCGCGATCCCGCCTCAGGTGCCGGGCTGGAAAGTCCGCCCATCCCACCCACACGGGTGTTTTCCACATGACTGCCACGGCCTATGATCTCGTTGTTGACTTGATCGCGCTTCAAACACCATATCTTTTGCCCTACCCATCTCCCCTTGGAAACCATCCGGCATCATAGGGAACCCCATCCGGATCCATATTCCATGGGTGCTGACATGGTATAGCATATGCGCTGATGACCGGGCGAGGATCAATAGGGAAGGGGTCTGCATTCTCCTCAACGGGGGCCAGGGCGTTCAGTGAGACAAAGGCACACCAAAGCCCGAAAAAAACGACGCCTCCCGCCTACACCGTGGTAACTACGTATAACACTGTGGCGTCCCATCGACCCTATGGATAAAATGGTGTTGCGGAAGCCTGGCCGGCCGCAGTATAGTCCGCGGTTCGGCATCCTGTCCCTGAAAGAACTGTTGAATCTCAGGGCCCGCGAAAAAATAAGTTCGCAGAATTGATGCTCAGATTCAGGTCAGATCTGATTGATGCCATTGAGCGGCGACCGAAGACGGCCCGAAGCTGAGATGGGGAAATGTGAAACCATTTTTGCGCTGGCCCTTGGGCTTAACCCACTTGCATCTCTTTCTCAAGGTCCTTTATATACTGGGCAATCAGGACTCCCAGATAGATACAAGCGTTTCCGTTCATACATGCATTAGCGTCCTTTTGATCCAGAAAGGCATGGCGTTGGTGCTCCCCCTTTTTAAAAGTAACCACCCACGCATCTTTTTGGTTGTCGAAAATAAGGCTCATAGAAAGCCTATACCGGTCGATTTCGGGGTACATCTCCAAGAGTTTATCTCTCAATTCATTTGGTGAATAGGCCATGTCATCCTCCTGATCTTTGGTTCTGGTCCCTGTTGAACGCCCCCGCAAAGCCTTCCCATTTAAAGGAAGCGCCCGGTCTGTACTTGCGATTGCAGAAGGTATCCTTTTGCGGCAGACTGCTTATCCTGTTTGCTGGATTTGATTATATTACCATAGATGAATGGAAATATACAAGAAATATTCATTTCAGTTTTCTCCTTTCTTTGAGAACGCTTCCATCCGTAGTACGGATCTCAACGCCTTTATTTACATACCTGCTCACTTTCAATATCATTCAATAAAGTGAAAAAGCATTTCATGGGAACGATGCAGGTGCTCTTTCTGATCGATATCAGCGATGGGGAGTCGCGAAAAGGTGGGTCAGCATTCGCGTGCCACAGGGTTACCATCTGGATATCTCAAAGATTCAGCACCACCCGGAATTACAGATATCTGATTAGCATTTTCGGTGCTAAAATATATCTGAATATCGGTTGGATACGCAATCATGTGGTAATGCCCGATGCCGGTGAGATTGGCGGAAACCTCATTTCCGCCACAAACAGGCGAGCTAGTTTTGAAGGTACCGAAAATGGCCTGACTGAACAATGGCTCACCTTTCAAGGCGTCAATACAAACTGCAATCATTGATATTATATCCGAAAAATGAGATGCTGATCGCCGGTTCTGTGAGGGGCCAACGGATACATGGTGATCAAATTTTCGGAGGATTGCAAACTTTTTGGAGGTGCTCCCGCATGAAAACCCCTTTCCGATATTCACTGCTTGCCTTATTCTACCTGATCCAGCTTGTCCTTTCCGGTTGCACAGGAGGGAGTGAGAGTGGAACCGGGATAGATCCCAGGAACGGTTTCACTTACCCCGATTCGGCTGACTACAGCAAACTCACCTGGACCGACGCCTTCCAAGCCGCCAACCACAAGTTCTCACTTGAGTATGCCTTCAGTGAGTGGAAGGGTGTGGACTGGACTGGTCTCTTCAGCCGATTTATGTCGCGCATCATACAAGCCCAGGCTGCCGGAGACGAAAAAGCCTATTACCTTGCCCTGCACGAGTATGTCTGCTCGATCCCCGACGGGCATATCAGCCTGGCCGCAAAGAACGCCGAAGTGCCCACGGCCATCGGAAAGGAACTGGCGGGTGGAGGGTTCGGGGTGGCGGTGGCCGAACTGGATGATTCACGGGTGATCGCGGCCGCAATCGTCCCCAACGGACCGGCCGATCTGGCAGGGATTGCTACAGGTGCCGAGATTATCTCGTGGGGAGGAGAGCCGGTCAAAACAGCCATCAGACAGATCGATGTCGGCGCCGTTCCTTTCAAGGTATTGACAGGCGCCCTCGGGGGCGAAAACCCCCAGGCCACACTGGAACACTCCCGGCTGGAGCAGGCCAGGCTCCTGACCCGGGGCCCGGTCGGCGCGGGTGTCCAGGTCGAGTTCAAAAACACCGGTTCGGTGGCTTCCCAAACGGCCACCCTCATTGCCGTAGACGACTCGGGACAGACTTTTTCCCTGTTGAACTTTGCAAGGAAGGCGGACTTTTCGGACCAAGTCGAGTACCGGATCCTGCCGGAAGGTTACGGCTATGTCCTTGTTAGGATGGAACGTGATCTGTCGAATTCCGGTTACCCCACACGGATCTTCCAAGAATTCCAAGAGGCGATCACCTCGTTTGTCGAGGCCGGTGTGCCCGGAGTCATCGTCGATCTGCGCGGCAATTACGGGGGCTCCGACCAACTTGCCGCCGACCTGTGCGGCTTTTTTTACTCCTCTCCCTCCTTCTACGAGTATCAGGAATATTACGACAAACGGGATGGCAAGTTCTTGCGAATCACGGTTAACGAACATGACGAACACGGTCTTAATCCGTTCGTCGACAACATCTCAATTAACCCGCAGACGCCCTATTTTGACGGGCCTGTGGTAGCCCTGGTTAATCCCGGAACGATAAGCTCCGGAGAAGGCCCGACAATGTGCATATCGCAGCTTCCGAACGGGAGGGTGATCGGGTTTCACGGCACGAACGGCTCTTTCGGAATGACGGGGGGTGAGATCAAGATGCCAGGAGGGTACACTATAGGATATCCTTACGGCCGTTCCGTCGACGAAAATGGGGTGATTCAGCTCGACAGCAGGAACGGGATCGGCGGTGTGGCCCCCAATCCCAGGGTTCCTAAAACCCTCGAAAATGTACTTGCCTTTGCGGCAGGGACCGATGTCGAACTCCAGTACGCCATCGAGCACCTGAGGGGGTACTAAGCAACAATAATTGACCTGTCCCCATTATTCCCATTTCTCGGGAACGCGAAAAAGCCGATTACGCTTTCGTTGCCCGCCGCGGAGCCACCAAGCGGATCGGCCTGCCCCAGGTCCGCAATTATCGTCTAAAATCCTCAAGGAGTTTGCGCCGAAGGTCGCCCGGCTTAACCTGGTGGCCGACCCGGATGGGACATATAGGGGTCAGCCAATTTGCCACTTATTCGGTTGAAGAAAAGAATTTCGTCAGAATGATGAATTCCTCTCTACTGCTTTCTTGTCCATATGCCCCATGCGGCTAAAGAGTCCGAAGGGCTTACATGGCGATAAATAACATCTATTCGATCCTTGCTTACGATCTTACCATCTATGAATCCGTCACCATCGGCATAATAGAAACTTTTATTGTCGGGACCAATCACGGCAACGAAATTCTCACTCGACTTTTGCGATTTGAATATTCCGTGGATAACTCTGCCCTGTTGTTTGGTCATAACCACTTCGGCGGTGAGGGTACTAAACTCGCCGCTGTGGTGAGTCGTTGGAGCGGGACCGCCCGCTTTAGCGCTGACTCCGCCTTCGCCCTTCACAGCCCAGGTTCCAACGAGATTAGGAATGTCCGAATCTGCAAAGCAAACCCCAGTCCCTAATAGAAACACAGCGAAACCAATTACAATTCTTTTCATACTAATCATTTTCTTCTCCTTTTTTTGATGAATTTGTTTGAAATATGTGCCGGGTCTGTTATGAAATCTATCATAGATCGGGTTGGAGTGCAATTTAAACGAGGCAAGCCAAATGATCAGATAGATATCTCAAAGAATTAGTACCGGCCGAAAGCTGTGTTATCTGCCATGAACCAGGCGGTTAAGATAACAATATCAAATAGATGGACATTAGTGGGAGAGGCCCAATATAATGGGTTTTTTTCAATATCACCATGAATTCCATTTCCGCTTTTCCAGCCAGGAAATGGAAGATCTAATATTCTCGCTCTGATTAGGCCTTATTGGGTATGCGCCCCATTTGTTATCATGCATGTTTGTGTAAAGGCAAGTCCCCCTGAAAATCGTGCCATATATAGTATTCGAGGCAAATCGGACAAGGACACTTCTTAAGTCATCGCTAACCTCGGTAATCCATGGCGTTCGGTGATACATATACCAACCTGACGGTTCCGCGATCACAGGTATTGGGACTCCAAAAAAATGATAGAGTGCCTCTTGGGCTGAGCAGGTTTCGCCGGTAGACTCATAAGTGAAGTTGAATTCCTTATCTATTTTGATAGGCAAGCGTTGATTGCCCCCTGATGCAAGGCTTTTGTTTAAAGTTCCGAGCCCATGAAAAGTCCCCTTTGTGTCATTTGCGACGTGGTCAATAAGTGATTTGGCAAACCCCGTTTTGACCTCGTACCAATTACCGTTGCTCTTTTCGGCCTCCAGCAGGAGTCTCCCTTTTGGGGTAACCAAAGGCGTTAGTCGGCCAATGATAACCGCTTCCAGTTCGTCTCTGGAATTATCCTGGCAGAGCTGTTCAATATAAAAACGTCCGCGAAGTGCTCTCGCCCGAATATTCAGGGCCGTGAGCACGGGAGATGATTCAATGCCGTTAAGCAGTTTCGATAGAATGACATCCCTTTGTACTTTTGATAGAGGCCTGGCTTTAGGCCTTGGCTTTCTTTCTGGCCAACGTCGGTTCCATCTCATTATTCAGTCCCTGCTCCTTTGCATTGATTGATCAACCAAAGGGATTTCCACACAGGCTTGTCCCAAAAGGAGATCCCTCGGAAGCATCCTGCATTTGTCAAGAAACAATCGGAAAAGTCGCTTTTTTGCGTCTGATTATCACATCTTCGAAAATGTCAATGTATATGCGGTCTCACCGAAACTGTCATATTCCTCGACTCGGATCTTAAAATCCTGTCCCTGGGATTCCCAGTGCATCGTACCGTATGGTCTTTTCTGCAGCCCCGCTCTCTTTGAATCAGTGTCATAATGGCTGCTTCAAGAGTCCGGTCAACGAGGATTCCACCGAAACCTGTGTCCCCGACCGCAAAGAAAACTTCCAGGCCACCTTCCCTGGCGAACTCGATGGTGACCGCATCGGCGCTGATATCAACGGCTCGGTCAACTATCTCCTGCATCTTCTTGATGGCAAGTGTTTTGGAACCCCTCGGTAATTTCATCATATTGTCATATTCTCTTCACGGAATGGTGATAATTGGCAGAATCTTGTAAGCTTAGCGCCTTTCCAGGATTCTCTCCTTCGTGATAGTTCATTATGAATTCCGAAACCACTTCCATCAGTTCCGCCGCCAATTTGGGAATGACGAAGTCAGGACTCGTGCAAACGGATACAATATCTGGTTTGGGCCACCGGGCAGGGCGTTTAGGTCCATAGCTGAATCTGTACCGAAATAAGTTCCACGTGTCCTCTTCCAGCCACATGGCGGGGGAATCGATGGGATGGTCCACTAACCAGTGGACTCGGCAATGGGGCCAGATCCGCATGGCATGAAACATGAAGTTGGCAATATTGGCTCGCTGTCGCTGGTCCATCATGTCGTGATGATCGTCAACATGGAGGATGTGCGAGGGTGCGCTCCCTTTTGTCTGCCATCGTTTCCTCCATCGCGCAAATGCATGATTGTGTCGCTCCACAACTATTGATACTGGGCAGTCTGCCCAAGTGAGCAACTGCATAAGACGATGAGCAGGATCTGGTATGAGGTTGTAATAATCGAGATCGATATCAAGGATGGAATACATCGGGTTCTTCTTATTTCTTGCCGAAGGTCAAAGAGCAACGTGTCTCGATAGCGAATTCGTTGGAGCGAAAGTATGTCTGTCAAGATTTACTTCTTCTGTGGCATGGCTGAGGAATGATGGCTTGTAATTAGCCATTCTGAACTAGTCCAGTGATAGGTGAAACTGTAGCGCCCGCTGACCTCTTCCCCCGTCTTGGCAAAGGTGAATGTGTAGAGACCGGCATCAGTCGCTGTGTTGCAACCGATTTCAATAAAACGCATGTCAATCCTGCCAGAGGGGAGATTTTCCAAGAAATGGTGAAAGTAATCCATCTTCTCGGCTGGCGTGAGTCTAGGTTTGTTTGAAACTGTGGGCAGGAGAATAGAACGCTCTGCGTAATTTGCCACGACCTTATGGGGATCGCCTGTCAGCAAGGACTGATTCCAGCGATCGAACAGCGATGCGATTTCCTGTTCGGTAGTATTTTTGCAGACCTCTGTGTATGTATTTTGTACACTGGTCGGCTGTGCTTGGTGCGAGGCACAGCCTGCAAGTGCCACGGTCGCCGCAATCAAAAACAACAACGTTTTCTTCATGAACACATCTCCTCTTCGAGTCGGTTAAAATTCTGAGCTAACAACGATCAGATTTATCCGCATAAAAAGTAGACTTTCGAGTTTTCGCTGAGTAAAGACCTTTGGTCTGACGACGGTTGTGGGAACGGCACACATACCTTGCATTTGTCTTGCCCAACAGGTCAGCCAAATTCCTTTGAACTCAACAACACTTCAAAAACGATCCCTGACGAAGCCGTGACTCAAATATGAGCGCGTGCACTGTTAGCAATTTAGCACAGTGTCCGGACGCCTGCAAACCTTTTGATTGGAACTGTCACAGATTTTTTCTGATTAATAAGAGTGATTGGGAGGTTATGATAAGTTCGGCCAAACTTCGTGTGCACTCCAGAAGTACCATCTGGATATCGCACACATTCAGCACCACCCAAAGTTGAGATATCTGCCATTAGCTTGTGATGTCAATAACATAAGGCGTCGAATAGGGGCACCATATTTAACAGGAACCACTCGGCAGAACTAATTCATGAGCGGCCCAGATTGGCCTCTCCTTGTTTTGCTGAAGCCTGGAAGCGGTGCATTTTTAAAAATTGGATCGGAGTTTCCCAGCACAGGGGGGACATGGACCTTTTTGGCGTACTCGTTAAGTCACCCACTCACGCTTAGATTGGTTATACACAATTTTCGGTTACAATTCAGGCTTGCGAATAGGATAATAATCTTTGACTTTCAACGTGAGGGAAATTCGATGGAACAAGCCATTTCTGAGCCCTTATCTTGATCGGAATTCTTGTTGGATGAATTCATTCCTCAAGCCAAGTTAGGACCTGTGCTTTTATGGCCTCCTGCGCCTGAACCACGGCATTGGACAGGGGCGGTGTGAAATATCCAGGAGCATGAGTCCAGAAGTGATGCGAGGCACCTTCGACCCACAGGACCGGCTGTTCAGGCAATGGTTGACAGTCCGGTGTTCTGCATACTCCAAGAGAATGCCACGGATCGATGCTCCCGCTAACGTACATGATTCTCGTCCCAACCGGGTTCCATCCTCCATAGTACTCGTTTGTTTCAGAGATTCTTTCCTGGATATCGTTTGCATCGATACCGAAAGCGCGTTGGCAAGGATACGAACAGACCTCTACCGTATTTATGTGAGGTTCCTGTGTAAATGGACACTCGGTGCCGGGATCACAGGTCTGGAAAAATCCAAATTCGTTACATGCCTGGTACTCCCAACAGCGGTTTGGCCAGGATGAAAGAGAGGTATCAAGTAAGGGGGCTATCGTTGCCGTCTGATAATCGACCGAAGTACATCCCTTGCCAGCGTAAAGGCTCCACAAATTGGCCAACCTGTCTATCGGCTGCCCCAGGTCAGTGTTCAACATATAGTCCGAGCAAACTTTCTCAATATTGCAGGCATCTTCCTCACAGTTTGGATCATTCGACTGCACCGGGAATAGCGATCCCGTACGCGAACCCGAAAGATCAATACCATCTTGTGTGCTAAGATAGTAGATGAATTGAAACTGATTATACTCATCTTTCAATGGATCGGGGTCTGCTGCGCTGGTACAGAGGTTAAAACGGTCATAGAGGAACTGCCGACCTTCTACACTGCCTAAAAGCAATCCGATATCACTGAACGCTCTCCGAATCTGTTCAACACATTCCTCAGAACCCCCAACTATTGTTGCTCCCATGCTTTGGGCCATTACATCGTTGAATTCCTGCATGTTGTACCAGGCTTCAACGGGAGCGGAGGAAGACACGGCCGCAAAAATGAGATTTGGATATTTTGTTCGGGCCCACGCGGCGAGCATCCCCGGATAACTGCCGCCAAAGGTTACCCACTTCGTGTCACCCTTCAAATTGTAGATTTCACTGATGTACGCATGGAACTGTGCGATATCACCAAGGGCCTGTCTGCTGGTCAGCCATTTCAAATTGGCTGTAGAGAGATCCGACACAGGCTGGCTTTCGCCATAGTAGCGGTGCTCAAGTGCCAGAATCAGAGCACCTATCTGTTCGGCCAACTCTACCATGACTGCACAATGTACTGTTCCTGTCTTGACAACGTCAGGCGTAAGCTCAGATCCTTCGCCGCCCACACATAAGAATACCGGACCACTGCCATCAAAGAATGCGTCATTGACAAAATAGCGCTGCTTCCATGTTCTGGTTTCTTCCTGTGAGAAATGATCCAACCGCTGCTCGGTGTACCAACGCGTAACATCGACTGCGGAGGAGCTGGTCCCTTTATCGTCGCTACAGGAAGCAAAAAGGGCGTAGGTGCAACAGCAAATGCAGGCCAAACGGATCAACGTAACTGCATTGTAATGCTTTTTGAACATCATCGCAGTGCTCCCTCTCTGTGCAATCTCATGCATTGGATCTTTGTTTTCTGATAACTGGT
>JAUPKI010000367.1 GCA_030837545.1 Thermodesulfobacteriota bacterium | reverse complement strand
GAAGAATTCGTGCGACTGGCCGGCGGAAGCGATGCCCGGCTGGTCATCATTCCGACGGCCTACGGCCCCACGGAAGAGGAAGGCGAAGATCAATTCTACGAGCTGTGGAACCGGTGGAAACCCGCCTCGATAGAAATTCTCCATACACGGGATCGAGACACGGCCAATAACCCTGATTTTTCGGCCCCCTTACGCAGGGCCACCGGCGTGTGGCTCACCGGCGGCAAACAAGTCCGGCTGATGGAGATCTATGAAGGCACCCTGGTGCATCAGGAGCTCCATAACGTGGTTCAGCGCGGCGGCGTGTTAGGGGGAAACTGCGCCGGCGCCATGGCCCTTGGGGAGTTGATGATCGTGAAAGGCAAGGAGCCGGTGATAACCCGGCGCGGCTTTGGTATTGTGCCCAGGCTGATTGCCGACTCCCATTTTCTGGAGCGGAACAGGATCGAACGTCTCCGCGGCCTAATTGAGGAACATCCGGATCATTTTGGGATCGGGATCGATTCAAAGACCGCCGTGATCCTGGAGAAAGGGCTGTTGCGCGTCATCGGGAAATCGTACGTCGTCACGCTCGTTCCCGTAGGGACTGTTCAGGTCGATTCATGGGCTCCGGGCGATGAGATCGAATTCAAATCGCTTTTTGAGCCATAATGCGCCAATTTCGTAGATGTGCTCAGCCGCACGTTGAAACCGCCCCATGAGATCTCCACGCTAAAGATGTTCCTCCCTGCATCCCCCAACCCATTGGGTATATGAAAAACCGTTGCTGATTCAATGGGTTAGGCACCTGGAACTTCCCTTATCAAGGGCGTTGTGGACGTCGAGGAGGGATTTGGCGCCGAGTCCTGGCGTGCAAGAAGACCTTCAGAATCCTCCGGCCTGCCCTGATCATAAAAAAATTGTTGCATCAAGCCTTTTGGATGTGATATAGGCAACCTTTCTGTTTCGTTGCTTTGCCTGTCCACGGTCCTTCACTGACCCAGAAGAGGCTGTAAACCCGCTTTGCAGGGATAGCGATTGAGCCTTCATTCCCCGATGACAGTCGAACAGGGGAAAATCTTTTATAAGGAGAGACGCGAGGGCGAAGGCCCGTAGGCCTTTCGTGCGCACGCAGGTCATGACTGAAAAGCCTGAACCAGGCGCTGAAAAAGGTAATGGCATTGTGAATCGTTGGGGAGGCATGAGGATAGGGGCAATTGTACGAGGTTGCGCAATGCTCCTCATCCTCAGTTGTTCCCTGAGCTTTCCTGTCCCCGTTCTTGTCTGTAGCGCCCTGGCAAAATCCAGACCCCCTTCTGTTAAAAAAGAAATAATATCCGAACCTGTTGTCTCGGAAGAGGAAATGATGGAGGTGGCGGAGCCCTATCTTGGCGCGCCCTATCGCCGGGGTGGGGTCAGCATAAAGGGCATGGACTGCTCTGGACTGGTCAGACGCATCTATTCCGATCTCTTCTCCTTAGAAATTCCTCATTCCAGTGCCCAGCAATATAGACTCCCCATCATGGAAAAAGTTTCCGAAGATGAACTGCAAACTGGCGATCTCATCTTTTTTTCTCAGAAGAAGAAACAGATTACCCATGTGGGCATCTATCTTTCCGATGGGAATTTCATTCATGCCGCTAGGAAATCCGGGGTAACCATATCCAGTCTCGACAGCCAGTATTGGAAGATCAGGATGGTCGGCGCCAAGAGGCCAGTCGGATTGGAGAGAGATAAGGACACAGGGCCTGAACGTTCTTTCAGCAGTGTCGAGATGGCGCTGAACGGCTCTGGAGGTCTGTTCAAAGGGGCCGGCAGAGAGGAAAACGCGTTTTCGTCCCTGGGAGACGGCTTGAGACCCCTTTCGTGGTGGGACATTTCCTCTGCCAACAGTCTGAGAGAAGGCCTGGCCCAAACGTTTGAATTCCAACTCAGCCACTCCTTTGGCGAGGCTTCGTGGAGGATGAGTCTGCTCCAGGAAAGCTTTTGCCAGTATTCCTCATCACAAGGAGATAGTCTCCTGGCATCTCGATCCCCATCTGACTTGTCAGCCCGCCAGTATACCCTGACCGGCTATCGCCAAGGGGTGAAGATGGCCAGCGATATCAATCCATTCGACTGGTTGCGCATTACGCCCTCCTTTTCCTATGTGGGGTATGAGCGCGGCGTACAAGAATCCCCTTGTTGGGGGCCGGGACTCGGCCTTGCAGTCCAGATCAGACCGTTGCCCTCGAAATGGTCCCTTGCCGCAGATTTCCAATACTGGGATGAAGGCAATCGCATCGACAGCGGCCTGAATGACTTGGATAGTTGGGAAAACAGAAACCTGTCCCTTATGCTGGGTTATGATCTTTCCACCGACCTAAGACTCAGGGTAGTGGGGCAGCATGGTATGGGAAGTTTCTTCAAGGCCAAAAGCGGCCCATCCGACAAGGAGCATCAGCATAGTGGCCTTTTCTTCAAACTTGACTGGGCCTTTTAGCGACTTCTTCCTTTAACATCCCGTCAAACAGGTCGGGATATAGCGGGTTGATGCGATTGGGGACCGCCCACCACCTCTTTCTCTGATCTTGGGCCAGAACAGGACTCCCATCTAACCTGATTTGACAAAAGACTGGATGCATAAGTCCCAATTCGTCGCTACGAGACACATCTTTGATAATCATCCAATACGTTTTCTGGCGAGTCATCCGGCCCCTGAAGCCCGTTCAAAACGAAGCGTTAGATTCAACCCCGCAAATTGCAACCGTTATATGCCCCGCCAGGGTTTTCTCTGACCAAAAGGTTCATTGAACCTGACATCCATGATGTTACGATATCCACGCACCCCGGAGGGAACTCTATGACCGGCACGATCCCCGGAAACCTCTTTACCACCGCCATGGCGGTCATGCCCCATACCAATGTAGGGCGGGCGTTGGACATGGCCCTGTCGCTGGATGTGCCCTTCTGGCCGCAATTGCCCCTTTACAGCTACTATGAAGATATGTATGTGCAGGCTGCCGAACATTTTCCCGGTATGGTGGTGGATATGGAAAAGCGGACCCTTCGGTTTTCCATGGACAAGTTCGCCGAAGAGCTGGAAGAGACCTTGCTGCGATTTGACGACCCGGCCTTTTTTGACGTGAGCGAGACCTATTCGGCGGTGTACCATCGTTTCCTGAAGCTGGACCTGGCGGACAGGCCCGCCATCCGGGGTCAGCTTGAAGGCCCCATCAGCTTCGGGTTCAATGTGCTGGACCAGGACGAACGCCCCATCCTCTTTGACGATACGGTTCGGCCGTTTATGCTCGACTTCATGGCCAGGCGGTTGAACGTGCAACTGGCCCGGCTCAAAAAGCGCAACCCCAATGCATTCATGTTTGTGGATGAGCCGGGGCTGCAATTTCTCTTTTCGGCCATGGCAGGATACGGCGATATAAAGGCCAGGGCGGATCTGGACTACTTTTTCGCCCAGGTGGACCGGCCCCGGGGCATTCATCTGTGCGGCAACCCCGATTGGGACTTTCTGCTGAGAATGGACCTCGACGTGCTCTCCCTGGATGTCTATACCAACGGGGAGATCTTTTCATCCTATGCCGCGGCTGTTCAAAAATTCCTCGACCGGGGGGGCGTCATCGTCTGGGGGATGGTGCCCACGGGTTTCGAGGCCTTCGCCCAGGAGGAAATCCCCTCCCTGATCCGGCGTCTCGAAGACATCTGGAAGACCCTATGGGCCAAGGGGATCGATCGGGAGCTGATGATCGCCCGCAGCATGCTGTCCCCGGCCACATGCTGCCTGATCAACCCGGACAAGGAAAAGACCGTAGAGCGCGCGTTTGCCGCCGTGAACCGGATGGCCGACACCTTGAGGAATACCTATAAACTGTAACAAGGAGGTATGGCCGTGCAGAAGAGACAGTTAAGGGAAAAGGTTTGCTGGCTGGGCGCCATAGATTGGGAGCGGCGACCCTTGTGGTGGGGACATCAACGGTCCTGGCAGGACCTCACCCCCTGGCCGCTTATGCGACGTTTCTCGCCAGTGCCCTGAGGCCCAGGGTCAAGTTTTTCTCCATCATCGGATCCTACGGATGGGGAGGCAAGACCGTGGAGACCCTTGCCGGCATGATCCCCAACCTGAAGGTCGAGGTGCTGGACCCAGTTTTGTGCAAAGGGGGGGCTACGAAAACTGATTTTGATGCCATAGATCTGCTGCCTGAAACCATCGCGCAAAAACACCAGGAGAATGGCTTTACGTAGGATCTCTGGCCGCGTTCGCAGGCGCATTTATCGGCTCCAGAATCCTGAAGAAGATCACCATGCGCATCATACAGATGGTCGTCGGCATAATGCTATTTGTCCTGTCCATCGCCATCGGAGCTGGTATCCTCTGAAAACAAATACAGGCGGACCCCATCCATGTTCCCGGACGTCTGCTCAATATCCCCTGACTCGATAGAAATCTGAGGCATGGCTGACTCAATCCGCCGCCAGAATCTCCCTCTCAGCAGGTTTAAAAGGTGAAAACCTTATCTGCCTCCACGGCAAGCCCATAGAGGTCATCCATCCAACCGATGGGGCAACTGCTCGATCCCACCAGACCGTGGGATTTCATGCAGACCCCTCAGACATAGAAATCGCCTTCGAATTTATCCATCTGGCCCATAACATTATATTCTTTGCTGCCGCTCTTTTCGTACGTCACCCCTTTGCCCAGCATGAACACGCTCACCTCGTCGCCCTTGTCCACGCCCACATTGGCCAGTCTCATGGCGTTGTAGATGGTCTCTCCATCGTCGGTGGAAATAATGAACAGCACTTTCATAAAAAAATCTCCTTTCTATATGACCCAGGTTAAGCGGTTACAAAATAGCTGATACGTGCAAATACGCTGTTTCACCCAGTGGGTGAAGATGGCTCATCTGAGTCAGTCATCAGGAGGCATCATTGAAGTTAAGGATATCGTTAGGCTATAACCTTTGAACCTTGAACCCTAAACCTGGAACCATTCAGTTTAGGTATGAATATCATACCCTAAAAGACGCTCTGACGCGAATGGTTTCCGCTATGACTTAGACGGTAAAAGAAACTGTTGCAACAGAATTTTTTGTTGACGCACCGAATTAAGCATGCGACAATCCATTTAAGTTTGTACCTAACTGGATGTGATCGTGAATGGTATTATCCAAACCTTGAAGGCCCTGGCAGATGAGACGCGGTTTCGGATCATCCATCTGCTCCTGACCCACGACCTTTGCGTGGGCGCTTTGGCAGATCATCTCTCGATTTCCAAGGCGGCCGTATCGCAACACCTCCAGGTATTGAGGAAGGCCGGCCTGGTGAGAGGAGAGAAACGGGGGTACTGGACCCATTACAGCGTTGATAAAAGCGCGATCCAGCAAATTGCTGAAGAGCTGATGAAGAGGGCCGATCAGGCCCCTGATTTTAGAATGCTCTGTCGCCGGTCGGTTCAGGACGAGGGCAACATAGACGACGTGGAAAGGAGGGAATTCACCATGTGTCAAAACTGCTGTCAGCAACCCACCCAATTAAAGGACAAACCGGAAAACTGCACTCCTGAGCAGATCAGGGAGTGCCACGGGGATGAGAAGGACCATCCCTGTGTGCCAACGAGAGAAGAGAAGTGAACAGGATCTCGTTGAATGACGCCGCAGCCAGCGCCATTGCGGTGGATGGGCTGTCCAAGCGATTCGGCGAGGTTCAGGCGGTTTCCGTGAGCGAGGTCTTCGAGGCCCAGACCTTTTCCAACTTCTTCCGGTTTCCCATGGTGTTTCTCTGCGGACTCTTTTTCCCGATTGAACGGCTTCCCGTGTTCCTGCGGCCCTTATCCTACCTCTTTCCCCTGACGTACGGGGCTGACATCCTCCATGGGGCCTTTCATGGCGACCACATGATCCCCTTTTCAGCGGATTTTACGGCCCTCTCCTTGTTTTGCATTGTCCTCTTTTTGATCAGCCTTCGCAACATCAGCAGGCACTGGATCCTATGGTGTTATGCGCCCTGGCGCCTTTCTCACCTCTATTGCAGGGGTCTTTTTCTACAGCGTCATCCCCGCGGCGGAAGGGCTCTCCACGAGGCCGGACTGGCTGCTGGGCCTTCTCTTCGGGGCCGGCGGGTTTGCCGGCATGTATTGCGGGGCAAGGCTTCAAAAATTTGTCCCCCAGAAGTTTATCAAGCTCATGCTGGGCGAAATCATCACTTTCCTGGCCGACCGGTATATCCTCCAGGTTTTCGCTTAACGCAATCCCACCCTCCCCGGTTCTGTATTTGTTGAAACGCGTCATCACGACCCGTTCCTTCGAATGCCGTCCTTTTTCATCTTATACCTGAGCACTCGTTCACTGATGCCCAACTGGTCCGCTGCCCGGGTCTGGACCCAGTCGCTCTTTTCAAGGGCCGACAGGATCATTTCCCGTTCCACAGCCTCCAGTCGTTCGTCGAGAGTGCCCTGGGTCG
>JAUPKI010000366.1 GCA_030837545.1 Thermodesulfobacteriota bacterium | reverse complement strand
TCGCACAGGCAGTCACGGTGGAGACAATAGGGCCGGTCGCATGGGTCAACATGGATATTTTGCCGCCTACCATGTTGATGCATGAATTGGGATTGGTGAAGGGGTGGGGCATCTTCCCGGATGCCACCATTTGTCGGTCGGCGTCAAGCACGGCATCCTGACCCCCTACTGCTGAACTAAAGGTGACTGCTACCCGGTGGGACAATTCGGGTCCTATTTCAAGCCCGCTCTTTAGAAGAGAGCGGTGCACTACCAGCATCCCATATTTGAAGATGGGGGAGGTCCAGTGGGCCAGACTGGAAGGGGACAAAAAAGGGTAGGGCGAGGCATCGAACGCATCAACCTGCCCGGCGATATGGACGGGGAATCCTTCTCCAAAGGAAAACCGCGTCAATTTGCCGATCCCGCTTTCCCCCCTCACACCCCGGTCCCATTGGGTCTCCAGATGAACCCCTAAGGGGGAAACCGCGTCGTAACCGATGATGACCGCTCTTCTTGAATTCATATGCACCGGATCGGGGATGCGAGGGAAGATGGCTCACGATTTGAGGATGGATTCTACGTCCCTGCCTCCCGAAGCCTCCTCTGATTACCAGGGAATAAACTGATAGAGCCTTGCGAACATCTCATAGACCTCTATCCATCCCTGTAGGTGTTCCGGGGAATCCATATGTGCCCGTTTATTGACCATTACCCAGCTCATATGTGCTGCGCCGTCCTTGCAGGTCGAGCAATCCCGTGTTTGAGACGTACAGCATCTGTAAATCGTCTTCAGATCAGACGCCCAGCGGATAAACCCTATCAACCGTCTTTGGGGACGGTCCCTGTGGTCCATCGGCTCACTGACGGAAGGGCATTCCTCCCAGCCAAAACGCCTGTCCCCCATCTTTCCGGTCGTAATAATTTCATGATAATATTTAGAGGATATAACCGTGCCAGGATATTGCTCAAGCAGGTCGTCCATTTCAGAGCGGATGTCCTTTAACTCCGCATCCTTCCAGGAAAAGCCATCCACTGCTTCATCATTTGAAAGCAATTGCATATGAACCTTCAGCCCTGCATCCCGTATCTTTCGAATAATTCGTTCGCTTTTTCCAATCTGTTTGGGGGTTATGGTGTAGAGGTAGTAGGCATGAGGGTCTCCCTCATAGTTTTTCCGTGAAATAGAAAAGGTATCTTTCCCTCTCAGGAGCCTCTCGTCCTCTTCATCACCCCACACCGAGATCCCCACCATCATATGGGGGAATCTCTCTCTCGGGACTCTAATGATCCCATTGGTGGCGCAAAACGTCGGCATGCGGCGGTAAAATGCCTCCACCCTGTCAAGACAGAGGGTCGGTTCACCCCCGATCAAGATGGCAAGGTTTACGCCCCGTTTCTTTTCGTTGTCAACAAACCGTACCCATCTTCCCACATCCATTTCTTCGACTACGTTGTTTTCGCCGGAAGAGAAAAAGAAACACCCCTTACAACGGAGGTTGCACCGGTTGGTCACGTCATAGATTGAACTGCGGATGTTCAACTTGGAGATGGATTGATATCTCTCGTGCCATTCTGCATCAAGTAACGAACTGATGGTTTTCATTGCCGTTCGTCCGTATTACTCCTGAAAGTTGAGTCTGAAACCCAATGCAATTAACTCAAGCCCCAATGGGAGAGCGGGTAGGTGCGGATTCATCCGCACAACTGGGGTTGGGATATGGATGGCGGTGTCCCGCTTGAAAGCGGGACCAAAGCCGCACCTACAGAGCCAGATCCGTGGAACCAACATTACTCAGATTGTTAATGACATGGGTCTGAAATTTGTGAATCATGTCAATGGACGCACCTTCAGCTTAGTCCTCCGGAAGATCGTGTCCGGGCGGTGAAACCATATGATCGCATAGATTGACGTCCTTTTCATATCCCATGACCCATACGGCAAGGTACGTGTCAACGTAATCAAGCCACGACTTGAATGTATCGGGATCAGATGCATGACGAAATAATCTTGCAGTCACCACCGCACTCCCTGCGGCATAATGCCTGCAATCATTGCAGTCCGTATCCGGCACACAACAGGCAGCGCCTCTATCCCAGGTGAGATCTGCACGGTACTGCCGAAAAGAGCGGCCCAACCCGATGGCAGTGGATGTGTTCATCCTTGGATACGAACAGGAATAAAGGCCATGCAGCCCAACCATATGGGTATGGGCAACCGCGCTGTAAGGGGAAAAAAGGAGGTTTTCCGGATATTGCGAAATAAGGGCCATCATCGTTTTTCGTGTGCGGCTAAGGGATTGAAGCGTATGACGGAGAGGGCCGTTATATCCGACGGGCGATGAAAAAACATTCAGCGTAACCTTGCATCGGTGCCTGGCAAGGACCTCCATCACCCCATGTATCTGATCAATATTATCCCTTGTGAAGGTGTATACAAATACTGCCCTGGGATCACCCTGATAGTTAGCTATCTGTCTGACCAACATGTCTTTGGCCTTTCTAACTCGAAGGCTTGTTTTATCGTCGCCCCAGACCGATATGTGAATTCTGTAGTTAATGGATCCGGGGATAGGCCTCAACCCGTTGGATGCAATGGCGCCAAGGGGCATCTCTTCGAAACAGACCTGACAAAGTTCGGGCTCCAAAGAGGGTTCAGCCCCGGCAAGAACCACATAGGTGATGCCTCTCGCCTTCTCATCCTTCATGAGGTGTCTCCAGTCCGCCGGATTTCCATTCTCGTGGGCAAACTGCTTAGCCCCCTCGTAATAGTAGCAACCATCACACCGTATATTGCAGCGGTTGGTCATGTCATACGTGGATTCCCTGAGGAAGAAATATCTTCGAACCTTCTCCCACCTCGCCCCAACAACAGGATCACCAATTATATCGGAGAATTTCCATGTCTTTTCCTGTGTGCCTTCAACGCGATGTGTCTGTACCTGCATTCGGGGCTCCTTGTCACATACAAGTCAGGGATGGTTCATCCCTGCTTTCCCTCATCCACCCTTTTCTGGATGTATTCCGCTATCAGACGGATATTGTTCAATTTTGGATAATCGTCTTCGTCGATGACGATTCCATATTCATCCCGAAGGACCAGGGCAATCGTCGCAAGATCCATGCTGTCAATGCCTACCTCATCAATAAGGTCAATTTCGGGATCGAATGTCTCGGGTGTCACGTCTTCCAGTTTGAGTTCATCGATCATGATTTCTGCGATGCGAACTATTATCTTGGAAATATCATTTGGATGGGTCATTCCTTGCCTCCATTGGTCGTGTGATCCTGCCATGAACCTGCCCCTCTAAACAAAACCGATGACTCCTCAGCGATCAGAAGGCCGGTACAGGCCACCTGACCCTTTACCATAACACGAAATGAATAGGATGTGGGGCTCTGCCCGCGACATGTGGCCATGATTGTGATGGCATCATTCGGCCTTATCATCTGCTTGAACCTCACCTTTTTAATTTCGGAGACCCTGCACTCCCTATGCCCGAACTCCTGAATGGCATCCAAAACCATCCCGAGCTGGGCGATGCCGGGAAGGATCGGGTTCCCCGGAAAATGGCCCGAAAACCATGGGGAATCCGCATTTACTACCCATTCGGCCACGACTTGGACCGGATCCGGACGACTGATCCGGATTAACGAATGCCATGTTCCCATCATCGGCTTCAAGGCCTCGGCCTCCCCCGCACGGATCATCGAATCAGGCGCTCCCAAAGCGGTCCATAATGTCCCCTGGCATACATTCTGGGGATAATTCGGGCAGTCAGGGCCTCTCCCGATCCCACTACCCAGTTTGTCCTTCCAGCGGCATGGTCCCGGACCCGCAGAAGAATCTCTTCACTGGTGATTGCAGTCGACTCGTAAAAGACAGGCGCCATCAGACTCCGGGACGATGATATCTGAGCGGATGCAACGGCCATGTCGTACAGGGCCGTATTCGGATAGATGCGCATCCCGCAAAAGAAAAAGAAGACTGCGCCTTCAAGCCCGTCGGCGTTTGAAAGGGTCCTGTCGACAGAATGAACATCTTCGCCTGGCCCGCCCAAGAGGAAATAGTGCGCCACGTGTAACCCCGCATCTCTTGCGGCTTTGTGTGAACAGAGGACATGGTCGGCGGTAAAGGGTTTCCGGTAAGACACGAGCACGTCATCTGACAATGATTCTGTACCGAATTCCGCATGGGTTAGGCCTGCATCGGCCAGTATCCGATAATAGTCTTCCGGTGGACGTGTGGGGGCGAAAAATGCGCCCCAGGGGATGGAGACCCCTGACC
>JAUPKI010000365.1 GCA_030837545.1 Thermodesulfobacteriota bacterium | reverse complement strand
TGCCGAGATGATCTTCAGGTCCGCATCCAGGACCAGAAGGGGCTCTCGAACCGTCTCCACGATACTTTCGGCGTAGCGACGCGCCTCCTCGGCCGCAAGTTCGGCCGATATATTCCCGGTTACGGGTTTTTTCAGATCAGCATGTTGCGGTCGCAATTCCTCGACGTCACGCTCGAACTCCTTGTTTGTCTTATGATCATCTCTCATAGCGTCCTCCATAGGTAGCGAATCGCATTGAAAGGGGTCTACTCTTGACTGTGTTTAAAAATGAGGCCACGTCTTGTTTTGTGACTTGATGCAATCCCTTTCCATCGGGAATTCAATCCTGAGCTGCCATATTTTGAACCTCATGTGCAATCCTCTACGCGAGCTGAGAGGGCGAAAAACAAAAGGAGCATCCCTTCGGAAAGACATACCTTTTCTTTTGCCGTCCTCCCCGTGAAACGCGGCGCCTGTTTCTCTGGGGTCAACGGCAAAGGAAAAACCGGTTCACTCTGCGCACGTTGCGTCCCCTCAGTGATATATCGTTGCTTGCGCAAATGACGCTGCAGGCGCGCGTAACCCCTTTACCGGTATACAAAAAAATCCCTCCCCACTTACACGCACCGGGGCATATGGAGACAGGTTAAACGTAGTCTGATTAGCCTTGAAAAGGTGTAAGAGAGAGAGAGAGAGAGAGAGAGAGAGAGAGCAAAATGTGCGCCATCAGACGATCGGACATGTTCGTTCGCCTCATAAAGGGTTGATCGATGGGTCCGCTCCGCTCCCCCTGCTCTGCGCGGAGGATCGCTGTTCGGGCATGCGATTTTTGGGATAGGTATGCATTTTTTCAGGCAAAAGCATAGAGCCAATGCGCTTGCCTGTCAAGGAGAAATGTGTCGGGAGAAATGCGGGTTGGAGGCAACATGCGGAAATGCTGAGATGCGGAAATGATGGAATGAGAGACTGCATCACGGATGATTTGGATGATTCAGACGGGTGGAGGAGCGCAGACCGGGAACGGCGGGAATAGAAAACAACTTCATGACCACCTCATGACCACTACCCGATCTCAGCCCACACGGGCCCCGGCCGGGCATTCCTGACACGCTGATCCCGGAGGGTGGAACGCGCAGGGACCCGTGTGGCGACTGCGAAGACGGCTCTAAAACGAGACCCGAAATCCCAACATGGCCGTCATTCCGGGCATGGGGTATCCGGGCTGATATTCGTACTGGACATCGGTCAGGTTCTCGCCGGCCAGAAAGACCTCTCCGTCCACAGGAAGCTGGGGAAACGGGATGAAATAGCTGAGCTTTGCATTGACCAGATAATAGGAACCGATCTTGTTCGTACTATCCGATCCTTCTCGTCGCGCCTGGGAGTTCACGTACATACTGGAGACATACTGGCTGTCCAGACTCAATTGGAAGCGATTGAGGAATCGCCAGTTGAGCCCGCCGGTGAGGGTGCCGTTCGGCGCATAGGGCAGATTCCCTGGGTCCGTGCTCAGGTAGGTGAACCCGCCGAACACGGAAAGACCCTGTAGCGGAAAGACGCTCAACGAAATCTCCGCGCCACGGATCTTGTATTTCTCGGTATTCTCATAGGTGGGCGGAAAGGGGGGCGGCGGGTTGACCACGTATCGGTCCCTTCCATCCTCGTAGAAGGCGGTGACCTCCACCAGGGCAATGTCCTTGAATCGCTGGCTTACGCCCAGCTCATAATGATGGACCTTTTCCGGACTCAGATCCTTCCAGCTCTTGCCCAGGGCCTTGATGACCTCCTCGGACATGACCACCACATCCAGTCCTGGATAGAGGATGCCGCGGGAGTAGCGGGCATGGAGCTGTGTGTCCCGGTAACCGAAGACCACGCCCGCATGGGGGGCCCATTCGCTCCCGAAATCGCTGTTGTCATAGAAGCGAACCCCTGCCGATGGAATGGCGTAAAGGCCTCTCTTTTCCCCGAAGAGATGATTGACCGCCGCATAGGGAGAAAGGATGTCATACTCATGCCCCGTCCAGTTGTCCCATACCCCTGTGCTGTACTGCTTGTTGTATTTCCCTTCAGTCCGTTCCCAGTCCAGTCCCACGGTCGCCTGCCCTCCCTTCCAGAGATGGAGGTTCTCCTTGGCCTTGACTCCGTAATACCTGAATTGATTGTAGAGGTTCGACGTGACCCCGGGCGTGCTTGAAGGCTCGTTCAACCAGTTTCCATTCCCGGCGTTGTAGTAGATCTTGAAATGGCCGTCGGCATTCTCATAACGGTTGGTGATCTTCCCAAGGGTGAGCCACGACTTGGTCTTGTAAATCCCGAGGCGTTCGGCGGGAGATGCTCCTTCCCTGCCCGGGTCCTTCGCGGAATTGTCGTCCCACAGGGTAAACAGGGACACGTCCCAGTTTTCGTTGACCTGGGATCCCAACCGCCCATAGCCGTCCATCAAGCGACCTTCGGCGTCTTCGCGGTGACCGTAGGACCGGCGATATCCGCCGCCCACATAATAGTCCACATTTTCAAACTTGCCCCCCTGCTCCGCCGTGGTGACAAAGCTGTGGTAGCTCCCTCCCTGCACCTGGGCCTTCGTGGCAATCCCCTTCGAGGTCTTCTGCTTGGGCACCAGGTTAATGGCCGCAAAGGTATTCCCAAACTCCTCGGGCTGAGGGGATTTGTACACCTCGATGGCCTGGGCAGGGTCAATGGTCATGAGGTCCAGCAGCGGATGGTTCCAGACGCTCATGTACATGGGGACCCCATCCACGTACATCTTGATCTCAGAGCCCGGTCGGCTGGACCCGAAACCGCGGATGAACACCGCGCCGCCTTCCCCGCCCCCGAACGACCCTATCGGGTTGAACCTGGAAATGGTGACGCCCGGGGTGGTTCGAAGCGAGGTCCCCAGGTCCTGGGCGTTCAGGTCCTCAATCTGCTGTTCTCCCACGGTGGTCTTTTCACCCGCATAATTGTCCACCTCATTCCCATCGATGATCGGGGTTGCCACCACCAGGATTTCATCGAGTTTGACAGGCTCACTCTCCTCTTCCGCAGCCCCCGCCGCGCCTAACGGCAGCAGGAACGCCGCGACTCCCAGCCACACGAACCCTTTCCTCATTGATCCCATCGTTTCCTCCTCTTGTCTTCAAGAATGCCATACCCCGCAGGTTGGCCTTAATCATCAGCCTCATCATTGTCCTTACGCTGTCATTCCGGCGGAAGCCGGAATCCAGTCTGTTTCTGGTTGCCGGATCGGGCCTGCCCCGTACCTGATACGGGGTCCGGCATGACGAAAATGTCAGTCGTATTTCGATGCCGGGCACCCAAAAAAAGAAAAGCCACGAGGGCCTGCCTTCCAGCAGACAAGCCTTCGTGGCTTCTATAATGAGTTCCTATATATCGTCCCTTGAATACCCTTGGGTACCAGGGGGAAGCAGGGAAAACGTGCATTCCCTGCCTTGTTCCAACCTTTCAGGGACCCTTCGACGGGTCTATGCAAAACCGCATGCAGGGATCAATCAGCGACTTCATATCGCAGTGCGTTTTTGTACGTGGTTATCCTTTATTGCAGATCGGAGGGGCCTGTCAAGCCAAATCCCTCGGAACCGAAATCCCTTGACAGAAAGAATCCAATCTTGTAGGTATGAGTCAATATTCGCGGACAGAAGTTCGCGGTTTCAAAAACCCTGAGATGTATCTCACAGCCACGAAGGCGCTTCACCCCAGAAGGGGAAGAACCGTTTCGTGGCTTTTTTTACGGCGAGGCGCTATCTGTCTCTGCTGCAGTGCTGTTGCCCATCATGAAAATAGGAGGAATGCGTGAAGAAAATATGTTTCTGGGCGGTGTGCGTCATCCTGTGGGGCACAGGTTCCATTTGTGCCGATGCCGGTACAATGACCGTAACCGACATGGCGGGTAGGGAGGTAGCGGTCCCTTTCGATCCAGAGAGGATCGTCTGCATCGGACCCGGGGCCCTGCGCATAATCGTGTATCTCCAGGCCGAATCCAAGGTCGTCGGCGTGGAGGAGATGGAAAAGATGAACCCCCGGGGCCGACCCTACTGGCTGGCCCATCCCGAACTGGGGAACCTCCCCCGCTGCGGGCCGGGGGGCCCTATCAGCATCGACAAGAAGCCGGACCTGGAGGCGGTACTCTCTGTCTCGCCCCAGGTGATCTTTGTCACCTACATGAAGGCTTCTCTGGCGCATGACGTTCAACAGACCTTGAGAATTCCAGTCGTCGTTTTGAGCTATGGGGCCTTTGCCACCTTTGATGACACGGTTTATGACAGTCTCCGCCTCGCGGGAAAGATACTGAACCGATCCAAACGGGCGGATGACGTGGCCGCCTATGTGGAATCCCTGAGAAACGACCTGGCACAACGAACTATGGACATCCCTGAGGGCGGCAGACCGACCGCATATATTGGCGGCATCGGCTATAGAGGGGCCCACGGCATCGAAAGCACGGAACAGGAGTATGCCCCATTCGAATGGGTCCATGCGGACAACGTGGCCAAGCCTCTCAAGGCCAGCGTTGGTACCCATGCATTTGTGGACAAGGAGATGCTTCTGAAGCTCAATCCAAACATCGTCTTTGTCGACGGTGGCGGATATAGCCTGGTGGCACAGGACTACCGGAAAAACCCGTCCTATTATCAGGCCCTGAAGGCCTTTTCCAATCAGAGGGTCTACACCCTGCTCCCCTTCAACTGGTATGTTACCAATATCGGGACGGCCCTGGCCGACGCCTTTGCCGTCGGCAAAATCCTTTATGAGGATCGCTTTGAAGGTATTGACCCTGAACCGATGGCCGATAAAATCTACACCTTTCTGGTGGGAAAGCCGGTTTACAAGGAAATGAAAAAGGATTACGGCGCTATCGGCCGGAAGGCCCCCTTCCTGAATTGACGAAAGAGCAAAAAGGATGGGATCAAAGACGCGTTTTTTCGATACAAGGGCTAACCATTGGGAGCAAACCTGCTACCCGGCCCCGGTGCGGGAGCGTCTTCTCGATCTGATCGGCGCGTTTGAAGTAAAGCCCGGGGAACGACTCCTTGACGTGGGTACCGGGCCGGGGGTCCTCCTCCCCTACCTTCGCCAGGCAGTAGGCCCTTCCGGTCAGGTCTGCGCCTTTGACCTGTCCCTGGAGATGATCCGCCAGGCGCAAGGCAAGCCCCGAACCCACCGGGATATGGTTTTTCAAGGGGATGTCCACCGTATCCCTTTCATTGACGGCGTATTCGATCGAGTCATCTGCTTTGCAGCGTTCCCGCATTTCGATGAGCCGCAACAGGCCCTTCGAGAGATGGGCCGGGTGCTTAAAATCGGCGGCTTCCTCATTGTCGCCCATCTCATGAGCCGACAGGAGCTTGCCGCACACCACGGCACGCACGAGACTGTTGCCCGCGATCTTCTGCCCGCTGACCCTGAGATGAAGGCCCTCTTTGCTCAGGCAGGACTTAATCGGACAGAGATCGCTGACATCCCCGGTCGGTACATGGCCAGGGGCATCAGGGGGAGGTGAACCGGACAACATCAGAGGACAGCGGCATGAAGTCTGATCGACGTGAAAGAGGAGATGTCATGGCAAAGGAGAAGTGTCCAGCAACGCCGGCCATCCGCGCATTGAAAGGGAGCGGGATCCCTCACACCCTCCATTCATACGCTTATGAGGAAAGAGGCGGGACAAAACGAGCTGCGCAAGAGCTGCACGTGGATGAACACCAGGTGATCAAGACGCTCGTTTTGGAAGATGACAAGCATGAGCCTGTGGTGGTGCTCATGCATGGCGACAGGCAGGTCTCCACCAAGGCGTTTGCAAGGGCACTCAACGTCAAGACCGTCAGACCCTGCGATCCCGAGGTTGCACATAGGCACACCGGTTATCTTGTCGGGGGCACGTCACCCTTGGGGCTGAAAAAACCCCTGAAAATCTATTTTGAAGCCTCCATCGCAGACCTCCCCTTCATCTTTATCAATGCCGGGAAAAAGGGGCTACTGGCGCGTCTGTCTCCGCACGATCTGGTCAAGCTGCTTGACGCCGCCCCCGTAAACGTGGCTGTCTGACGAAGGCCCATCACAGATGTCAAACATCGAGACCATCGACTGGCGACAGGTCATAGACACAGACCGGCACGAGACAAAGTACTACAAACCCAATCTCGTGGCCGCTGTTTACGCCAGCGGGCAGAACAGATTCAAATCCTCTACTGCTGCATGTTGACCACCGCCCCCGTTTCTGCATGAAAGCCGGGTTGCACCGTTATGATCGGGGCCTTGAATGTGACGGCGGCGCCCTTTTCAACGGTTACGCTGCCGCCCAAGGTGATGGATGTAGCATTCGAGCATGAGCAGGTGGTGCCTGCGCGATATATTGCGTTGCTAATCACACCATTGGAAGGGCAATCCGGGCATGAAGGAGCCGTCCCCACCCCCCAGATCTCCACATCGTCGATGTTCCACCCGCAATATCGCCAATCATAGTCGGTAATTCCCATGGTCCACCGCAGGTACACAGTGGACTGACCATCCGCCACGCTGGATATATCAAGATCCTGCAAGACCCATGAGGCATCCGCAACCTCAGCGCTGTTTTGCCAGAATGTGGTCCAGTTCGTTCCATCCTTGCTGACGCGCACATATGCATGATCAAACCAAGGATGTTCCACGCCGAGCCAGCGCCGGAACTTGAGGGAGACGTTCGACAGGCCCGAGCAGTTGATAGCGGTGCTGGTGAGGTGTCTCTCGGGGAGATTGTTCTCATAGTCGCCTGCGAGGTTGTACCCGTAAACATGGCTCCCTGTGTACCCGCTGGCAGGGTCCGGCCCGCCATACGCTCCGCCGCCACCGGTGGGAGGCCCCCAGGCCCACAGACCCTGGGTGGTCCATCCAGGGTTGGTATCCATGTTCCAGGAGTACTGAAGGGTCCCCACGCTCCCTCCTGTAATATCAAAGTTGGACATGCCAAAAGCATCTTCTAAATTATCAGCGTGCCCTGAATACGCAATCCAGAAGGTCCCGTCGCCATTCGGGCCCCCGGTCGCCCCCCAACTGTTCTTGCAGAGATAAGCGCCTTTGGCGTCATTCCACCCGATGAGCAGGACCGCGTGTCCACCCTGATAAGTGCCGGATGTGTGAACATACACATCTCCAGGATCGGCGTCATACCAAAAACCGTGGCCGTAATCATCCGCAAAATCGCTGTACACATCAAATCGCCAGTAGCTGGGTCCTTCATTATAGCAGGAGTCTTTGAAATTCGATGCAGTCTGGGTAACCGTATGCCACCCGGTGACCCGATAAACCATCTCGGTACAGGAATAGCTGCACGAACCATCTGTTGCAGTATAGGGATAGCATATTTCGGTGATAGGCCCGGTGGTTTCCCAATACAGTGCCGCATTGGCAGAGCCTCCGTCGATGCAGTTATATC
>JAUPKI010000364.1 GCA_030837545.1 Thermodesulfobacteriota bacterium | reverse complement strand
GGCCTCTATCGCCAATATCATCTGCCTGGGATTCCTGGGATGGGTCTATTGAGCGGAGAACGAGTCGTCCGGGTATCGGTGGATTGCCGTGGCCCCCGGTTCATCACATGATGCCATGCGTTAGGGTATTCGATCCTTAACGGTCCCGGCACGGCAACATCCTGTTGGGCCTTCGATTACGAGCCAAGCGGAGACGTGACTCTTAAAATGTCACTCCCAAAAAGGCCTGTTATTCCTATTTCCCAAAGATCTGGCTCATGCGCATCAAAAGGCTCAGGTCTCCCTTGACCTTGTATTTCTGGGCCATGAACATCTGCTGCCCGTCCGCTTTGCCGGTCAGGATATCCATCCAGAGGTCAAAAGGGGTGTCAATAGCCACGTCGGGACGTTCAGCGCGCCCTTGGGTTGCACGGATGGTTCCGTTTTCGATGCGGAAGTGACATGCCCCTTGTACATCGCCGGAAAAATTGAATTGAAGGACGGCACTGGTATCCCCTGCGCCAACAGGATTGAAGCCGAGGGAGAGAATCATCATGAAGGTCTCCACAGAGTCAGGCCGGGGAATGAGGCCTTTTTCTTCAAACTCCTTTGGAATCATCCCCTCTGAAATACAGGTCTTCCAGAAGAGATTCCCTATTTTTCTGAATGACTCCTTGTCCCGGACAAAATCCTGGGTCACGGCCGCCAGTGTTTCTTCGGAGACTTTCATGGATTGGACGATCTCTTGGCCGGCCTTTCGGGTGGCCTCCATAACCTGCGCTGCCTTGTCCTTGAAAAAGGATGCAGTCATGCTCTCGGCTGCGGGTCGATAGATCTCGGCGACAAGGGTATCGCTCTTGCCGAAAATAAGACGTACCCAGGAGGAGAGTTGATCAAAGACAGACATTTCCGGAAAGCCTGCTACGGACAGGACAACGGCCTTGGGAAATTCATGTCTCAAAGGATGTTTGGTCGCTTCCCCGCTCTCCTCAAAGAAAGGCTGCAAAATGGGCAGCGTGCGCTCAATGAACGCCTTCATGGTCGCATTCACGGTGAAATGGTAAAGGGGGGTTCCATAGACCACAAGGTCTGACTCGATGAATTTTGGAAAGAGTTCGCCGGACATATCGTCCTTGTGAATGCAGAGACCGGGTGTCTTGGTCCAGCAGGTGAAACAGCCGATACAGTTCCGGATGGTTTTCTTTCGAAGATCTATGACCTCGACCTCCGCGCCGGCATCGCGCATGCCCAGGACGAGGTGATTGAGCATCATGCCTGTTTTGCTCTGGCCTTCGCCTCGGGGACTTGAATTCAGGGCGAGTACTTTCATGGTATTCTCCTTTCTTTTGCAATAGGGTCTCAGAATCGGGGTGTTCATGAAGTTTCGTCAAAGGTCACAGATCAAACGGGCCATACCCGGGGACCCGATTTCCTTTTCAAAGTACGGATCAGGCCATTCATCGAGTAGTCTGAATCCATGCTTCTCATAGGCATGCTGTGCCGGGGTATTACCCATGTAGATCGAAATCTGTGCCTGACGAAACCCTTTCTCTCGTCCCAAATCGAGCATGCTGTCCAATAACCTGTCGACAATTCCTTTTCTACGAAATGCGGGAAGAGTCGCGACGCTGTCGATCACCCACGCCCCTTTGACTGAGGGTGGGATGCATGCCGTGATTCTTGGAGGTCCCCCGCCGGCCGTCTTCTTCGCAGGGAGCCTGCCCAGTTTTACATAGACTTCGGGCAGGGTTTCCATGAGCCTGGGATAGCCCAGAATATCCGGATCGTAGCCGCCAAGCCCGGATACAGGACCTGATTCGATCTCTGCCACCATGAAGCAGGAGTAATGAAACAAGTGGGGGGCAGTTGTCATCGTCAGGAGTTCTAAAAAATGGAGGCAGTCATCTTCAGTCTGATCAAGGACAACTTCCCATATGCCTCGTTTCACGTGCGCCCTCCCCGCAGTCAATATGAGCCAGGCAAGAAATGGCGCATCATCCACTCTGGCATTGCGAATCTTCAGATCCATCATCGTCCTCTTCGTTCACAAATCTTGGTGACGAACTCCTACGCACGATGCGGCTTCTACGGGAGAAATCCCTGATCGAGAGAAATATCTGACTGCTTACCTTTCGTTTGTATCCCGGCCCCCTGTCGCATTCAAGGCGCTGAATAAACAGTTTCTCACTTTCTAACCAGCCTCCTCAAGTGAGGTCTTGGTTGTTCATGACTTTTCCATTAGACCAACAGGCGCAGGAACCGCTCAACGCTGACAACCCACGTGTTCTCTTCATATTTTTTCAGCACGCTCCTCTGATCCACCAATTGAATTCCCAGGGTCGGTGATTCAACCGACCAACGGTGTCGCTCCATGAGGGTCTTGGATGGCGCGGTTTCGGATACCTTAACCTCTACGGCCATAAGGGGATGGCTGTCACGGACGACGAGGAAATCAATCTTCTTTTTGTCCAATGTCCTGATATAATGGAGATGGTAGTCCCCGTATCCCATATCGGTCATGGCCAGGCAGGCACGATGGAGATAGGTTGCCGCCATGTTCTCAAGTCTTGCCGGCCCATCCGGTGCATAGTACCAGTCCAGAAAGTACCACTTTTTCTCTTTTTTCAGTCCCCTGGAGATCTTTTTCTTCCACGGTGAGACCGGAAATAGAGTATACAATCGTTTCAATTGTTCCAACCAGCTCTTCACGGTCGTATGGGCCACCTCAAGATCACGGGCCAACCCAGGCATGGAAAGGGGCGACATGATTCTCGAGGGCATTAAGAAGAGAAGATTCTCTACCTTGTCCAATTCCGCTACCCGGCTGATGTCTCGCAGGTCCTCCCTGACAATGAGGGTGATATAGTCCTGGTGCCATTTGCGACAGAATCGGTCGTTTTGTTTCAAAAAGGGTTCTGGAAAAGGCCCATAGCGGTAGAGATCTGCACAGGCCTCGACCCATTCCGGATCAAGGGTGCCGGAGACTCCCCTTTCAAAGGCACGGCAAACGGCTTCATTGTTCATTTCTTCAAGGAAACAGGAGGTACTCCTTTCGTGGACCACCTCACCAAGGCTCAAAGGCATCATATGAAACAGATTATACCTCCCCACCAGCGAGTCCCCGGAGCGACGAAAGAGATCAAGCCTTGCGCTCCCTGTGATGAGGAATCTGAATTCTTCACCAAAAAGATCATATATCCCTTTGAGGATATCCCTCCAGCTATGGCGCTTATGGATTTCGTCAAAAACGATCCGGGGATCATGAACAGCCAGGCTTCTGGCCGGGGATTCAAAGAATCGATTGTCTTTCACGTAGGCCTGACGAGTGGCAATGTCATCCCAGTTGAAATAGAGGGATGAACAGCCCTTTTTTGCCAACCAATGCCTTGCCAGCCGGGTCTTTCCAACCTGTCTGGGGCCGGCCAGAAAGACCATGTGTCTGCCGGTGAGGGTCTCGTCAAAGGCATACCCATCGACACCCCTTGGAATGTAATTATCCGTTTCCATACGCTCATAATATCGCGATCATGCGAGTGTGTCAAATCGGAATTAAAGAAATTCATTCATGTCCCATGGGACGCTGGTAAGAAAATAAGTTGACAGATGGCATACGTTGTGAGGATAATACGACATGCCAAGACAAGCCCGTTTAGACGCTCCCGGTGTGTTGCATCACATCATGATTCG
>JAUPKI010000363.1 GCA_030837545.1 Thermodesulfobacteriota bacterium | reverse complement strand
TCAATGTACTGCGGGCCTGTGAACAGACGATTGACCTGGCCAACTATTTGATAAAGAAGCATAAATTGGGTATACCCACTTCCAGCACAGAAAGTTTCGACCTGTTGCGTCAAAAGTTCATCATTGATCCAAGCCTGGCGGAGAAACTCAAAAAGATAGTCCATTTCCGCAATACGGTCATCCATCAATACCAGCAAACGGATATGAATATCGTCAGAGCGATCATCGTCTCAGACCTGAATGATTTGATCCGTTTCGGCGACCGGATTATGGAACTCAGCAATGGCCCTGCATCCTAACTTCCCCGAACCATCCTACGCCATTCTGGACCCGGCCATTCGCTGGTTTCCGGCTGAAGGAAGGAGTCTTCACGGCGACGGGCAAAAAATCAGGGGGCTTTGTTTGCTCGACCTTTTTTGACTGCCCTTGACATGGCGGGCAAAATTGATAATATTACCTATACAAGTGAATAAGTGAAGGTAATCATATCATGAGGTTCCGAGATACAAACAGCCATGGTTCCCGCTTCGATAGGGCGGTTGCCGTCTTCAAGAAAAACTTCGGTATCCTCCGTACGGCGCAGGCGCTGCGTGTGGGCATCCACCCCGCCACCCTCTACGCTATGCGTGACTCCGGGGCGCTGGAGGTGGTGAGCCGCGGTGTCTATCGTCTTGCCGACAGCGTGCCGCTGGGCAACCCCGACCTGGTGACCGTTGCAGCCCGTATCCCCGGTGGCGTGATCTGCCTCATCTCCGCGCTGGCGTTTCACGGGCTCACCACCCAGATACCCCACGAGGTCCACGTGGCGCTGCCGCGGGGCGCAAAGGAACCCCGCCTGGACCACCCCCCGATCAAGACCTACCGATTCACCGGCGAGGCTTTTACGGAGGGCGTGGAGACCCACGAACTCGACGGCGTAAGCGTACGCGTTTACAGCCCGGAGAAGACGCTTGCCGACTGCTTCAAATTCCGCAACAAGGTCGGCCTCGATACGGCGGTGGAGGCGGTTCGCTTCTACCGCGAACGCAAGCGCGTCAAGGTAGACGACATTATGCGTTACGCGGCGATCTGCCGGGTGAAAAAGATCATCCGCCCCTACCTCGAGGCGCTTCTGTAATGGCGGGCAACATCAACACAGCCGCGTCGGTGCATCAGCGCCTTCTCCACAAGGCCAAGGAATCATACCGCCCCTTCAACGAACTTCTGCAGCGCTTCGCCATCGAGCGGTTCATCTACCGGATCTCCAAGAGTCCGCACGCGGACAGGTTCATACTCAAGGGAGCCTTGATGTTTTCGGCGTGGAGCGGACAGGGTTCACGTCCCACCATGGACATCGATCTTCTGGGGAGACTCGACAACAGCCTCGAATCAATTGCCGCCGCCATGAAGGATGCCTGTCTCATGGATGTCGAGGCGGACGGCATGTCTTTCAATGCGGAGACGGTGACGGCCGCAAGGATCACGGAGGATGCCGAATACGAAGGCGTGCGTGTCCGTCTGCAGGGCGGCCTTGGCAATGCGCAGGTTTCCCTGCAGATCGATATCGGATTCGGGGATGTTATCGTTCCAGGCCCAAGCAAGGTCGCGTATCCTACGCTTCTCGACTTTCCAGTGCCTGAGTTAAACGGCTACACCATGGAGAGCACCATCGCCGAAAAGTTCCAGGCCATGGTGAAGCTGGGCGTCCTGAATAGCCGGATGAAGGACTTCTACGACATCTGGATACTGGCCTGGACGTTCGACTTCCGGGGAGAGATACTGGCCGAGGCGGTTGAAAAAACCTTCGAACGTCGAAACACACCGATCCCCCTCGCCCCCACTGTCTTTGACCCTTCGTTCTTGAAGGACGGAGACAAGAAGATTCAATGGCAGGGGTTCATCAGGAAGGCCAAGCTCGCCGACGCACCGGAGGCCTTTGAGGATGTAGTCGCAGCCGTCAAGATGTTCCTCGAACCCCTCGCAGCCTCTCTGGCCGAGAAACGGACGTTCCGCAGTTTCTGGAACGCCCCCGGGCCGTGGCATTGATCAAAGCCATCTGACCTCCGCGAAGCTCACCCCAAGTAAGTGATGTCATAGGTGGCCGTCCTGTGACCGGGGCACTCAGGCCGATTGACGGCGATCTCGAACCCGGCTTGTCGGATAGTGTCCAAGTCGTTCGGGAATCATTGGGCGTACTGCTGCACCGAGTTCATAGCGAAGGACAGACCGAAATCCTTGGACAGGCGCTTGACGGCCACGAAGAGGTCACGCGCCAGAGCATCCTCGATGGCCTTCTCGTTCCCGAAATCGATCTGGTAGCGTTCGAGGAAGGCCGCCTTGGTGGTCTTGGCAACGTTCAATGCGGTACAGTTAGCCAGGCGGTGTTCGCAAAGTATCTGAACGTGACGGTCGGATTGGTGAGCCAGTGGGAGAGGGGCGAAAAACAGCCGCGTGGGCCTTCTCTTAAGCTGCTGTCACTGGTGCAGAAGAAGGGCCTGGAGGCCATAGCCTGACCTGTACATCAAGTGAAATGGAAGTTTCGTGATCGCAGGAACCAGCCCGCCCTTTCTTTCCCCCGGGCCGCAATTTGGGGGAGGTCGAAGGGGTCGGCCTCTTGCCATTCCGCCCCGTTTCCCAATTCCCGATAGCCCCTCACGATGTCCCATTGATAAGGGGTCCTGCCGTTGATCTTCTTGACCATGGAGCCGATGAACCGCTCCGGTTCATGCGTCCGCACCATCAGGACCGGATACCCGGCTTTCAGGTAATCTTGAATCATGAGTCACCTCCAGGAATTAAAAAAGCCGCCCTAAGGCGGCTAAAAGTTTTGTTGGACGAAATAGTTAGTTCAGCTTATGTCTTGAAATTTTTAATCACTTTCTTCTGGTCGGAACCCAATTCGTCTACGTTTCGACTCCGGCGGGGCCATAAGTTTACGGATAGCGTCAAAGACCACCTTAAATTGGACATCATACTTCTTTTCCAGGTTCTCCAACTTGCGCGCCAGTTCTGCATGGGAGGCCATCATCCGGCGCAGCCGGATAAAGGCCCGCATGATCTCGATGTTCACCTGGATGGCCCTGGGGCTGTTGAGAACGCTGGATAGCATAGCCACGCCTTGCTCCGTAAAGCCATATGGAGGATAGCGCCGCCCGCCCCATTGATTTGAGGTCACAGATTGTGACCTCAAGTGGTCGAACTCCACCCGGCTCAGTTGAAACATAAAATCCGCCGGAAAACGCTCCTGGTGCCGCTTGACCG
>JAUPKI010000362.1 GCA_030837545.1 Thermodesulfobacteriota bacterium | reverse complement strand
CGGAGATAATGAGTCCGTTGTCCAAAAAAACGATGACCATTGACCCCAGGAGCGCTTCCAGGATGCCTCCTTTCCCTCCTAAGACAGATGTCCCCCCTAATACGGCGCCCCCGATTGCAAGGACAAGCCATCCCTCTCCCAGATGAGGAAACCCCATACTCAACCTTGCCGTTAAAAAAAAGGCCCCTAACGAGGCCAAAAGTGCGCTGAGTGTATATACGATGACAATCACCTTCTTGCTGTTAATGCCTGCCATATAGCCGGCGTCCGCGTTTGAGCCGATAAGATAAATCTCACGTCCGAATGCCGTATGTTTCAATAAATAGTAAAACAGGAGGCCAATAATCACTGCAAAAATGACGGGGACAGGCACGGGACCCACCATACCGCCCCCGAACCAGAAAAGTCTCCCCTGATCGATATCTGCCAGGTTTGTCAACGTCACGCCGCCTGTGTACACCAGTTCTATTCCCAATGCGATAAAGAGCATGCCGAGAGTGGTGAGGATAGGTGGTATCCCCAGAAAAGCGATCAAAATCCCATTTGCAAAACCGCACAACCCGCCGAACAATATGCCCACGACGGAACCGGCATAAGCGCCTAAACCATATATGCTGCTTATGGTGGCGACACTGACCAGGCTCATCACAGAACCCTGGGATAAATCAATGCCACGCACGAGCAGCGCGAGCGTCTGCCCTGATACTACCAAGAAGAGGATGGCTCCCTGTCGCGTGGTTTGAATCATATTCCTTCCGCTGAAAAACGCCGGATTGATTATTGTGAAGACAATCAACATGGCGATAAATGCCAGCGGAAGCCCGAACTTAGCCCAATCAAATCTTGCAATTATTTTCATGACTTATTCAGACCCGCCTTTATTGTTTTCCACCCCTTTGCCTCCATAAACCTGTCTACTTCTTGTGAACCAGGCCTAAATAACAGAACAACAACACCACAACCCCTACAATTATTTGCTGAGTGAATGTGGATATGCCCATCAGATTGAGCGCATTGCCTAAGAAATGAAGAATCATTAGACCAATAAGCGTACGGCCAACATTCCCCATCCCGCCGAATATGTCGTTTCCACCCACCACTACGGCGCCGATGGACTCAAGAAGAAAGGTTCCTGCGCCAACCTGCGGTTCTCCCGAGAGCATTCTTGCTGACAGGAGAGATCCCGCCATACCACAGGAAAGCCCACTCAGGGTAAAAATGATTATTTTCATTTTTGCATAACTGATTCCGGCAATCTCCGCTGCCTCTTCATTGCCGCCGAGAGCGTATATGTGATTGCCGAACCGCGTATGACGCAGCAAAAAGTGTGTCAGGAGAAGAAACACCAAGGCCAGAATAATCACAAAAGGGATATGAAAGATTCTTCCTTCGGCCAGAAAGTGAAAGCCTTGGACCTTAGCAGGATCACCGCCGACAATGCTTTTGCCGTCGGTAAAGTAGAGCGCCAGACCGCCGGCCATATATAGCATCCCTAACGTGGTGATAATGGGATTCAGCCTTATAACCCCAATGATCGCGCCGTTGATTAAGCCGCAGAAGGCTCCCACGGCAAGTCCCGCCGATAACCCCATCCACGGGTGGCCGATCGCGACAAGAGCTGCGCTCGCCATACAGGTCAGGCTTACCAGTGAGCCATGAGATAAATCCATGCCGCCCGACAGAATGACCAGTGTTTGTCCATATGTCACAAACAGAACAAATGACATGGTCGTAAGTACATTCAGTATATTGCTGACGCTTAGAAAATTGGGGGCCATCACTGATGCCAGGATCAAGACAATGATGAAGGCTGCAATAACGCCATAACGCTCCCAGTAAAGTCGCCAGTTCATTGCATGAACAGATTTCTGGTCAAACTGAATCGTACTAGTCTGTGAGATCATAAGGCCGCCTCTAAGAGTTTTTCCTGATTCGCTTCTTCTCTGCTCATTTCAGCCGTGACCCTGCCTTCCTTCATCACCAGTATTCGATCACTCATGCCGAGAATTTCCGGTAGTTCCGAAGAAATCATAATGATCCCCTTGCCATTGCCAGCGAGTTCGATCATGAGATTATAGATTTCCTCCTTGGCGCCCACGTCAATCCCCTTGGTCGGTTCATCAAAAATCAATACCTCTGAATTGGTGAAGAGCGACTTGGCCAGCACAACCTTCTGCTGATTTCCTCCGCTGAGGGATTCGATCTGGGTCTTTGTAGAAGGTGTCATAATGTTGAGTTTCTCTTTATATTCTTCTACCACACCTTTTTCCTTATTCAGGTCCAGTCCGAGTCCCTTTTTAAGGAGCTTGAGCCCTGCACTGGTGACATTGCTGGCAACGCTTAGAATTTCAAACATACCGTGCTTTGCCTTGTCTTCCGGCAACAGACCGATGCCGGCATGAATCGCATCTTTCGGGCTTCTAAATTCCACAGTCCTGCCCTTGAAGCGCACCTGGCCGGAGCCAATGGGAAGCGCACCGAAGATCGCGTGTGCGAGTTCAGTCCTCTTGGCGCCTACCAGGCCACTGATCCCAAGGATCTCCCCCGTTCTCAAACTAAAACTGATATCCGAAAACGCGTTTGATGATGCGAGATTATTGACGGAAAGGATCTCCTCACCCGTTTCCCTGGCTCGCCATGGATAGATCTTTTTGATGTCGCGTCCGAGCATCATCTTGATAATCTTTTGCACACTCATATCCTCAATATTCCCCGAACCCATTCCCTCACCATCTCGAAAGACCGTGACACGGTCTCCAATCCGCTTGATTTCCTCAAGCCTGTGAGAAATATAAAGGATAGCGACACCTTCCTCTTTTAATTGGGAAATCCTACTGAACAACTCATCCGTCTCCTGCCCGGAAAGAGAAGAGGTCGGCTCATCGAGCACGAGAATGCGGGATTGAACCGCAAGAGCCTTTGCGATCTCAACCATTTGAAGGTCTGCTACCGGAAGATCGTCTATCTTGGATTTTGGATCGATATTGACATGGAGCCTTTCAAGAACCGACTGGGTTTCAGAGTAAATCCGTTCCCAGTCTATTCGCCTTATCAGCCTGCCTTTCAGGGGCTCACGGTTGAGAAAGATATTCTGCCCGATGTCCATCTTGCCAATGAGATTGAAATTTTGATAAACGATGGAAATGCCCATTTCAAAGGCTTGTTCAGGGGTTTTCATCGTGACGGGCTTACCATCAAAAATAATCCTACCGGCGTCCGGCTGATAAACCCCTGCCAAGATTTTAACCAGAGTGGATTTTCCGGCCCCGTTCGCCCCTACAAGGACGTGGACTTCTCCTTCTCGAAGCTCGAAATTCACTCCTTTCAGCGCAACGACGCCCGGAAACTGCTTGATAATGCCTTCAAATCTCAAAATTGGTTCAGATTTCATCGCCTCTTTATCCCCACCTTAATGAGAGACTGTGTTAGAACGCCTTCCCTTAAACGAAATAGTGTTCAAAATCGTCTGTGGGAATGAGATTTGTTCCAATCATGGAATGGGGTGAGGTCAACCGATGACCTGCCCTCCCCATTGGAAACCCGTAGCGATTCCATTACAAATCCCTTTTCACAAAGTCAGATCCCAAAATATTTTCCCGGAACATAGCCAAGTGATTCTTAACTGCCTCTGTCAACAGCTTTTCATTGCCCTTCTTAAATGCATTTACAATAGCTCGATGCTCCTCCAAGGAGCGGGGGAAACGATCCTCCGTTAATGATAGCGACCTGAGCATGAAGGCCTGTTTCTGAAGCACCTGTCTAATTTTAATGATCCATTCATTCTTCGTGAGATTTGTAAAGAGCCCATGTAACTGATCGTTCAATGCACGGTATGCGTCATAATCCTTTTTCCGCAGACAGCGATCCATATTTTCCACTATTTCATCAAGTTCTTTGCAGACAATCTCGTTTTTTCCTTTTAGGGATAGGACGGCGGCATGCGGTTCAAGAATGAACATAATATCAAAGAAATCCTCAATACTTTTGCGATCAATATTTCTGACGAAGTAACCTTTTCTTGGGGTCAGGGTAATCGTCCCCTCTCCTTCCAATCTTCTCAGAGCCTCTCTGACCGGAGACTTACTCACCCCTAAATCGGTCGACAACTTGGTTTCAATAAGCCTTTCGCCAGGCTTGATAGATCCGCTCAATATCTCCTTTTCAATAGTATTGAAAATTCTATCCGATAAACTGAGGTGTTCATTGAGTATGGGTTGAAAGGCGGATTCTCTCATCTCTCCCTCCGGGATATAAAACGCATTTCATGAGTCGGCAGATCGAAAAAACTCAAACAACGAATGGCCTTGGGCAGTGAATGTCTGAGACTGTTATATCGTATATAGTCGACTTTCGATAACCGACTGCATTCTATTTGTCAAGAAAAAATTTTGAAAGTTTTTCTGGTCCAGTCTTTTCAGCTATTTTATACACATCCAGTTGGTCAACATAATCAGCATGTCCCTCGGATGATGAATACTGAACTGTAAAATTCTTAAGATTGATTCATTCGTAAAAAGTCAAAAACTCGAAACTCACACCTAATGATTTCAACAAGTTAGCCTTGGTAAAAAGGCCAAATTCTGACTTTTTACGAGACCGGCAAGATTCTTTAGGCGACGCAAAAACCGAGCTTTCTATATCAGAAAATCGGGTCTCTCCTGCAAAATGTCTCAGCAAAAAATCTTTTGGGAAATAGCGCAAAGGGGGCCATAAGAGAGGGTTTTTTCCAGGCGCGTTGTGATTTATTTTGACAACAGATGGATCTCTGTTATAAACATTAATCAGGTTAGACTCTTGCAAAATTCAAAAAGAGCGTCACCCCGGCGAAAGCCGGGGTCCATCCCGCCGCGGCGGGACTGGATTCCGGCTTTCGCCGGAAAGACGCTAAAGGATTTTTGCAAGAGCCTCAGGTGAAACAGGTTGACAATGAATGAAAGGGGGATTGAACTGCCATGAGTGAAAAGAGCGCCTTGAAAGACAAAGTTGTCCTGGTGGTGGATGATGAGCCGGATGTCCTGGAGACCGTGGAGGAAGAGCTGGACATGTGCCTGGTCCACAAAGCGACCGATTATGACACGGCCCTCCAATACCTTCTGAGTTATACCTATGACATCGTCATCCTCGACATTATGGGTGTCAATGGTTTTGAACTCCTGAAAACCGCGGTATCCAGGGAATTCCCGACCGTTATGCTCACCGCTCACGCCCTTTCTCCGGAATCTTTAAAAAAATCCATTAAGTTGGGCGCCGTCTCTTTTCTTCCCAAGGAGAAAATCTCAGAGCTGGCCTCCTTCCTCGAAGACGTGGTCCTGGGCGAAGGGAAACCGGTCTGGGAAAAGCTTTTTGATAAATTAGGCAGTTATTTCAGCAAGCGATTCGGCCCTGACTGGAAAGAAAAGGACCGCTTTTTCCAGGAATTCGAGGAAAAGCTGAAACAGGATTTTAAGCAATGAAACGACCCCGTGCATCCGCCTGACCGGCGTTTCACTTGCCCGTATTGAAAAAGGGATGGATATGGGATTTCTCTTGGGGCTCCAGGAGTACCTGGACGACACGTATCACACCTCTGTCTTTGATCAGGCCTTTGAATCCAAAGAACCCTATGAGTTTCATCTTCACGGTCATCGCATTGTCAAGGCCACGGTCGTCGAAAATCTAAAATATGACCTTAGTCTCCACAGTGCCGAAACAGGAGAGATGCATCTCCCCAAGACCGACGTCAAGCTTCTTTATCCAGCGGCGCTATCCGATGCAGTCAGGCCGCTCCTCAAGGCAGACCGGAAGGTCCGAGACCTCCAGTTGGAACCGATCATCCCCGCAAGGAAGAGACATCACATCAAAAACAAATCTCTTTTCCCCCTCATGAAGGAGAGACAGGTCGTCTTTTTCACGCTCATGGAAGGGGAGGTCGTCAAGGGGCTGGTCACGGGTTTTACGCGTTATGAAATCACAGTAAGCCTCAAGGGGGGAATCCCTGTCGTCGTCTTAAGGCATAGCGTGGTTGATCTTCGCGACAAAAAGGGACGGTGTTTCCTGAAATCGTCTCAGGAAACGCATCGGGACTGGGAAAAGAGCGACCTCTTCGTGCCAGAGGATCCAGACGCCTGAATTGGAAAACACACCAGTGCTCATCCTCACCAAATCCCTATAACACCGAGGCAGTGCCTCTCAGAGGACCGTCCCAGGGCTGACAGATTCATTACCTGGAACAGCACGTTCGATTTCATGGACGGCCGATCCCTCACATTGGCCCTATCCGCCTGAACAAAAAACCGCCTGCCGGACGTCTCCTTTGCCTGAGGACGAGAACCCCCGGTCGCTTCTAAAGATACCGATGCAGGTTTTTGAGACGCATCCGGGGATAGAGTCAGGACCGTCTTATCGGGGCAAAACCCCTCACTCGCATCCCGGATCTCTCCATCTAACACCTTCCGGTCCGTGATCGGCTCGTCTTTGGATACAGCCTCCACGGGCGGTTGATCGCTTTCAAGGGGCGGGCTCGCCGTCTGTCGGTCTGTCGGGCCTGCTGTCCTCGGGGATTGAACCACAACGAGTTCCATGTTTGCCGAGGGAGTCTGCGGACCTTCAAGGGACTTGGCATCCCCTGCCTGCTGTGGAGCTCCAGGAACAGCCTCCACAGGCGGTTTTGCCGGTCTCTCGATTTTATAGTGATGGGGGAGATGGCGAACGTCGTTTCGATCCAGAGCGACGACTGACGGGGACTCTTTGTCGCCCATCCCGCCGCCCCAATGCCATAGGATTGCCCCAGAAAAAATGATCAGGAGGAGAATCCCGGCAATCAGCCAGTAGGCGGCTTTTCCAGCGGCATTTAAAATTGGATGGCAGGATTCAGACAGGACCAAACGTCCGGGAACGCACTTCTGATAGGGCATCCCACACCCGTCGGACCGTGGACATTTTCCCCGTAGATGTGACCCAGAGAAATGACTCAAAAGTATAAACAGCGCCGCCTTCTGAACTACCCAGGGCGCAGCCCTGATGTGTCGAGATGTTTAAATTATGGCGTGGGCTGAGAACATTTGGACTGTGGAAGGGTAATCTAAGCAGAACGATACGTCAAGCGCGAACAAATGCAAGTTGAATTATTTGAGCCATCGAGTTACAATTTCAAAATAAATTGATGTCGCCGGTCCGATACCCGTCGATCCAGTTGGGGAGGACACCCCTATGACAAAACCTGAAACACCAAAGCTCCTTGCGAAGAATCCGGTTCGATCCGCCTATCTCAGGGTCATCATCCCTGTGGGGCTGACCCTGGTCCTGTTTATCCTGAGCGTCTTCTTCCTCTTTATTCCATCCATAAAAAAGCAGATGATGTCACAGAAGACACGGGAGGTCTTAACTTAACAAGTGCCTAAAGTGATCTAAAGTGCCTAAAATTGAAAAGCGGTGATCAGCGAGAAGCTGAAAGCTCAAAGCTGAAAGCAACCAGCAACGACCGATGAGAACCTTTAACCCTCTGACCCCTGAGAGAAACAGCGCCATGCCCATCGAGGAACTGACAGGCCAGATTGAACGAATCACCTACACCAACGAGGAAAACGGCTACACCATCGCCAGGTTGAGCGTTTACGGCCGGAGGGAGCTGGTGACCGTGGTAGGGAACCTGATGGCGCCTACGCCGGGGGAGGTGGTCAAGCTGAAAGGGGAATGGTCCAACCATGCCAGATATGGCGAGCAGTTCAAGATCACCCACTGTCAGACCTCTGTCCCTGCCTCGGTCCACGGCATTCAGAAGTACCTGGGTTCGGGCCTGATCAAGGGAATCGGACCGGTCATGGCCAAACGGATCGTCAAAGAATTCGGAACGAATACCCTGGACATCATCGAAAAGGATATTGACAGGCTGACCCAAGTAGAGGGCATCGGGACAAAACGGATCGAGATGATCCGGAAGGCATGGGAAGATCAGAAGGAGATTCGCGATGTCATGCTCTTCCTTCAGGACCACGAGGTCAGTTCAGGATATGCCGCCAAGATATTCAAACAGTATGGGAACCGATCCATCCAGGTGGTCACAGATAACCCTTATCGTCTGGCAACCGACATCTTCGGCATCGGCTTTATGACGGCAGACCGGATTGCAGAGAAGCTGGGCTTCGACAAAAATTCGCGCTTGCGGGCCGAGGCAGGAATCCTCTATGTCCTTAACCGGCTTTCGGATGAAGGACATGTCTATTTCCCCTACGACCTCCTTCTGAGCAAGTGCCGGGAGGTCCTCGAGGTCCAACCAGAGACCATTGTAGAAGCCCTGGACGCCATTGCAACTGAGAAACGGGTGGTGATCCAAGAGATGAACGACGCGGCAGACATGTCCGGGGATGGCAGGGGGGTGTACCTGGCCAGGCACTATGTATCTGAAACCGGTATTGCCCAACACCTGAAGATCATTCTCACCACGCCGAAAGCCATTCGCGGGATCAATGTGGACAAGGCGGTCTCCTGGGTCCAGCAGCGGCTCGACATCTCCCTGGCAACCGATCAGGTGCGGGCCGTCAAAAGCGCAGCGGAAAACAAGGTGCTGGTGATCACGGGAGGACCCGGGACCGGAAAGACCACCATCATCAACGCCATCCTGACCATATTTTCGAGGCTGAATGTCCGTATCCACCTGGCGGCGCCCACGGGGAGGGCCGCCAAGCGGATGAGTGAGATCACGGGCCGCGAATCCAAAACGATTCACCGCATGCTGGAGTACAGCCTTCAAAAGGGGGGGTTCCAAAAAAACGAGGATTCGCCATTGGACTGCGATCTACTGGTCATAGACGAAGCGTCCATGATCGATACGGTCCTCATGTACCATCTTCTGAAGGCGGTCCCGCCTGACGCCACATTCATCCTGGTGGGGGACGTGAACCAACTCCCATCGGTCGGGGCCGGGAACGTCCTCGCAGATATCATCCGCTCCGGAGCGGCGCCGGTGGTGGAACTCCACGAGATCTTCAGACAGGCCAAGGAAAGCCGGATTGTCGTCAATGCCCACAGGATCAACAGCGGCCTTCTCCCATCGCTTAAACCCTCGAAGGACCGGATCGACGACTTCTATTTTATTCAAAGGGAAAATCCGGAAGCGGTCCTCACAGAAATCGTCCAACTCGTCACAGAGAGGATCCCCGGAAAGTTCGGATTCGACCCGTTTAACGATATCCAGGTCCTGACCCCCATGCACAAAGGGGTGGTAGGGGCAGGCAATTTGAACATGGCGCTTCAACAGGCCCTCAATCCCACTGGAGAGGCACTTGCAAGGGGCGACAGGAGTCTCAAGGTGAATGACAAGGTGATGCAGGTCCGGAACAACTATGAAAAGGAGGTATTTAACGGCGATATGGGCCGCATCGCCCGGGTCGACCCCGAAGTGCGGGAGGCGATCATATCCTTTGATGGAAGGTTGATCCCATACGACTTCGCCGAATTAGATGAAATCGTTCTGTCGTATGCGGTATCGGTGCACAAGTCCCAGGGATCCGAATACCCCGTCGTCATTGTTCCCCTCGTCATGCAGCACTATATGCTCCTGCAACGCAATCTCATGTATACGGCCGTGACGAGGGGTCGGAAACTCGTCATCCTCATCGGCGACAAGAAGGCCCTGGCCATAGCGGTGAGCAACAACAAGACCCGCAAACGGTACACACGGCTCAAAGAGAGGCTGATGTCCGGGACACGCCTTCCCCCCGGATAAAAATGGCCCTGTGAGACCTGTGAGAGTGGCGTCCTCGCCACGAAAATCGAGGCTGGAAAGCCTCTCTCACAAGACAACCAACCCTTTCCCCCATTCAGGTCATCCGTATGATTCGTGGCTTGAGTGTGATTTGAGGCGGATCAAATGGGAGAATGAGACAGGGTCGTTACCCAGCCATCGCCGGTCAAAAGGCCAGATTGCCGGGGGTCCTCGGAAACGGGATGACGTCCCGAATGTTGGAAAGTCCGGTCACGAACTGGATCAGCCGCTCAAACCCGAGCCCGAACCCGGCATGGGGGACTGAGCCGTACTTTCTGAGGTCCAGATACCATCCGTAATCCTCAGGACGGAGCCCGGCCCCCCGAATCCGCTCCAGCAGGTTATCATAATCATCCTCACGCTGGCTTCCGCCGATGATCTCGCCGATCTTGGGCACCAGGACATCCATGGCCCGGACCGTCTTTCCATCCGGGTTCACCTTCATATAAAAGGCCTTGATCTCTTTGGGGTAATCGATGAGCACCACCGGCCCTCCGATCACCTTTTCGCAGAGATACCGCTCATGTTCCGACTGAAGGTCCGCCCCCCATTCCACGGGGTACTCGAACGTCTCCGACGCCTTTTTCAGGATGTCGACCCCTTCCGTGTAGGTCAGCACCTGGAAATCCTGCGACACCAGGGCTTCCAGGGTAGGGATCACCGATGCGTCGATAAACCGATTGAAGAAATCCATGTCTTCCCGGCAGTCCTTTAATACCGAGGCAAAGATCTGCTTGAGAAACGCCACGGCCAGCTCGATGTTCCCTTCGAGATCGCAGAAGGCCATCTCCGGTTCCACCATCCAGAATTCGGCCAGGTGGCGCGACGTATTGGAGTTCTCGGCCCTGAACGTGGGGCCGAAGGTGTACACGTCCCCCATGGCAAGGGCATAGATTTCCGCCTCGAGTTGACCGCTGACCGTCAGGTTGGCCGGGGCGCCGAAGAAATCGCTGGAGAAGTCGACCTTTCCATCTTTCTCAGGGGCATGGTTCAGATCAAAGGTCGTGACCTTAAACATCTCGCCGGCGCCCTCGCAGTCGCTCCCTGTAATAATCGGCGTGTGAAGGTAGATAAAGCCTCTTTCCTGGAAGAAGGCGTGAATCGCACGGGCCATAGCGTTCCTCACCCTGGCCACCGCGCTGAAGGTGTTGGTCCGGGGCCTGAGATGGGCGATGGTGCGCAGGAACTCAAATGAGTGCCGCTTTTTCTGAAGAGGGTAGCTCTCTGGGTCGGCCCATCCCATGACCTGAATGGATTCGGCCTTCAACTCCACCTCCTGACCTTTGCCGAGCGACTCCGCCAGGGTTCCCACCGCCTGGATCGAACAACCGGTCTGCAGCTTGAGGATCTCGCTCTCATAGTTGACCAGTCCCTGGTCCGCAATCATCTGAAGTCCGGACAGGCATGATCCGTCATTGACCTCCACAAAAGAGAACCCGCCCTTCGAGTCCCTCCGCGTCCTCACCCAGCCCATCACAGTATACCGGGCGCCGATCTGGCCACGACTAAGGACCTCAGCAATCCTCGTTCGTTTCAATTCCCCTCACCTCACAAAAAAGTTTCAAGTGACTAAAGTGAGCTAACTCCACACTTCAAACTATTTTCTCTATCCCTGCTTTCTCTCGAATTCGGCCATGAATGCCACCAGGGCCTTCACCGCACCGACGCCCGTGGCATTGTAGATGGATGCCCGGCATCCACCCACCGACCGGTGTCCCTTCAGGCCTCCCAGGCCCTCTTTAGACGCATCGGCCACAAATTTTTTCTCCAGGTCCTCGCTCGGAAGCCTGAAGGTGACATTCATCAGGGATCGGCTGTCGTTATCCGCTGTGCCCCGATAAAAAGAAGATCCATCGATGAAATCATAGATGATGGCCCCCTTCTCCTGGTTGATCCCCGCCATCTTTTCGAGACCCCCGATCGTCTCTTCCAGCCATTTGAGCACCAGACTGACGATGTAGACCACCACACAGGAAGGCGTATTATACATGGAGTTCTTTTCAGCAAAGGTCGTGTACTTGAGCATGGTGGGGATCTTTCCGGGGGTACGCGCCAACATATCCTTTCGAATGATCACCATGACCGAGCCCGCGGGTCCGATGTTCTTCTGGGCCCCTGCATAGATCAGCCCGAAAGGCCGGACGTCAAAGGGCCGGCTCATAAAATCCGAAGACATGTCGCAGACCAGCGGCACCTCGCCCGCATTCGGGAATCGGGCCCACTGGGTCCCCTTGATGGTATTGTTGGAGGTGAAGTGAAGGTACGCGGCGTCCTGATTGGGTGAGAATTCCTTGGGGATATAGGAAAAGCCCCTGTCTTCGGAAGAAGCAATGACGCGAACATCCTTTCCCTGGATCTGTGCCTCCTTGATCGCCTTAGTGGCCCAGGTGCCCGTATTGATGTAATCCACCGGCCTGTCCGGCATGGCCAGGTTCATCGGTATCATGCAGAACTGGAGGGAAGCTCCCCCCTGGACAAAGAGGACATCGAATGCATCGCCGATACCGAGGAGCCTTCGAGTCCTTTCAATGGCCTCGTTGATGACATCGTCGAACCACTTGGAACGGTGGCTCACCTCCAAAATAGACATTCCGGAACCCTTGAAATCGAGAAGTTCCGATTGCATTTCCTCCAATACCGACAACGGCAGCGCGGCAGGCCCTGCATTGAAATTATGAATCCGCTTTCCCATATTCCATTCTCCTCCCATAGTGGCGTCAACCGAATTGACGTCATCCTCTTCTTAATCTCTGATCTTGTCGAGCATCGCCCGAACGATCTCCAGACTTTCCCTATCTTTTTCATAAGGGGGCCGGCCATTCAGGTCAGCCTCGATGATCTCATCGCGATACGGCATAAAGCCCAGGAATTCAAAATCGGGCATTTCCTTGAGCAGAAACTCCCTGTCCGCTTCCGATCGGATCTTGTTTCCAACAAAACTGAGCTTCTTGATGCCAATGTCCCCGGCCAGTCTGCGCACCTGCTGGGCAGTCTCGATGCTTCGTCTGCCCGGCTCCACGACCACCACCAGCCTGTCCACGTTCATGGCCGTTCCCCGCCCCAGGTGCTCGAGCCCCGCCTCCATATCCAGCACCACGGCCTCGTCCCGGGCCAGCACGATATGGCCTACGAGTCTCTTAAGGAGGGTGCTTTCCGGGCAGATGCATCCGGCGCCCCCCTTTTTGACGCCGCCCATGACCATGACCTTGACGCCATCCACCTCGATGGAGAGCTTTTCGGGCAGGTCGCTGACCTTGGGGTTCAGCTTGAAAAAAGACCCCATGGTCCCGACCTTGGCCTCGGTCCTCTCTTCAATCAGTTCCTTCATCTGAGAGATGGGGACGATCTCATCGCTGTTTTTGACGCCAAGGGCCTGGGCCAGGTTGGCGTCAGGGTCGGCATCAATCGCCAGGACCTTCCTCCCCTCATCGGCCAGTGCCCGAATGAGAAAGGAGGCAAAGGTCGTCTTCCCCACGCCCCCCTTGCCGCTCACCGCAATCTTCATGACGTCTCTCCTTCCAAAAAAAACGCCCTCACCGGAAAAACCTCTTCCCAATGAGGGCCATATTCGTTCCCGTATTCGTGCGCTACGCTACACCGCATCTTTCAGGGCCTTGCCCGCTACAAACTTGGGGACCCTCTTCGCCTTGATCTTGATGATCTCTCTGGTCTGGGGGTTGACCCCCTTCCGCGCCTTTCGCTTGTCTACCTTGAAGGTCCCAAACCCAATCAGCGTCACCTTCTGTTTCTTTTTGAGGGCGTTGGCGATGCTTGAAAAAACACAGTCCACTGCTGCCTGGGCCTCCTTCTTGCTGCTCACAACCTTGGCCACCTCATTGACTAAATCCCCCTTGTTCATCTTACTCCCTCCTTGTCTTGAAATGTTTACAATAAAGAACACCCTTCAGGTCAAAGCCGCCTCTCAACATCTCCAAACTCCTAAGAAACGATACGGTTTTGGGTGCAATCCATCACCCTCCCTCCGCGATCGCCTTGTCACATATCTAAAAGAGATTCAATAGAATGTCGGGGGTCTATCTTCAGTTGTTCCAAATGTCCACAGGGAGTGTGAACCATGGGGGCCTCTTGCCAACCGGCTCCTCTCTTTCCAAAATTTTGAGAAGGATATGTCATATGCTCCATTCTGTCAAGCATTTATGTAACCCAAATTGCATAAAATCAATGTGAGCGTTCACAGGTTCCGGGTTTTCCGTTTCCCGCTGCAAAGCGGGATTAGGGGCAAGCGCAACATGAAAGACCCAATTCGAAGGCAAAACCCTGCTTTCTCTTTGAACCCCTCAACCTCTGAACCCATGAACGGTTCCAATTCAATCCGTCGCTTTGGTAATCTTCCAGAGGTGATGCATCCTGGGTCGTTTTTCAAAATCCGGGGGGAGCGTGATCCTTGAAAGGTCTTCCACACGGAACCCTTTCAGTCCCTCCACATCCATCTTGAATTTCCGGTAATTGCTCGAAAAGAGGAGGATTCCATCCCTGTTCAGCGCCCTTGCAGCAGACCGAATCAGCGCCACATGATCCCTCTGCACATCCAGGACGGATGGCAATCGCTTTGAATTCGAGAAGGTCGGCGGATCCACAAAAATGAGATCGTAGCCCCTGTTTTCATCCCTGAGCCAGGTCAGGACGTCCGCCTGATAAAAAAAATGCCGGTCGAGACTAAGTCCATTTAGGGCAAGATTACGCCTGGCCCAGTCCAGATACACACTGGAGGCATCCACGGAAGTGGTCGATCGCGCCCCTCCGCTGGCTGCGGCCACCGTTGCCGTCCCCGTGTAGCAGAACAGATTGAGAAATCGTTTTCCCTGCGCCAGGTCCCTGATCAGGCTGCGGGTGATCCGCTGATCCAGGAAGAGGCCGGTATCGATGTAGTCCGTGAAATTAACGAGAAACCTGCAATGATTGTCGTCCACCTCGTGGAATACCCCGCGATGGCCATGTTTCCCGTACTGGGCCTTGCCCCTCTGACGACTGCGCACTTTCAGAAAAACATTCCCTTCAGGGACCCCGAGGACTTCCTCGACGACGGTCAGCGCCTGCCTCAGCCGGGCCTCCGCCTTTTCAGTCTCCACCGTATCCGGGGCCTTGTATTCCTGGACATGAACCCATTTCCCGTAAATATCCACGGCAACCGCATACTCGGGGAGATCTCGGTCGTAGACCCTGAAACAGGCGACGGCTTCATTCTTGAACACTTTTCTCAGCCGTTTCAAATTTTTTCGCAGCCGATTGGCAAGCATCTCCGCGGCCGGATCGAGGCGGGTTCGGAATGCCGCGGGGGCTGACCTCGATATGCGCCCTTCCGTCTCCACAAACCACTCCGCCTCAATGCGGAAATTCAAGAGCTTGCACTCAAGGGGCCCATTGTAAAAGGAGTATTTCTTTTCCGCCCTCAGGCCCATCCCTTTTCCCAGTTCCACATTCCCGGTAAGAAGGCTGGCCCGCCAGCCGCTGAACTGGGTCTTGAGACGCATCCCGAGGGCCGCATAGAGGGACCTCAGTTCGCTGACCTCGCCAAGTCGCTCCCCATAGGGCGGGTTTAGGACCACGAGCCCCGGTCGGTCTTTCATTGCGGGATGGGGAACCAAGACCGCCAACTCCCGTCTTTCAACATGCACGGCCCCCCGCAATCCAGCCCTCTCCACGTGGGCCGCAGCATTTCTCACGGCCTTTGAATCGGCATCATATCCCACAATAGGGGGAAGTCTCCTGAGACCTGCGGCCCTTCTTTTTCGAGCCTCCTCCAGAAGCCTTTCCCAGATCTCAGGCCGGTGCCCCTTCCAGTTCAAAAAACCGAAGTATTCTCTCAAGAGACCGGGGGCCACATCGCCGGCCATCAGCGCCGCCTCGATCGGCAGGGTCCCCGAACCGGTCATGGGGTCGATCAGGCCCCCTCCCCTCCTCGCGATCTCCGGCCACCCGGCCCGCATGAGGATCGCGGCCGCCAGGTTCTCTTTCAGCGGTGCAGGGCCTCCTTCTTCCCGGTATCCCCGTTTGTGGAGGCTCTCACCTGACAGATCCAGGCTGAGGGTGGCCTCGTCCTTCAACAGATACACATTCAGCCGGATATCGGGTCTCAGGAGATCCACCGAAGGCCGGGTTCCGTATTGCTCCCTGAGCTGATCGACCACCGCATCTTTGACCTTCAGTGCCCCGTAACGGGTATGATTGATTTTTGAGCGGGAGGCGTTGAAATCAACGGCAAGGGAGCCGTCCGGTTCAATGTGTTCAATCCACCGAATATCCCGCACCCCCTCATACAGGGCTTCCGGCGTCTCAGCCCGAAAATGGGCAAGGCGCAGAAGGACCCTGTTGGCAGTACGCAGCCAGAGGCAGGCCCGATAGCCTGTCTCCAGGTCCCCCTGAAAAAAGGCCCCTGACCGCGACGCTCTTCCTCCCCCAGCCCCAAGGGCCTTGAGTTCGTCCAGAAGCAGGGACTCCATGCCCTTGGGCACGACGGCAAAAAATGTAAGGGTCCTTTTCATGGCAATCCGGATCGACCAGGGTTTCGGGCGACTGCCCAATCCTAACAGGAGAATGCGCTGTGTCTGAGTTTGCGGTTGAGTTTATCCCCGATTTCAATAATAATCACCATATGAACAGATTCCCTGACAAATGGCAAGCGAAAGAGACCGCTCTGATCAAGATAGAAACGTTGAGAGCAACGAATCGGAGCCGGGTCGTATCGACCATCCCTTTGAGGTAACACCATCATGAAACGAACAGACGCTGCAAATCAGGCCCAAACCCTGTTGGCAGATTACAGCCAATACATCTTCCCCGCGATCACGCCCTTTTATGACGACCACCCCCTAATCGTGGACCGGGCCAAGGGCAGCACCCTCTGGGACACTGAGGGGAACGGCTACCTGGATTTTTTCGGCGGCGTGCTGACGATCTCGGTGGGACACTGCAATAGGGAGGTCACTGATCGCACCATTGCGCAGATGAGGAAGGTCCAGCATACCTCAACCCTCTATGTCAATGAGGCGATGGTCCGGGTCGCCCGCAAGATCGCCGATCTGACGCCGGGCCGGCTTCAGAAGTGCCTCTTCACCAACAGCGGCAGTGAGGCCAATGAGACGGCCATCATGGCCGCCAGGATGTACACCGGCAACAGCGATGTGGTTACCCTCAGACATGCCTATGCCGGCCGCACCATGACCACCATGAGTCTTACCGGTCATGGCGCGTGGCGGCTGGGGGGAGTCTTTGACAGCCACATTCGGCACGTCCGCAATCCTTACATCTACCGGGCCCCGGTGGGACTGAATGAGAAGGGACTTATCGATCTCTGCGTGCAGGACCTGGAAGAGACCCTGGCCACCACGACCAACGGGAGGATCGCCGCATTCATGGCCGAGCCGATACAGGGCGTGGGCGGGTTCATTGTGATGCCCAGGGACTATTTCAAGCGGATCCTCCCTGTGGTGCGGGAGGCCGGGGGCGTTTTCATCTGCGACGAGGTCCAGACCGGCTGGGGCCGGACCGGAAAATACTTCTGCGGCATCGACCACTGGGGGGTGACGCCCGATATCATGACCTTTGCCAAGGGAACGGCCAACGGGTCGCCCATCGGCTGCACCATTGCCACGCCTGAAATTGCTGATGCGGTCAAGGGGCTTACCTTCGCCACCTTCGGGGGCAATCCGGTGACCATGATCGCCGCGCTCGCTACCATCGAGTATATCGAGAAGCATCATCTCCCTGAAAATGCCGACATTCAGGGCCAACTCCTTCGGGACCGGCTAACCATCCTACAGAAAAAATACAGCTTTGTCGGCGATACCCGCGGGATGGGCCTGATGCAGGCCATGGAGATCGTTGAGCCGGGCCCGGACAAACGCCCAGACCCGACCCGAACCATAGCGCTTATCGATGCTGCCCGCAGGCACGGCCTCCTTGTGGGCAAAGGAGGTCTCTACGGCAACGTCATCCGGATTGCGCCGCCCCTGACCATCAACCGGGAAGAGATGGAAGATGGATGCGATCGTCTGTCGAATGCCCTGGCGGACATTGCATAACCTCCCCGAAAGGTCTTATTCATCATGTTTCGCCATATCCTGACGGATCTTTTTGAGCTGGGCCCGGCGCCGCTTGGAATCGAGTCGGCGCTCCCTGGAGGCAGAGGTCGGGGCAGTCCTGCGCCGGGGCCTGGGAGGGAGGGCCGCCTTCTGGACCAGGCGGATCAATCGCTCCAGGGCATCCTGACGGTTCTGCTCCTGGGTTCGAAATCGCCGGGCCTGGATGATGAGTATCCCGGCATTCGTCATCCGTTTTCCGGCCGCCGCAGCGAGACGCCTGCGGACATCGGGTGAAAGCGAAGGGGATCTCTCCGCATCAAACCGGAGCTGGACCGCGGTGGCCACCTTGTTGACATTCTGACCCCCCGGTCCCGAGGCCCGGATGAACGCCTCCTGGATCTCGCTGTCGTCGATGGCGATATCTTCTGTTATATGAATCATTGCCATGAAAATAGGTTCAGGGGTTCAAGGGTTCAGGGGTTCAAAAAGGGTCCTGATCTCACGCCGTGGCGTAATTGGACGGTAAACGCTCCATCTTCAAAAATACACGTCGAAGGCTTCAGGCGACTACCTATCAGAAAAACACCCATGACGCAAGGAGTTCCGCCCCCATACGCTTGACGAACATCGCTCCCAGGCGTATAGTGCGCGAAAAATCACCGAGGTCATAAACATGATAAGAGGTTTTAAGGGCAAGACGCCCCGAATCGCAGCATCCGCCTTTATCAGCGAGGCCGCCTATATCGTAGGCGATGTGGAGATCGGGGAGGACTCCAATGTCTTTCCAGGGGCGGTCATACGAGGCGACTTCGGAAGGATATCGATCGGCCGCAACACCTCCGTGGAGGACAACTGCGTGATTCATTCGGGCACACCCTCCCCGACCGTGGGCGACGTGGATATCGGCGACAGGGTGCTCATCGGTCACGGCGCGGTCCTGAACTGCCGAAAGATCGGGAATAACGTCCTCATCGGCATGAACGCAACGATCCTTCATGATGCGGAAATCGGAGACTTCTGCATTATCGGCGCAGGCTGCCTGGTGGGCCAGAGGATGAAGGTCCCTGAACATTCCTTTGTGGTAGGCGTGCCAGGCAAGATCAAGGGCAAACCCACAGAACAGCAGCTCTGGTGGGTGGAGGAAGGTTACAAGGAATATGCCGAACTGGCCCGGCAGTACCGGGAAGAGGGACTATAGACGAATTCAGGAATTCAGGAATTCAGGAATTGACGAATTCAGGCAACGGGTGGTTCAGGCCGTTTGTGACATGCCCTTCTCTGAGATATTTTTGCTTGCGGCTGTGCCGCTTTAGAGTGGGTTCGAGCCATGACGACAGGCGATAGTAAAGAGATGAAAAACCACAGTGCCATTTTGTTTCCCCATTCTTACCTCCCCTCGGCGGTTAGGGAGAGGATATTCTCCTCTTTTGCAGCCCTGACCATTTGCCAACCCTGGTACATGGGAGGCGGTGAGGACACCGAAACCCGGGACGGCCGCATCCACATCGTCCACCCCTCTGAAGACCTGAGGCCCCCGAAGAATTTCATGAAACTCCTCGCCGAATACCGGCTCTGGATGAGCCAGAATAGAGGATATACCCCCCTCCCTCTCGGCACGGGAGAGGGTGCCACATGGGAAATCAGGCACGCCCTTCGTCATACGGGAAAGGATGTTCGCGAACCGGTTGAGGAACAGCCGCTCAAATGGCATCTCATCCTCCATCTGGAACGGGAACTGGAAGAGAACCGGGCGTCTGCCGATGAGATGCTCCTTCGCGTCAAGACGGAAAGATCCCCGCTGGCAGAGGCCCTGGGGGAGACACCCCCCTCACACGGTCTTCTCGACGATCTCCCCGTTTCCGATTCATACCCTTCTATGGAAGAGCGCCACCTCAAGCAGGTGCTGAGCGCCTGGTTCGGCCTCTTCGGAGCCTCTGTTGCGGCGGACGGCATCCTTGTCACGATGGCCCCCGAGGTCCTGGGCTATGCAGAAGAGCTTTTTGAAACCGGGTCACTCGAACTATCTATGGAAGGAAGTGCATCATCTTTCCGAAGAATACTTCTGCCCGCGTCTTCAATCGATTCCCGCATGGAGAAAGATCCCGTGCGGGCGGGGCTTTCGGGAAGGACGCTGATTCTGATGGATTGAAGATAAGGGAAAATTGGGCACAACAATGCCCACCCGCCGTTCATGAACACAACCAGGAGGGGATATGAACTTTAAGGAACTGGCAGAGAATCTGGGACTGGATGAAGATGAATACCTGGAGCTGGTCGAGCTCCTCATCGAAACCAGCAGGGCGGACCTGGAGGGGATTGAGGCCGCCATCAGAGGAGAGAACTCAGATGAGGCTGCCAACGGACTTCATTCCATAAAGGGGGCTGCGGGCAATCTTGGTTTCATGGAGATCTACGATTTGGCCAGACAAGGCGAACAGATGGCAAAAGAAGGCATGCTGGATCAACTTGCCGATACGATCCAGAGACTGAAATCCAAAGTGGATTCCCTTGCACACGTCGCAAACCTCTGAGAGATCCATTATCCCGCGTCTGTGAGGGCATCCTTTCATGACAACAATTGAAACCATATTCTTGGGCATCATACAGGGTCTGACCGAATTCCTCCCCGTCAGCAGTTCAGGGCACCTGGTGATAGGAAAAAACCTGCTCGGATTCAGGGAGCCCGAACTCCTCTTGGACACCGCCCTCCATTTCGGGACCCTTCTGGCCGTGTGCATCTATTTTCGTTCAGACCTCCGGAAGATGATCCAAGAGCTGTGGCGGCTGATCCCGAGAGGTCAACCCCGCCGCCCTGAACCCGGCCCCCATGCCATGCTCGCCCTCATGGTCGTCGTCGGCTCGATTCCGACGGCCCTGATTGGGCTTATTTTCAAGGAGCCCCTGGAAAGCCTCTTCGGATCCGTGACAACGGTCGGGATGATGCTGGTGATCACAGGGATCATTGTGGGCATCACCCGATTTATTCCCGAGTCCTACGGAAGGCGGGACCGGGTGAGCGTCATCATCGCCCTCGCCGTCGGCACGGCCCAGGGCCTGGCCATTGTGCCGGGGATCTCCCGATCGGGCGCGACCATCGTGTGCGGGCTCCTCCTGGGCCTGAATAGAGACCTGGCCGGTCGTTTTTCCTTCATTCTGTGCATACCGGCGATTATAGGGGCGCTTCTCCTGCAGTTGGACATGGCGGCCGTCACGAGGGTGGGGGCCGTCCCGCTCATCGCGGGATTTCTGGTTTCCGCCTTGATCGGGTTTCTGGCCCTGAAACTCCTGATGGGGATGGTCAGGAGAGGCCATTTCTACTACTTTGCCCCCTATTGCTGGGCCATCGGAATACTAACACTTGTGTTTGCCTGAGAAAGGATCAATGAAACTGTTGCATACCAACCGAACCCTTTTTGATTATATGATTCTGGCATCCAAGGGCTTCTGCATGGGGGCCGCTGATGTCATCCCCGGCGTCTCCGGGGGGACCATGGCCTTTATCCTCGGGATCTATGAGGAACTCCTCGACGCCATCAAGTCTTTTAATCTCGGAAGCCTGAGGCTCCTCCTGACCTTTCGAGCAAAGGCCTTTTTGGAGAGCGTCTCATGGAAATTTCTCCTGGTCTTGGGTCTCGGGATCTTTACGGCCATCTTTACCCTTGCCAGGCTCCTCGCCTGGCTTCTCCACAACACCCCGGTCCTTATCTGGTCCTTCTTTTTGGGGCTGATCCTGGCCTCGGTGGTGACCGTCAGCCGCCGCGTCCAGTCATGGCAGTCCCTTACCTGGCTTTCGCTCATCACCGGCGGGATCGGCATCTATCTTCTGGTGGGTCTCGTGCCCGGAACCACCCCCAACGACCTCTGGTTCCTCTTTGTCTCAGGCGCGGTCGCCATCTGCGCCATGATCCTTCCCGGCATCTCCGGATCCTTTGTCCTGGTCCTCATGGGCAAGTATCAATATATCCTTGAGGCGGTCAACCAGAGGGATTTTCTCATCCTCTTCGTTGTGGCGGCAGGGGCCGCGGTGGGGATTGCAGCCTTCTCTCGGCTCCTGTCATGGCTTCTGCTCCGATATCACGATCTCATGGTGGGGTTTCTGACCGGGCTCATGTTGGGCTCCCTGCGCAAGGTCTGGCCCTGGAAGAAGACTCTCGAAAGCATAACGGATAGTCACGGAAACATGCTCCCTATCCTTGAAGCCAACATATTGCCCGCCCAACTCGATGGAGAGGTCTTTGCGGCCTTGGGTCTGATGGCCGCAGGATTTCTGGTGGTTCTCATCCTCGACCGGATGGCCAGACCCGTCGCCGCCACACAGACCGGAAAACGGGTGCAATAATATCCCTCCTCCCGGCGCTTCATGGTGCCTTCAGTCTTTCTGGCAGGGCTGATTTCTGAGGGGCCATTTTAATCTGTGCGGGTGGAAAGGATTGGATAACCGGTTTTTCGAACACCCTGTCCTAAGCCACTTCTTATAGTCTGCACGTTGTATCGCCGCAACGGCTCGCTTTTCGAGAATCGCGCTAAACCCCGTCAGAATGGGGACCGGAACAGGTAGCAACGGCATTGAAAAGAAACCTCCTAAAAATTTAAATTGGATGTTAAACAACTTTATAAAACCAATAATATCAGATAGATTTGTCAACATAATCTTTTTATAATATTGACAAGCTCGAAACTCCTTGATATTGAAAGGAAACTATTCAATATATTGTTCGGGAGTACAAGAAAGGAGGATAAAAACATGCAAGCACGCGGTCCACTGATGATCGAACATCGTCTGATTGAACGAATGCTTTCGGTTATAAAAGAGGTCTTAGGTAAAATCGAATCGAAACACAGGGTAGATCCCGTGTTTGTGGATATAGCGGTTGATTTCATACGGGTATACGCTGACCGGACTCATCACGGAAAGGAGGAAGACATTCTTTTTCGAGAACTGAATAATAAACCGCTGTCCACAGAAGACCGGCAAATCATGAAAGAACTGATCGAGGAACACACGTTTGGTCGCCAGACAACCAAAGAACTTGTTGCCGCCAACAGTCGCTACCGGAATGGTGATGAGACTGCCTTAACCGAAATTGTCACCAAGCTTCAAACCCTTACCGAATTTTATCCCAAGCATATCGAGAAAGAAGACAAAGTGTTTTTCCCTTCATCCCGAAACTACTTCACGGATGAAGAGGATCAAGCCATGTTGGCAGATTTTTGGGAGTTTGATCGTAAGATGATTCACGAAAAGTACAATTCAGTGGTTGAAGGATTGGAAACGTAACAATGGGTCCCGAACATCACAATTCACCTGACCAGCTACAGCCTGCGGTTTCCGCTGCCAGGTGATTGTGGGCGTTGGTCAATCAAGAGAGGAATTCAGATACGTGACGAACAAGGTACTCATCAGAAGTGAAACGAGCGCCGATGTCAGCGCCATCGCCGAGATCACGGTCTGTGCGTTCAAGACTCTGGCAATCAGCAATCATACGGAGCAATTCATCATTGCCGCACTGCGTGCCGCCAAGGCGCTCACGGTCTCGCTCGTAGCTGAAGTGGACGGGCGCGCAGTGGGACATATTGCATTCTCCCCGGTGACGATTTCTGATGGTTCCCCGAACTGGTACGGACTTGGACCTGTGTCGGTATTGCCGGAATGCCAGCGAAGGGGGATTGGCACCGCGTTGATACAGGAGGGGATATCACGTCTGAAGGACCTTGGTGCCCGGGGATGCTGCCTCGTGGGGCATCCGGAGTACTACAGGCGCTTCGGGTTCCAGAACATCCGGGGGCTTGGCCATGAGGGAGTACCGGAAGAGGTCTTCTTCGCCTTGCCTTTGGATGGCCATATTTCGCAGGGCATCGTTGAGTTCCACGAAGGATTCAAAGCGGCTGGCTGACAACAGGGTGGTGGGTATTCCCCGCCCGCTGCGCTTCTCAAACCTGAAATGTTTGTTATATTGTATTAGTAACCACCTGAATCGGATCCATTTTTTATGACATTTTAAGACGTGGTTATTTCA
>JAUPKI010000039.1 GCA_030837545.1 Thermodesulfobacteriota bacterium | reverse complement strand
GCTTTCAGCTTGTCTCTCGTAGTTACTCAGAGGGGGCAGGTGATGCCGGTAATCCTCTCTGTTGTGAAGTCGAAGACCGTTTGAGATTCGGCCTCGCTCTTAATGGTGACCCTTTGCGTGTCTGTAACCTTGCCGACCACCGCGGCATGGATATGCCTTTCCCGGAATAGATCAATGATCGGCCGGGAGTTATCTGGCTTAACGGAAAGGATAAATCCGAAGCTCTGAAAAGAGACCATCCAGTCCAGGAGACCCATTTCCGGCGGGCAGGGAACGGACTCCAGGTCAATCTCGGCCCCCCTTCCCGAGTTTTCCATCATGATGGAAAGGGTCCCTAAGAGGCCTGCATTGCTGACATCCTTGCACGCCTTGGCCCACCCATTCTCCGCGATGATGGGGAGGGCCTCCAGTCGATGGATCAATTCCTCAGGGGTCTTTCCTGAATTGGCATCCCAGCTTACCACGGAATGACATCCCACCTGACCGTTGAGGTCTGCGGCAAAGATCAGATCGTCCGCCGGGGCTGCGAGGTGGCTCCGGAGCAGCTTGTTCGCATGACCTAAGATAGCCACAGAGAGAGAGGGCGCGTCCGAGGGGGCGTCGGGATGGAGGTGGCCCCCGACCATGGGTACCCGCAGTTTTTCACACCCCTTTCGGATCCCATCGATGACCTTTGAACGATGCGCATCGTCGCCGCTGGCCAGGACGTTGACCATGGCAAGGGGCCGCCCCCCCATGGCGTAGATATCATTGACCGTCACCATGACCGATGCCTTTCCGGCTGCATAGGGTTCATGGATGAGCAACCGGGTCATCATGCCGTCGGCGGCCAGGAGCAGGTAGCCGTCCTTCCAGGGGATCACGGCGGCATCGTCTCCGTAGTTGGGCAACTGGGGACCGGGTTCACCCCCCAGAATCAGCTTTGCATACACCTCCTCAATCGGCCTTTTTCGCAGAAGCCCGAGGTAATTTCGTGTATTTTCAACCAACTGCGTCAGGTTTCGGTTCAAGGTCCGCCTCCATGACCTGATGTACTCTCCCAAAATAGACCGAGGGCCCTTCAACGCCTCTCCATCCCAGTCGTGAAAAGAAGGGGATGTTTTCCTCCTGGATATGGGCCTTGAATCGGGTGCACCCCTTCCTTTTGACGGTTTCCACGGCCCTCCGGACCAGGAGTTCCCCGGCGCCGGAGGCACGATACCCTTTTTTCACCGCAAGTCGGCCCCCGATCCAGTGGCCGTTGCCGTTGCCATTCCTGAAAACCCTCACCGTGCCCACCACCTCCTGACCGTGTTTTGCCACCAGGTGGATGCTGTTAGGGTCGTTTGTGTCTCGGTCCGAGGTCTCAAAGAGCTTCTGCTCCTGCACAAACACCTCTTTTCGAATGTCAAAGGCTCGGTTCAATTCGTCGGACGTCCTCGCCCGATGGCACGTCAGAGCGGCCACGGGCCGCTCATAGAGGGGTAGCGCCGAGCAGGCCCCGCACCGGACACAGCCTGCCAGGGAGCCTGTGGCGGAAAGACCCGCCTTCTCCAATATCCCGGCCACCTTTTCGTAGATGACTGCCATGATGGCCGGATCAGGTGGAAGCGCATCTTCCAGCAAGGATCCGGGGATGGGCCGCAGGGGGACCACAAAGGGATACACGCCCAGATCTGCCAGGTATTCGCTGCCGGATACGATAGAATCGGGGTTTTCGCCCAGGCCTGCAATGAGGAAGCTGCTGACCTGATTCGGTCCAAAGATCTCCACGGCGGCCTTCCAGGCCGCCTCGTATCGCGCTAAACCGATGGCCGCCTTGACAGGGGCCATCCTTGACAGGGCCTCCAGGTCGAGGCTTTCAATGTGGATGCCAACGGTGTCCACCCCGGAGCGCTTCAGCTCATGGAGTCTTTCCAGGTCAGCGGGGGGAAGAAACTGGACATGCACGGGAAGGTCTGCAACGCTCCTGATGGCCGAGCATGCCTCAGCCAGAATCGATATCTCATTCCCCGGGGGCCTCCCCGTTCCCGTGGTCAGGACCACATGCCTGACCCCATCCAGGGCCTTCGCCAGGCGGGCTGTCTCTGACAGTTGATCGGGCGTCTTCAACGGAATCGTCTGCTGGTTCTTTAACGAGAGCTCAATCCCGCAGAACCGGCATCGGCTGTCGGAGTTCCAGTAGATGCAGGTCTGAAGCACCGATGTGGCGAGGCAGTCCTTTCCATGGAGCAGGCCGATTTTTGAACAGGGAGTCCCATCGCCGGCGGTCCGGTCGTAAAACCGGGGCCGTGGTATCATCTCCACGGGAAGGAGAGCCGTCCCATCTTTACAGAGAAAAATATGCCCCTCTTCGTCCCTAAGGGAATAAGGAGAGGCCGATACGAAGGGACTGGCCGTCGGGACACTGACAGCCATGCCATCGATCAGAAACGACCCCGCGTCCGCCGGGCCTGCCCCCCCTTGTCTTCGGAGGACTCCCTTTCCGAGACATACCCCGAGACTCTGAATCTCTGTTACGACCTGGCCGATCATCCGATCTATCCCGCCACTTTCAGGGCGACTTCAGCAACCCTTCGGCCGAGACTCCGGACCGTCTCGAGACCCACCTCATCGTGCTCGATACCTTCCGGGTGTCCGCTCCATAGGGTCCCTCCGAAGTGAGCGCCGGGTTTGCCGTCGCCTACGATAATCATATCCTGGACCAGCATAACGGCGTGCACACTCTGGATGACTGCTTCCTGGCCCCCATTTCTGAATCCGCCCACCGCAATAACCCCGCCCACCTTGTCTCGAAACAAAAATCCGTTACGTCTGAACATGACGCACCGATCCAGAAATGCCTTGCACTGGCCGCTCATGGCGCCCATATAGACCGGGGTGGCCACGATCAGGCCGCCGACATCCGGGTCGGAAAGGATGGGAATAAGTTCATTGAAGTCATCCTTCTGACCGCATGTCAGCTTTTTCGCGCAGTGGCCGAGGACCTTGCAGACATTGACCTCCTTTTCCGCCAGATTGATGGTCACGGTAGAAATCTGAGGATAGGCCTCAGTGATCGCTCGGAAACAGAAATCCAACGCATACCGGGTAGCTTTCTCCTTGCGTGCGCTGCAGGATACGCCGACGATTTTCATGATTTCGCTCCTTTTTTCTGGGGTTTAAGGTTCAAAGGTTTAGAGGTTCAGAGGTTGGCTTCAAATGCCAACGTGCTGGTTTTGTTCCACTGATTCATTGCAGAATCGGGCATACTTAAAAACACCCCAAGCCGTGGATGCTGTCCTTGTCCTAACCCTGAACCCTGAACGCTGAACCCTGAACCCATGAACTTTTTTTCTCATATTTAAACCAACATGCTCTTCTTCTGGGCTTCCAGGGCCTCCAGCACCCTCTTCCGGATCATATTGCACGCTGCGCTGGTTCGATCTCTGGGTCGCGGGCAATCGACCTGGAACCGGTCGATAATCCTCGCCGGACGGCTGGACAGCACCAGGATGTCATCGCTCAGGAAGACGGCTTCATCCACGTTGTGGGTGACGAAGATGATGGTCACCCGCTGGGTGTCCCAGAGTTTTAGGAGAAATGCCTGGAGGTCATTTCTGGTCTGACTGTCTAAGGAACCGAACGGCTCATCCATCAGTACGACCTTGGGATCAGTGATCAATGTGCGGGCGATGGCCACCCGTTGCCGCATGCCCCCTGACAGCTCACGAGGATACCGGTCCTCGAATCCGCTGAGACCGAATCGGTAAATGTAGTCCATGGCGGCCGCAAGCCTCTCCTTTTTGGGCGCCCCCATGATCTCCAGCCCCAACTCGATGTTCTGAAGGGTCGTCAGCCAGGGAAAAAGGGCGTATTCCTGAAATACAAGGCCGATCCGGTCGCTCTCGTATGCGATTTCCCTCCCATCAATGAGGACCTGGCCGGATGAGGGCCTTTCCAGTCCCGCGATGATCCTCAAGAGCGTTGTTTTTCCACATCCGCTCGGACCGATAATGGAGAGGAATCGCCCCTCCTCTACCCGGCCATGAATGTCCTCAAGGACATGGAGTGGCTCATCCCCGTTCTTGCCGCCAAAGACCTTACTCAGGCCGATGAGTTCCAGACCCATAGTCCCCTCTTCTGGCAAGTGCCTAAAGTTTGGAGTTTGAAGTGCCTAAAGTGAAGGATAGTGTGCAAAGCCGAAGCGCCTGAACTGAGCTAAACGCACATCACACAACCTGGCTCACCCCTGCACATGAAAACCCTCATATGAGAGCTGCGTCTCGCCACAATAATCCAGGCTGGAAGCCGATCACATTGCGCTGACACCTTCAAACTCTAGGTATTTTAGCTCACTTTAGGCACTTAAAGCTTTAGTCACTTCCCTCTTCACTGCCATCGCACAACCCTGGATTCGTAGGCGCGCAGGATGCCATTGATCAGAACCCCGATCAGGCCGATGATCAGCATGCCTGCCAGTATCTCATCGGGTCTTTGGATGTCTCTGGCCGTCATAATCATATAGCCGAGTCCGTAGCCGGATTTAACGC
>JAUPKI010000361.1 GCA_030837545.1 Thermodesulfobacteriota bacterium | reverse complement strand
ATCGGAACGGTATTTTGCCCTGTTGAAGGTGGAGACGGTCAACCATCAGGACCCGGAGATATCCAGAGAAAAAATCCTGTTTGACAACCTCACCCCTCTCTATCCGGATAAGAGGATCAAACTGGAGGTCTCCTCCGACAATTATTCTACGAGAATCATGGATCTCATGACGCCGATCGGCAAGGGGCAGCGGGGGCTGATCGTCGCTCCCCCCAGGACAGGAAAGACGATGCTCCTCCAAAACGTTGCCAACAGCGTCTCAGCCAACCATCCGGACATCCATAAGATCGTGCTTCTCATCGATGAGAGGCCGGAAGAAGTCACCGATATGGCTCGATCCGTTGACGCCGAGGTAATCAGCTCCACCTTTGACGAACCCCCCCACCGCCACGTCCAGGTCGCGGAGATGGTCATCGAGAAGGCCAAGCGACTGGTCGAGCACAAACTGGATGTCCTGATCCTTTTAGACAGCATTACCCGGTTGGCAAGGGCCTATAACTCGGTCGTCCCCCCGAGCGGAAAGATCCTCTCCGGCGGGCTGGATTCCAATGCCCTTCACAAACCCAAACGCTTCTTCGGCGCAGCCCGCAACATCGAGGAGGGGGGGAGCCTCACCATCATCGCCACGGCCCTGATTGACACGGGGAGCAGGATGGATGAGGTGATTTTTGAGGAATTCAAAGGCACGGGCAATATGGAGATCCATCTGGATCGAAAGCTGAGCGACAGGCGCGTCTTTCCATCCATTGACATCAATCTTTCAGGGACCCGTAAGGAAGAACTCCTGCTGGATGAGGCGGATCTCAACCGCATCTGGGTTTTGCGCAAGCTCCTCGCGCCCCTCACGCCGGTGGACAGCATGGAATTCCTGCTTGAAAAAATCAAGGGAACAAAGGATAATAAAGAATTTCTGGGTTCAATGAGCGATTAACTTTGCCATGAAAATACAACCCAACCGCGAATGAACGCCAATGAACACGAATACGGGCCAAGGCTTCCTTTTCCTGTGAGAGAGGCTTGTAGCCTCGATCCTCGCGGCGAGGACGCCGCTCACACAGGGGATTTTTATCCCGTTGGGGTGACTATGCGCCCCGGTCATGAACATTTGCTGAGGAGATAGAAGAAGATGAAAAACGGAATTCATCCGGAGTATTACCGAACAACCGTACGCTGTGCGTGCGGCAATGAATTTGAGACCGGTTCCACTGTCAAGGAAATCAATGTTGAAATCTGTTCAAAATGCCACCCGTTTTTCACGGGCAAGCAGAAATTGGTGGATTCGGCAGGACGGGTGGAACGTTTCAGGAAAAAGTATGCCACATTCAACAAGGCCCAGTCGGAAAGCAATGCCACAGGCTAAGACAGATACGGCCTCCTATTGACCGGATCGCTGTCGAAATCAAGACCTCTCCATCCCCAACACCTGCCTGATCGTCTCGCCCGACGGCATCTGGCGACGGCCGGGTGACTCTCAGAAGGCGCCCGGCGGCGCGGCGCCCCTCCTGGAACGATACGTATAAACCTGGCCTCGATCCTGATCGCCGGCGGGGTGGTGATGGACCCTGGGTATGGCGGGATGGCACAGGGACTGAGTCGCAGGGGACAAAACCGGGCAAGAGAATTCCTGAGCGACGTTGGAACATGATATCTTGAGGTTTGTGGGGATGTTTGCCAAAATCGAGGAAATTGAAGCGCACTATACTGAATTGGAGGCCGATCTTGGACGTCCCGAGGTCATTCGGGATCAAAAGACATATCAGACCTATGCCAAGGAACGGAGTGCGCTTGCTCCCATCGTAAAAAGCTTTCGGGAATTCAAGTCGCTTCAGGGAGAGATCCAGGACAACCGATTGCTGCTGGAGGATCCCGACGCTGATATCAGACATCTGGCCAGGGAAGAAATCGACGCCCTGGGAACAAGGCTTTCACATGTGGAGCGGGAACTCAAGATCCTGCTTATCCCTAAGAATCCCAACGACGACAAGAACATCCTCTTAGAGATACGGGCGGGCACAGGCGGGGAAGAGGCAGCGCTTTTTGCCGCTGATCTCTTCAGGATGTACAGCCGGTATGCCGAACTTAAAGGATGGAAAACAGAAATCCTCAGCCAGCACCTGACAGGGATCGGAGGGATTAAGGAGATTATCGTCCTTGTTGAAGGGGAGAGGGTCTACAGCAGGCTCAAGTACGAAAGCGGGGTTCACCGGGTTCAGCGCGTTCCGGAGACGGAGACTCAAGGACGAATACACACATCGGCAGTTACCGTGGCGATTCTTCCGGAAGCCGAGGAAATCGACGTGGAAATCGACCCAGAGGACCTGCGGATAGATGTATACCGCTCATCAGGACCAGGCGGACAACATGTCAACAAGACGTCGTCGGCCGTCCGAATCACCCATCTCCCTTCCGGGCTCGTCGTGACCTGCCAGGATGAAAAGTCCCAGCACAAAAACAAGGCAAAGGCGATGAAGGTGCTAAGATCCCGCCTCCTGGATATGGAGACCTCAGAGCAGCAATCTAAGATCTCCGAGGAACGGCGGATTATGGTAGGTTCCGGCGACAGGAGCGAGAGGATCCGAACCTACAATTTTCCCCAGGCCAGGGTCACGGATCACAGAATCGGCCTTACCCTCTACAAATTGGAGACCCTTTTACAGGGGGAGCTGGATCTTGTTGTCGAACCCCTGATTACCCATTTTCAGACGGAGCTTCTCAAAAAGGCCAACGGGAACTGAGCCGAAAATGTCTCCAAGGACATGGCAAATAAGAGATCTCCTCAAGGTATCGAGCGACTACCTGAAAGACAAGGGGATCGAAAACGCCCGTTTGAACGCTGAAGTGCTCCTGGCCCACCAGCTTCGTTTGGAAAGGGTGGGTCTCTATCTCAATTTCGACCAGCCGCTCACTGAAACTGAACTCTCCTCTTACCGTTTTCTCATCAAACGGCGGATCGACCACGAACCCTTACAGTACATCACCGGGACTCAGGAGTTCTGGTCTCTGAGCTTTGCCGTAGACCGGCGGGTCCTCATCCCGAGGCCTGAGACCGAAATCATCGTAGAACAGGCCATCGTGCTTGCGGATAGCTATAAGGGAGAAGATCAACCCCTCAAGATCCTCGACCTGGGTACAGGGTGCGGGGCGATTGCCATTGCCCTGGCCAAGGAACTCCCTGATGCAAGCGTATGGGCCACAGACATATCCGAGGAAGCCCTGGGCCTTGCTCGTCGAAATGCACTGAAGCACGGCGTACGGGATAGGGTCAGCTTTTGGCAGGGCGATCTATGGGAACCCCTTATGGAGGGGGCTCACCGTTTTGATATGATCGTCTCAAACCCTCCTTATGTCTCTACCGAGGAATACAATGAGTTGCCCTTGGAGGTTCGCGATTATGAACCCCGCCAGGCCTTAGATGGCCGGGATGGGGGAATGTATTACCTGGAAAAAATCGTCGAAGGGGCGCACGATTTTTTGAATCCTGACGGATGGATCATCCTGGAAATGGCCCCCTGGCAGACGCAGAAGACCCTCGACATCATAGCCCGTACGGGGGAGTACCAGCAAGAGACCCGGATCAAAGACTACAGCCGGCGTTATCGGGTAGTAATGGCCCGGTCTCTTTGACATTGAATTGAGGAATTGAGGAATTGATAACTTGGGGAATTGAGTTGGTTTTTTGGGGTTTAATCCCTAAATTCCTAAATTCGCAATTCCTAAATGGGCAGGTGCTGTCGTCATGTCCGCATCAGAAAAAATGGAATGGGAATCCAAACTCGTAGAACCGGGGAGGGTCCTTTCAAAAATCCGACCCGGAATGAGCATTTTTCTGGGAACCGGCGTGGCAGAGCCGCGGACCCTGGTCAGGAGCCTGATGGCCTCTGACGCCGGAAACCTCCGCGACCTGGAATTCATACAATTAGTGAGTTTCGGGCAGGCCATATCCATTGCAGAGGAAAACACCCAAAAATTCCGCCTTAAAACATTTTTTTCCGGTTGGGTGGCCAGCGAGGCCATCACTGCCGGCCGGGTGGACCTGATCCCCACCCCTTTTTCGCGCATCCCTCACCTCATCGAATCCGGAGCCATTGGGATCGACGCGGCGTTTATCCAGATCTCGCCCCCTGACGATGAGGGGTATTGCAGTCTCGGGCCTTCGATAGATGCCGCCAGGCAGGCGATGTCACAGGCCTCGCTGGTCGTCGGAGAGATCAATGATCGGGCCCCCCGCACTCTGGGCGACACCTTCGTTTCCATCCATGACTTTGATTATCTGGTAAGGTCCGCCGAGCCGCCCATCTATTTTTCACGCTGGCCGGTTGACGATGTGTTTGAAAAGGTGGGCGCCAACGTGGCTTCTCTGATCCAAGACGGGAGCTGTATTGCGTTTTCCTTAGGCCCCCTGTTCGATGCCCTGGCCCCCCATCTGAAAGGAAAACGTCATCTGGGGATCCATTCCCCCTTTTTTACCGACGCCCTGATGGACCTGGTCAAGAGCGGGGCCGTCACTAATCGACGCAAAGGCGTTTTTCTGGGCAAGTCGGTCGCTGCCTATGCCATCGGCACGGAGGAGTTGATGCGCTGGCTCCACCGTAACCCCCTGATCGAGTTTCAGGGGATTGATGTGGTGGCGGACCCTCGAAGGATTGGGGCCAACGACCGTTTCATTGTGGTCCTGCCCGCCCGCAAGGTGGACCTCACCGGCGGCATCGCCCTGCACAGCGGAAAGGGGAATGTGGGGGCCGGGCCGGGGGAGGCGCAGGAGTTCTTCAGCGGCGCGGCCTTTTCGAGAGGGGGGCGCACCATCTTTGCCCTGCCGAGCCGCAACCTGAAGAACGAACCCAACATCATTATCTCTGTCGAAGATTACCCCAACCAGTTCTCCAACCGGGAATCCCTGGATCTGGTAGTGACGGAATACGGCGTCGCCTCCATGAAAGGCCGGACGACCCGTGAGCGAGCCTTGGCCTTGATCGACATCGCCCATCCCGATGACCGGGCCGAACTGGTGCGCCTTGCAAAAGAAAGGCATCTTCTGTTCCCTGACCAGCTCTACCTTGCGGAATCAGGGCATCTCTATCCTGACGAGCTGGCATGCGACCATGTGTTCAAAGGCGGGCTCTCGGTACGTTTTCGCGCCATCAAGCCCTCTGATGTGGACGAAATGAGGCGCCTTTTTTACCGTTTTTCGGACACGGCGGTCTATTATCGCTATTTTTCTCCCATAAAGACCATGCCCCATGCAAAGATGCAGGAGTATGTGACGATCGATTACCGAAGGACCCTGTCTATTGTCGGGTTGATTGGTGAGCCGGGAGAGGGACGCATCATCGCCGAGGCCCGGTATGTCCGGCTCCACGATCTTCCCTATGCGGATGTGGCCTTTGTTGTGGACGAAAATTGCCAGGGAAAAGGGATTGCCAGATTCCTTTTCGAGATGCTCGCGAAAATCGCCAAGGAAAAGGGGATTGAGGGGTTCAAGGCCGATGTGCTGGCCACGAACACATCGATGCTGAAGGTGTTTGAATCGGCTGCGGACGGACCTATTCAGGCGGTAATGGAAGGCGGCGTGTACCAATTGACCATCCCCTTTTCGGAAAAAGGGGATGAGTGATCATCGGGGAAGGGGTATGCCGCAAATCATTGATATGGAAGAGGGGAGGCGCCTGTTGGCGGTGAAACGGGGCTTCCGGAACTGGATCAGCCGCTTCAAGGAAGATTTCGGGCCGAATACGCGGCTGTGTGATCTTTCTCTCCAGACCCTGTCATTTCTGGCGCAGGGGAGAGACAAGGGCGCCTTTTACCTGTACGATCTGATTATGAGCCTCAAAAACCTGGGATCGGGATTTGAGTTTCACGAGCTGGATCCAAAAAGCAAGATGAAGGTGATGGACCTTCATCTGTTTCTCTTGGATCGCGTCCGGTTCGAGTGCATGAAGCGGATCGGTTGGCTCGAGGCCTATCCGGGCGAGGAATTTACCCTGGTGGAGCTTATCGTTCAGTTTGACAGATTAGCGCCGGGACTACAGGCAAAAATACCTCTTCTGAGCCAGGATCACCCTGAATACCCCAAGTTCTCTGCGGCAAACGTCTTTGACAAAGAGGGGGTTATCAGAAGACTGATACCCAGTCTCCTGAAAGAGATCGAGGGCTACTCCGAGACCTTGTAAACCTTGTCCCCTTCTCTAACCTTTTCCTTGACCTTCACCCCAACGAGGTCGCCGGTCTTGACCTCATCCACGGGCTGATTATCGACCTCCATGCTGGCGATCTCTTCTGTAAAATCGGTGGTGTGGCCCTTGTATCTCAGCAAATCACCCTTTTGGATAGTCCCGCGCGTCACCTCCAGGGCGGCAACACTCGGCTTGGCGAAAAACTTGACAATCACCCCAACCTGCTCTTCAGCCATGGCAATACCTCCTTCTTCACGGTTTAGAGGTTCAAGGGTTCAAAGGTTCAAGACCCTCTCATTCCCACGCTCCGTCGTGGGAACCTATACTGCCTTGTGCTTGTATTTTATTTCTCCTATTCTCTTTTCGTGCAGTTGTCAATGGGGAACCTGTGAGCGGTTACGAAATAGAAAAAGGGATAAGGACATTCTGCCGTGACAAAGAAAAAGAGGGTGTGGGTTGTGCTCATCCTTATCCTGTTCTGCTCGGGATGCGATGTAGCCTATCTGTTTCATGCAGCCTCGGGTCAGTTTCGTCTCCTCAAGGACTCGATCTCGATCCAGGAGGCCTTGAACGACAGGTCCCTTCCCCCTGATGAACAGGAGAGGCTTCGACTGGTTGCCCGCATCAAGACATTCGGGGAGAAGGAACTCGGCCTAACAGAGACAGACAACTACGAAACCGTTTATCTCTCCTCTTCCCAGTGTCCTATCTACACGGTGTCCGCCGCTCCCAAAGACTGTCTCTGTCAACAGACCTGGTGGTTTCCCTTTGTAGGAGATATCCCCTACTTGGGATTTTTTGACCTGGAACGGGCCAAGGAGGAGCGGGACCGGCTCGCAGGGCAGGATCTGGACGTGTGCATCGGCCTTGCAGATGCGTACAGCACCCTGGGATGGTTCAAAGACCCTGTCACCCTGAATCTGATTCGGGGGTCCACCTCTGACCTGGCCGAAACCATCCTCCACGAAATGACCCACACCACCCTGTACCTCAAGGGACAGAGTGCGTTCAATGAGGGCCTGGCGGTCTTGGTCGGAAAGGTGGGGGCATATCTCTTTTTCGAGCACGCCTTCGGCCCGTCCCACCCGTATACCCTAACGGCCAAGGCGTCTATCGAAGATGAACGTCTCTTCTCCAGGTTCGTGGCATCTCTAATGGATGAACTGGAATGTCTTTATGGGTCATCTCTGAGCTATGAGGAAAAACTGACCCAAAGAGAGGAGATTTTCGCAGCGTCCCTTGGAACCTTCAAAGATGTTTCAAAAAGGTTCAGGACCGACCGATTTACCCGCTTTGGCCTGAGACCCCTTAACAATGCAACCATCGTGGCAGTGGGTCTGTATCACCGCCATTTTGATCTCTTTGAGGCGGTCCTGAGGGCAAAGGGAGGATCTATCAGGGAAACGCTCTCATTCTTTAAAGGTCTGAGCAAGGAAAGCAACGATCTCCTCGATGCTATGAAACTCTGGCTGAAGCGCTGTCCCACCCCTCACACATAGAACATGCCTGATGCAATCACCGGCGGATCATCCACGTCAAAGGCATGGACAATCTCCGGGTACATCCGTTGTTTCATCACGGCAATCACCTCTCTCCGCTTGTTGAGTCCCTTTGCAAAGGAGAGGACCTCGTTCATGAGGTCGTTTACGTGGCATGCCTTGGTGATGATATGATGGTCCGCGCACTCCTCGGCCGTTGCCCGCTTGCCGGTGTAGTGAAGCTCCTCCATCTTGTACTGGGGGATGGCCTTTGCGATCAGCGCAATCATGCCCGGAAGGAACGGGATTCCCAGATCGACCTCTGGAAAGCAGAAAAATCCCCTGTCCGAGCGCATGAACCGAAAATCAAAGGCACAGCTCATGATGGCGCCACCCGCAAAGGCATGCCCGGATATGGCCGCAATGGTGGGCATGGGATAGAGGAGGATCCGCTTGAACAGACGGTTCATGGTTAAAAAGAAGTGGGCGGCCGTTTCCCGGTCCCCTTTCTTAATAATAGGCGCCAGCCAGTCCAGGTCGATCCCGTTGCAGAATATCTTTTCGTGGGAAGCGGTCACCACCAGGGCACGGGCGTCGGTATCGGCCTCGATCTGATCCAGCGCATCGAGAAATGCCTTCAAAAAGGGTAGATTGAACCGGTTTTCCCCGTCATTCATGGTCAGGACCGCCACTTTGTCATTCAATTCGAACTCTATCGCCGCCATGTCGCAGCACCTCCCGTGATTCCGACTTTGCCAGGCCTCTTCATTGTGCGTTGATATTCCCCTGATCACCCTGCCCATGGAACCTCACGATCAGCATCGTGATGTCGTCCGCCTGGGGCTCTCCCTCAGAAAAGGCCTTGACCCGTCCCATGATGCCTGTTGCCATACGGTCAAGGGGCTGGTTCTTTCGTATGGACAGCTCCTGTTCCAACCGTTTCTGTGTAAAGAGCTCCTTCTTTTGATTCATGGCCTCTGTCACGCCGTCGGTATAGAGAAAGACCGTATCGCCTGTTCTGAGGGAGGTCTTCTTTGCCAGGTAGGAAAAATCCCCCTCGATCCCGAGTGCGAGTCCGTCGGTCAGTTCAAGGGCCTCGATCGTGCCGTTCGTACGGATCAGGTAGGGCGGATTGTGTCCCCCGTTTGAGAATTCCAGGTCGCCGGTACGAATGTTAAGAATGCCCATGAAAACAGTCACAAACATGAAGGACGGATTTTCCACGGAAAGGTCCTTGTTGACGCTGCTGAGGATTTCCCCTGGGCCCCGTCCTTGAATGGCTTTTGTTTTGTTGAGGGTCTGGGTGACCGTCATGAAGAGGGCTGCCGAAACCCCCTTCCCTGCCACATCCCCGATAGTGAAACAGAGGTGGTCGTCATCCACAAGAAAGAAGTCATATAGATCACCTCCCACCTGTCTTGCCGGCTCAAGGGTGGCATAGATGTCAAACTCTAAAATGCCCGTCACTGGGGGCAATGCCTTGGGGAGCATCCCCATCTGGATATCGCGGGCCACCCGCAACTCGCTTTCGATCCGTTCCTTTTGAGCGGTCGTTTCTGTCAGATCCCGGATGTATCGCTTGAGCGAGTCCACCATGCGGGCAAACGCATCTGTCAGCATGCCCACCTCGTCCCGGGGGAACTTGATGGGAGGGAGGGGGACATCCAGATTCCCTGCGGCGATCCCTTCCGTTGCCGTTGCCAGGTCCCTCAGAGGACGGGTGATGGAGCTGGCTATCGTGATCATAACCCCTGCGAGGAGCAGAAATCCGAACAGGCCAAGGGTCCACACCACATGATTCAGGCGGGTGATATCGGCCGTCAATTCATCCTGGGGAAACAGGACGCCCAGGGACCAGTTGCTGGAGGCCAGGGGCGCATACGCTATCCAGCACGCCTTACCGGTAACCATGCTGGTGAGGGGAGAAAACCCAGTCTTGCCCTCGGTCATGGCCATTCCGATCGAATAAAGATCAGGATCATTCCGGGTCATGGCTTCATCGAATATGGTTTTTTTCAGGACCAGATCGGTTTGCGGGTGCGCCAGAAAGTGTCCTTTTTTGGAAACCAAAAATGCGTAGCCTGACTCGGCTGTCTTGATGGAGGAGATGATGTCTGTCAGCCATGAGAGGGAGATATCTGCGGTGACAACCCCCATGAATCGCCTTTCCCCGGAAACTGTCTGATAGAAGGGAACGGAATAGGTGGCCATCACGATGTCGCCCCCGCCCCTGTCATAATAGGGCTCGCTCCAGACCGGATGCCGGGTCTCTTGTGGAATTCGGTACCAGTCCCACAAAAAATAACGATAGGAATCGCTGCCCAGGCAGGTGAATCTCAGGCTGTCCCCGCTCTTGCAGTAATAGGGGGCCTGGCACCGTGTGTCTCTGCCGAACGCGCGGGGTTCGAATGCAATGGCGGCGCCGTAGATGTCCGGGTTGTTTTCGACGATCGCACGAAGCAGGCCTTTCAGCTCTTCCTCGGCCAGAGGCGGGGAGTTCTCCAGGAAATAGGCAAGGTTCTCTGGGATCTTTTCAACTGGGAGAAGTGCTGTGTCAATCCTGTTCACCGTAGCCATGACCAGGTTTCGGGCGTTCGCCCGTATGTCTTTTTCAATGATCTGTCGGGAGACCCGATAATTGTATCCGAAGATACAGACGAATATGGCAGCGTCACTGATAAGAATCAGGAAGACGAGCCTGAAGGCGATCCCCCTATTCTTGAACACCGCCGGCATGCTCCTGTCCCTCAGCCCCATGGCGATGTCTGCCAAAGATCAGCATCAGGATATTGCGGTCTCCATCCCGACGGTAGTGCGCCTCATCCGCCATTTTTTTTACGAAAAAGACACCCAAACCACCGACCTGTCGCTCATAGATGCCGGCAGCTACATTCGGCGCTGGTACGTTCAGGATATTGAAGGGGGTCCCCGTGTCTGAAATTTCCAGTACCAGTCGCAAATCGTCCTCCACCCGGCACGTCAGCGAGACATCGCCCGTCGTGTCAGGATAGGCATAACTAAAGATATTGACCAGGATTTCTTCCACAGCCAGCTCAATCTCCCTAATCCGCTGGGTTGGAAAGTGAGCCGTTTCGGCATGCCTGGCCACAAATTGGATCAGACGTTCCAGATGCGCCATCCTGGCAGGGGATGTTATCTCTGGCATCGGATATAGCCTTCCTTTGCGGATCCCGCCTGTTCAGAAACCTATTTCTCTTTGACGGCGGCCGCTACGGATTCGCACACCGGTATGATCGTGCTGAAGCCGGAGATCTCGAAAACCTCTTTGACCGTATCGCGGAGGGAGCAAAGCGCTAACTTCCCCTGTTTTGTCTTCAGATTTTTGGCAATCGTCAGGATGCTTCGAAGGCCTGCGCTGCTGATATATTCAAGTCCCCCCAAGTCCACGATAAGCCGGGTCTCTCCCGCATTAATCCAATCCAGCAAGCGGGTTTCAAATTCAGGCGCAGTGACTGCATCTATTCTCCCTGTGACCGTGATGATGAAACGATCCTTTTCTTTGCCGGTATTCTCTATCTCCATATGCCCCTCCGAATGGTCGATTACAAGATATGTGGTATCGGTATCTGCCTCTCATGGCTCAGTCTGGGCAGTATAAAATATCCATCCACGCATGTCAAAGTGCAAAGGCTGTATGGGGTTTAATCAAACGCGTTAGGGGAAGCCGCTGGAATCTTTGCGGGAGCTGAATGAAGTTCTCTCTCTTAAGGCGGCGTAGCCGCCGCAACAAAAAATCCTCACACAACGCCACTAAGACGCAGAGTTTTTTTGCGCCGGGGAAATTGAGGTGTGAAGATGAGGGATTCGGCAGATATTCGAGTCGTGCCAATTCCAATCCCAGGGCCCTTTTCACGGCGACCGCGACCCCCTGGATCTGGGAGAATACAAAGGGCTCTCCAGCCCGCTTGAACAACGGCGAAAATATATTGACTTATATCGATTTGTTGACTAATAGACACACGAAAGAGCGAACATAGACCAACAAAACAAACCTTCATAAATTTAAGGCAACAAAATCATGCCCTCCATGTCAAGAGTTAAAGGGCGGTTCAGCGTGCCTTGGTTATTAACCAGACGCCTTTGGGTTACCGTACCCAGGGGCGTTTTTTTCGGATGGATGGAGGGGGATGCGAACTGATGTATATCCCTGGGTTACCAAAAGGCTGCCTCGCGTCCGAAGGAAAGTCCTGCATTGCTGACGGGAGCTAAGAGATGGCAGATATTGCACCGACGGAAAGGATCGCCAGTAAGATTTACGTCATCCGGAATACAAAGGTTATGATCGATAGAGATCTGGCCGAGCTTTATGGTGTGGAGACAAGGGTGCTGAACCAAGCCGTGCGAAGAAATGTTAAACGTTTTCCCGAAGATTTTATGTTTGAATTGACCCGGGACGAGGTCTTGAGGATATCACAAATTGTGACATCCTCTAAGATT
>JAUPKI010000360.1 GCA_030837545.1 Thermodesulfobacteriota bacterium | reverse complement strand
TCTCATGAAAACCAGGGTGTCTCAGCAGGTTAGAGTTTTAGCTGGGGGGGGAAAGAGATGGTAAAAAGCAATATATTCTACGATAAGTATGCCAAGACAAAGAGAAGGCTTTTCGTGCTGATTCTGGTGATGACATTTGTGTCGTTGGGTGCAGGATTGGGCATCCTGAAATTGAGCAATCTGAAGACCGTTGGCATGGGGCTGGAGACGATTTACCACGATCGCGTCAAGCCGTTAAAACAGCTCAAGATGCTCTCTGATATCTACGGCATCACCATTGTGGATACCGCAAACAAGGTTTTCAATGATGCGATGTCGTGGCAGGAAGGCCGAAACCTCCTTGACCAGACAACGAAAAAGATTGCTGGCTTGTGGGGTGAATACCTGAAAACGTACCTTACGGAGGAAGAGAAAAAGGTGGTCAAGGAGCTTCAATTGTTATTTGAATCTGCCGACAGGTCGCTGATGCAGCTTAAGAAAATCCTCTTGAATGAAGATCGGAAGGGACTGTCGGAATTCATCAAGAAGGACCTCTATCAGGCCATTGAGCCGGTTACCCGCAAGATTGACGACCTGTTTCAGATGCAGGTACGCATTGTGAAAGACATCAACGATACCGAAAAGGTCCGCTATAAAATCGGCTGGAGTGTAGGCTTGGCAAGCATTGCCCTGAGCGTCATCCTGTTTTTTCTGGTTGTCCTGCAGTGGAGAAGGTTTCGGGCGTTACTGGATTCTTTGTAGGAAGACGATACTTATAACTCTCTTTCCTGCCGTCTGCGCCCAATGATATCCTTATCTCCCTGAAAACCGGGGAGGCCATCCGTCACGCAAAGGGTAGACGAAGGTTTCCCGCCCTGTTTTATACCGAAAGTCACATCGGTCATTTCCTTCTGCAACGGTATAGTGCCGGACCAGTCCCCTATTGAAGGCCTTGCTGACCACAAAATCACTTAAACAGAGGTAAGGCGCCAGTTCCTGGGCGTTATACGCTGCGTACAACTTACAGATCCCACACTCGGTGATATCCAGCCCATAGTCGAAGTCGCGACCATCGCCATTCACGAACGTGCATACCCAACCTGCCGGATAGGGTCTGCCTTGGGATTCCTCAGCGGCTGTCCTGAGACGCGAAACATAGCCCTTCCCGTATTTCAGCCTACGGACCAGATTCAAGAACCACCCCGGATAATCAGCCATGATTTCGTAGGTTCGGTAGATTATCTCTCCCGCCTGCTCAACGGAGAAACCGATCCGTTTCAGCACGCGGTACATGGCCAGATAGTAGACTCCGTAATCAAGCCATTCGGTAAACATGCTCTCTTTTCCCCCGATGTACGGCACAGAAGGGGCTATGCCGGCGTACTCAGCTTGGATGTCCTTCAACATGCCGGCCGCGCGGTCCTTTCCGAAATGGGCGGCAAGGGCCGTCTTTGTGCTTTCGTGGAAGGAGTGGAGCGGGTCGGATGGTCGGAAAATCCTGTAAGCTGCCCCCGCGACCAAGATGCCGCCGACTGAGGCTGCCGAAAGTCTGAAAAACCTTCTCCTGTTCATGGATTTCCTCGTGCCTCTCAACTTTCAACCTCAATGGCGACGGCCTGAAAACCTGCCGCGAGGCGCTACGGCTATCTTCCCGCCGTCCGCTCAACTGCCTTTAAGGTTATGCCATTTTGGGCTTTTTAAAACACACAATAATGCCCAATTCACCCCCATGATTTGTAAACTCAGTGCAGGGGTTGGAAGAAGCTGGCACTTGGCAGACAAAATTCAGGTAGAGGCGCCTGGCTTGGCCCGGCCCAATCTGAAACCTATCCTCACAATTCAAACTCGTCGTTATAGAAAAAGGACTCCCTTTTCACCGTTACTGATTGAAACGCGCTTATCTCTTCCAGAAAATCGAGATAGGCCTCAAGGTCCGGCGACCTTTTTGCGCGGAATTGCTTCTGTGCGGATTGACACGAAATTGTGGGACTCCAATGGAGGTCGTTGTCAAGGTCAAGCATTCTTTTCCCTTCCTTTCTCCCCGACGATGTCATCAAGCGTCTTCAATTGACCATATTTTTCAAAGTATTCTCTGATCTCTACCATATTCACCCCTGGCAGGCGAAGCAGATACTCGATGTCAGCCATTTCCCTCAGCCTTCTGGAGGGGTCATTTTTAATGGCAAAGACCTTGAGCGCCGCCAGATGCTCTGGTTTCACCACAGGTATGACCTGCTTACCCAGGACCGGCATTTTTCGAGCCTCTGTGAAAATGGCATCTGCTGTCTGGCCTGCGACATAGACAAAATCAATTTGACCGAGGCCTGACAGTTTATGCACATGGTTTGAGTAGCCCGTTGATCGATGGATGGTTTCAAATCCCAGGGATTCAAGATACTCAATGACCTTGCGCTGGTCTTCCCTCCTGACAATGAAATCAATGTCCCGTGTGGCCCTCATATATCCGTAAGAATTGAGGGCAAAGGCGCCTATCAGCGCGTGGTCCACATCTTGCTCTTGAAAAAAATCGGACAGGAGCTGGAACACATCCCTAAACTTCACTGTGAACTCCTTAACTGACCCATCTCAAAACCCTGCAGTCCCGCTTGCCGAATCGTTATAAAGATTCACGAATAAGACCAAGTTTCCGATTGCAAGCTGCAGTTGGGCATCCCCGTTACATAGCGTGCGCTTTCTTGATATCTGACTGTTCAGCTAACCACCTCATGTTTTCAACATATTCGGGCCAAATATGCAGTGTCTCAGGGTCAAAATCTGCCCCATTCGGCCATACCAAGGTCTGTACTTCAGGATCGATCTCAACCTGGCTGAACATCTTTTCATCTTCCAAGGGTCCATAGAGCTCACCTGCTAACACAGGCCTGAAATCGATCTTCTGTTCCTGGCCGTCATCAAATCTCACCAACAGGATGTAAGGCCCAAGACTTTCAAAACTGACAACACGGTAGATTGGATGTTCCATCTTTCACCTCGCTGCTATTTAAGAGGGGCAATTTTGTAGGGGAACTGGCCGGACTGCAACCTTTCCCAGTTTTCCATAGGCTCTCCTTGGTGCACTTCCGCCCATGCTTCCACCAGTCGCTGCTGTTTTCGAGGCAAGCCACCACCGATTAAATCAACATTATCAATCAATTAAACAGCAACATGATTTTGATAATACGCATGAAAATGGGGACGGTGGTGCGGGGCTCCTGCCTCAGCAAACATTCGTATGATTATACCAAAAAAGCGTGCGATTTCAGGCAATTTTTTTCTCCTCAATCTCTTGATGGCACTAAAGTATCGCCATATTGCGTGGTTCATCTTTCAAGGTGAGCCAAGAGTGGATGCCATGTAGGACCTCCCGTAGGGCTGGGACGAATCACGGCAGGCCAACATGTAACGATAACCATATTCGATAACCGGCTCCCCCTTCTGATTAGTGACTTTGCACTTGATGCCAGCAAAACCCATACCCGGTTTACTTTCGGATCGTTTGAGGTCAACCCACCAGGCCTCTACAGAAAGGACGTCGCCTGGTCTCACCGGATTGAACATCTTGACCTCATCCATGCCAACACCACTGAGAATCGCTGTGTCGCCCTGTGCCTCCACCACTGCGCGGGTACAAGCCGAAAGGGTGTGGAGCGAGGAGGCAATAAGACCTCCGAAAAACGATCCTTTTGCGGCATTCTCATCTGTGTGAAATGGCTGGGGATCGAATCTCTTCCCGAATTCAATGATGTCCTCCCGGGTTATCGCAACGCCTTGACAACGAAGTCGTTCACCTTCTCTGATATCTTCAAAATACCTTCTTGCCATCTTTGTCTGCGGCCTCGGCATAGAGGTTGAGGGTCTCGTGGCCGCCCAGGCCGGAGCGCATTAGCCTGGCCCAGCCGTAACGGGCAAACTCCTTGTTGAAAAACTTGCGTTTGCCGCCGAACTCCTCGCTCTCGGCGTCCATGTTGTCCATGAATTTGTAGATCAGGGCAATGGTGATCTGCTCGACCTGACTTTTGGGGTCCGGCATCTTTCCCACAAGGATGTCTCGGGCGGTATCGATACGGCCTTTGGTGTCAGTGTCGAGCATGTCTCTCCTCAATCATCGGTGGACGGGGTGGACTTAGTGGACCGGGTGGACTGTGGGGGCGGCGTTGACGGGAGCCGCGATGAGTGCTTTTGGGAGCGCACCCGGTAGAGGCGCTCGGTGAACCCGCCTTCGGTCTCAAAGGCTGCTGCCTGGGCGGCCAGTTGTCGGTCGATCAGACTGCAGGCCACCGCCAGCAGCACCAGGGCGGCATTGGCGGCAACTTCGGGGAAGGTGGAAGTGGACATCCTGGACTTGGCGGACGGTTGTGCTTGTCCACTTAGTCCACTCCGTCCACCTCGTCCACGGTCGTGCTCTTCCCGCACCCAGACAGCCACTTCATCGGCAGTGGCGCACCGGCGATCAATCAGCGCCTGCCTCCGTGGATCGTCACGGTCCCAGATCGGCAGGCCGCGTTGCCGCAGGAAATCTTCATAGTCAAGTCGCAGCTCTTCGAGACTTGCCCTTGCCACGTTGGTGAGCTTCAGCTCGGTCTTTTTCGAGGTTCCCGAGGCCTGGCTTCCTTCGGCGATGTTTTGGACCCCGGACCGAGCGGCCTGAACCATCTGGTCATGGGTGCGGCTCCGCTTTTCGATGTAGCGGTCGCAAAAACGAACGGTTACATCATATATCAGTTGGGCCACCTGAAAGCTCTTGAGGCTTCGGTAGCCGCCGTGTATGGTAATCAGAGATTCATTGACTGTCATTTAGCCCAAACATCTCCTTTGGGGCGAACTGGTTTAACGGGAGGTATTTCCAGATTCATGTATACTCGAAACAAGATCCATTCCTCTAAAACTTCCTCCAACTCATTTCTGCACTTCTCCAGAGTCGGAGCATTTGAATAGACCCCAGGACACTCCTCGATCTCGCCGTAATACGTCCTATCATCTTGGAGAATTTCGTATTTGGCGTACTCCATTGCAGTCTGAATATATTTTCTAATCATATCCTTTCCTTTCTTCGTTTTGCCCAACACATATTGATGGTCTCGTAAAAAGTCAAATCAAATTAACTAATTGAAATAGTTGTAAATAGATGCATTTTGTGCTTGCTTTTTGCTTGACATTTTGGTATACTACGATGGTGTCACCCGTGAAGGAGAAGATGCGGACCAGACGGGTGGCAAGTTCCAATGGCGTCGAAAAATGTCCCCAAATACACATATCAATTGCAGAGGAAATGAGGATCAGGGCCATTCGGGATGGGGCCGGACAAAGACATCGATATCCCCCGTGTAGCGGGGCGCTCCATGGAAGGCCAAGGCGTACCCGCCCACGATGACATACTCAACATGATGCTCGTTCAACAACGCGAGCAGATCTCTGAAGTCGGTTTGTACTTCCATGGTATTGACGGCGGAGAATCTCGACGGCCTCGATGCGTTCGGCCGGGATGCGAGTGAGCCAGAAGGGCAGGTCTTCCCGCGCGGAGCAATTTCGCAGATCCCTTTTCCTTATTACCTTTTGAATCATTATCAAACCGGTTCGCAATGGGCGATGGAGTAAAGCCATATCTTATTGAGAACCCTCATTTTTTTGTAGTTTATCATACCTGCGCCGGATACTCAAGGAAATTTCAGGATGGTCATAGAACCTGTTAGAGGCTGCTCCATCGGGCGGATCGGTTACTCAACGAAGATAGCCGAGGCAAAGCTGACGGCCGAGCGGGTGGGGGCCTCATGCCACGTCTCGTAATGGAGGATTTTTCCCCGGCATTTTGGCAGGACCTCAAGAAGGCATGCCAGGGCGGAAAACCCGCAGACATTGAATTGATCCTTGACGCTTCTGGATTCTTCCCAGAAGCTGTCTGCATCGAGACTGCTGAGATGTTCCAGGAGTCTCTGGTCGTGTGTTCGGGCCTGATTCTCCATGGCGGTGGCCGGCATGTCATGGCCGAATTTGGGGCCGATATGGGATAAGTCCACCCCCGCTACAACGAGGGTATCCTCCCCCGGTTCATGGAGGAGCGTCTTCAAGGTCTCGAGAAAAGGGCCTGCGGTTTCCTGATAGGCCTGTCTGGTGTATTCAGGGAGGCCCGCCTGGAGAAACCCGCAGAGGATCGGGACCACGGCAACGGGGTGATCGTTCAGGACGTGCTGCACGAAGATGATCTGGAATTCGATGGAGTGTTCTGAGCGATGGACAAAATCGTCCGGGGCGATGATGTCCCGGCCGGATTCCCGCAACCGGGCGACAGCCCCCTGATCGGCCTGGGCAATGCCTAAGGGGGTCTCGAAATCCTTGTCCGTGAGGGAGAAGAGGCCGTTTTGCAGGTGGTGCCCGACGCCCAGGAGGATGATCCGTGACGGGGCGATGCCTTTCAACATCTGGTAGGCGGTCGAATAGCCCCTGTAGCCCACGGTGAGGTCAATGTGGGGGGCAATAAGCGCCACTATCTTTCGCCCACCTGGTTCAGACGGGATCGGCTGGCTTTGCAGAATCTCATCGAGGCGGCCCTTTAATTCCAATGGGTTGTCCGGATAGGTTTTGCCGCAATGGGAGCAGGGTCTGACGCGCCGGGAGGTAAAGTCAGCGATGATCCGATCCCTGGCCTTTTTATATCGGTCGGAGTCGAGGAGAAAGGATTCATCTAAGTGGGCCAAAAGGCCGTTGATCTCATCCCGGCTCACCAGGACGCCTCCCTGCTGCCGCATGAGCGCCATCTGGAGGTCGCTGAAGGTTGTGGCGCCGTCTAAGAGGGCCATGATCTGGTAGAGGGGCATCCCAACGGCCTTTCCCTCATCAACCAGCCCGAGAGCGTCCCGGATCAGGACAAACTGCTGGCCCTGGTGCTGGATCGGAAAAAATTCCAGGTCGCGTCTGATGCGGGGGAGGATTCCCATAATGAGTGCCTAATGCTCCCTGCCGGCGATCCGTCGAATGGCGCGGGCGGTGATCTCCATCTCCCCAAGGGTATTGAAATATCCCATGCTGACCCGGACCGTCCCTTCAGGAAAGGTCTTCAAGGTCTTGTGGGCGATGGGCGCACAGTGGAGCCCGGTCCTGACCAGGATATCGTACTCGGCGTTCAGGATATTGCCGGCCTCGGCCGGGTAGACCTCTTCTTCCATAAGTTCCAGATTGACCGCCCCGCACCCGCCGTAGTCATACCGGTCGCCCGGGGGGAGGAGGCTGTCGAAGGTGAGGGAGATGGTGGAGGTCTGGGCCTCGGCATTCAATGGGCCGTAAATGGTAAGGCCGGCCACATCATGGAGGGCCGAGAGGAGGGTCCTGGTAAGGGCCTTCTCATGCTCCCGGATGGTCTCCACGCCGGTCTCCAGTATAAAATCGACGGCCGCGCCGAGCCCTGCAATCCCCACATTGTTGCGGGTCCCGCTTTCCAGCATATCAGGAAAAAAGTCGGGTTGAATCTCCTTTTCTGAGAGGCTCCCGGTGCCGCCTCTGATCAAGGGTCGAATGCTCAGTCCTTCGCGGACGTACAACCCCCCGGTTCCCTGAGGCCCCAACAGGGCCTTGTGTCCTGTGAAGGCCAGAAAATCAATCGCGGCGTCCTCAACGTCAATGGGAAAACACCCGGCGGTCTGGGCCGCATCCAGGAGGAGAGGGACCTGTCCGATGGCCTGTTTGACTGCCTTCACATCCTGAATTGTGCCGCACACGTTGGATGCGTGGTTGAGGACCATGAGGGCGGTATTTTCCTGAATCAGGGGAGGGAGCATCCCTGGATCGAGTCGGCCTCGTACGTCGCACGTTGCAATGGTGAGGGTGATGACGCCCTCTTTCTCTAAGTGACGGAGGGGACGGAGGACCGAATTGTGCTCCATGGAGGTAGTGATGACGTGGTCGCCAGGACTGAGAAAGCCGTAGATGACCGTGTTCAAGGCCTCTGTGACATTCAGGGTAAAGACGATCCGGTTCGGGTCGGAGATATTGAAAAGGGTTGCCAGGCCCTTTCTGGCATTTTCGACAATGCGACCGGCTTCGACCGCCTTCAGGTGTCCGGAACGGCCCGGGTTGGCCCCCACCTCGGTCATGAAATGATGCATCGCCTCCATCACCTGGGGCGGTTTGGGAAAAGATGTGGCGGCGTTGTCGAGGTAGAT
>JAUPKI010000359.1 GCA_030837545.1 Thermodesulfobacteriota bacterium | reverse complement strand
TGGAGTAGCAGTGGGCGGCATCCTGCTTACAGGTGAGACGAGCGAGCTATTTTTTAGGCAAGAGTTGATGCTTCCACTGGTTGGATTTCAACAACCACAGGTCCTGAAGGGTCATGTCCACCTCCTTTGATAGCGTCGGTACGGTAGATGTCACGGTGAGAAAGACCTCACCCCTGTCCCCGTCGATCCGCACCTCTTTTGTCTTGACCGAGGATACCTTGAATTTTTCGCTCCGTTTCACTTGACTGACATAATCCGAAAATGAAAGCGAATCCTTTTCCAATTCCAGATCATAGGTGAACTCATAATCCTTGTCCACGAGGCGCTTGGTCCAATACTGCTCGGCCAACGCCTCCAACGCCGCCTGGGGGTCGGGCATCTTTTTCCCACCCTCGCATCCGAGGGAAAAAAACAGACACGCCACCATAGCGACTGCAATCAACCCGGTTTTTTCTATTCTATGCACGTTTCGTCCCCTCCCTGCCGGGGTCTTTGGACCCAACAAGCCTGCTCGTTCAATTAATTCTTTTGGTAATCGTTCAAAAACACCCGGATGCCGCCCTTCCCAGCCTCACCGTCAGAGGAGGAGATGACCGCAATGTCCTTGTTTCCATCTCCGTTCAAATCCACACAGTAGACATTGTAAATCACTTCTAACCCTTTCACCGGCAGTCCTGAAACCTCCATTTCCCGCCAGCGACCGTCCTCGTAAGAAAATATCTTCAGGCCTCCCGCTGCAGTTCCGCCCACAATGTCCACATCGCCATCCCTGTCAAGGTCGCAGGCCGCCACCGAAAAATAGACCTCCCGATCTGGCAGCCCATCTGAGATCTCTTTGAACCCGTCGGGTCGGCTTAGAAAGGCCTTTAATCCCATAACTCCCTCTCTGCCGAACCCGGTGATACTGGCAATGAGGTCATCCCGACCATCCCCGTCAATATCGGCAAGGGCAACAGACGGATAGTGCACATTCTGGGGCAGGCCCTTATTAAAGGGGGAAAAGCCGCCCTTTCCGTCATTCATCCAGACGATAAAATCCTTTGTGTGCTCCAGCGAGCCAACAGCGATATCAACATGTCCATCCCCGTTTACATCCCCGGTGGTCAGTTGATCACCAACCAGGCCCTTCGCCTCTTCCCCACCGATGGGAACACAACTCCAGTCGGCATCAGATCCATAACAGACCAGAACGCCGCCCACAGGGCCTCCCCCCTCCCCTGCTGGCCTACCTTCTGAGACGCAGGCGATATCTGAAAGGCCGTCCTTATTGAAATCCGCTGAGACAATCGCCCTTGACGAAAATTGTTCTTTCGGCGGAAGGCCATTGGAAAAATCCCAATATCTCCCTTCAGCCGTTCCCTTAAAGGCCTTGAGCCCCGAGTCGTGAATGGCAAAGGCAATATCGACCCATTCATCCCGATTATACCTGCCCACTGCGATACATCCATACCCGAACTCGATGTCAAGGGGGAGATCAATCTGAGCTCGAGACCAGGTTCCTGCAGCATTTCCATGCCAGACAGAGGGCCTTTCTTCCTCTTTTTGGGGCAACCTTGGAGGCCCGGCCAGAATGTCCAGGCGGCCGTCATGGTTGATGTCGCTGAAGGCCATCCCTTGTCTCCAGCGTCCAGAGGAGGGAAGACCTTCGGAAGATTCAGCAAAAATTAGTCGCTCCGCGCTTTCACCTTCCCGGGATTGGGGTCCCTTTGACTCACAGCCTCCTATTGTCAGCAGGCACATGACAAGCCATAACAACCTTTGTCCATTGCCCCATCCCATCATCGGTTTCCCCCCTTCCCATATTAACCGTACGAAAAAAGCGGACCCTCTTCATAAGGGTCCGCTTTTTGGGTTATCGTCTAATGATTAATTTTCGGGCCTCAACCTACGAACCTACGTCTTGAGGCGATACGATGTTGTCAGTTCTCTTACCGTTAATGCTACCAGGCATCCCGGTGAATAGGAGTCAGCACATCCACCGACGCCATAGGGTTGGTAGGATCTGTCATCCAGGTATATCCGACCCATTCACGGTTCGCTGCAAAGCCTGCACCATCGGTATCTGGGATTAGGAGTTGGATCCACCCTTCCTTAGGATACGCGCTGTGAAGGCCAAGGGGCAGATACTGCTCAATGTCGATGATGTTCAGCTCGTCGGGAAGCGGAAGAGTTGAGGAAACATACTTCTCATCGGCATTAAAAAACCACACATGCAGTGAAGCCGCAGGTGCGTTTTCGCTCTTCCAGATAAAGAGATAGGTCTTGCCTCCCGGATTAATGATATAGTAACGCGGGAAGAACGCGAAACCTTTTGCATCAGCACAGAGCGGGCTGATCTGGATTGACTTTCCAGATAGGAGTGCACTGGCTGAGAAAAGTTCCACGTCCGTATTTGTAATAGTTCTATCATGGATCATCTGGGGGCAGACTGCAGTCGGTGCGTACTCAATTACCGGTGCATTGGCAGCCGTCGCGACCCCTCTCGGCATATCCACAAACATCATCTGTGCAACTGTTGAGTTATTTTTGGTAGCCTGGCCATAGTTGCCTTCAAAGTAGATGTACCCGGCCCAAGTGTCCTTGGTCCCATCGCCATCCAGGTCTATCTCAAGTTTCTTCACCTCTGAAGGCGCCATCTTGCCTATAATGGTTAGCGCATCGGTTGAAATGATATCAAACGCGGTCCCCTTCCAATTTTCGTCAAAAACGGTCTCGCTTCTTTTGGTGTAGACCGTATAATGAAAGCTCGGAATCGCACCGTAAACGTCCGTCACTGCCAGCAGGGTATTGACATTGCCTTTACCCGGCATGGATGCCAGGAACGGTAATAATATATCTTTTCCTGGCACGTCGTCCGGCATACCCAGCAATGCCTGCGACGGCGCCGCGCTGAACATCAGGGCCGCCATAACTGCCAACACTATAAAAGTCTTTTTCATGCTTCTTTCCTCCTATAAAGATTAGTTTTTGAAAATTTGTTCACCCCTTACAATTAAAAGACCCTCCTCCTTGCCTTTCCGCTATCACCCCCCTTTAATATAGAGATTTTTGATACCCACTTTACTTTATCTTCGTCTCTTGTTTTTGAAACCCGTTTATGAAAAACATATGATAACCTATTCTATTTGTCAAGGATTTTCTCATGGTTCTTGGTTGGTTGTCACTCATTCTTTGTTTAGCCTCCTGCTACGATATTCCATTTTTCTTTTAATTTGGTGATTAATAGCACATCCGTATGGGTCTGTCAACCTTTTTTTATCATACCGAGCCGCACCCCCGCCGAATCGCCCCTTCATTTCGGCTCTATCTGGATGTTTCTCAGGACGTTTCCCGCTGCTGTCCCAGCCACAAAGGAAAAAGGTCCCAGAACGTCTCCCTCCCACTCCACATAGAGCTCCATGAAGCCTGTCGGGAGGCTGGGTAAGTTTATCTGATAGTGACCGGTGGGACCGCTTCTTCCTGTCACAGTCTCCGAGCCGGCAGCCCCATCCTCGGGTTTGAGAGTTATGTTCAGGCCGGGGATCCCTTCATATTCATCGATAAGACCGTTATGGTTACGGTCGTTATAGACAGTCCCCACCACAAAAAACCTCTGCTCAAGGGGCGCCGCAAAATCCGCAACCCCCAGATAGCTCATCGGTTGTTCATCGATTCCGCGAGGGCCCCAAAAGGCCGTGTCAACGCCAATGCCCACCTCGGTCACAAACGGGTTAAAGATATTCCTGTCGGCGTCGGATTCCAGGTCCACATCGTTTGCAAGCATCCGCTCATAGAGACGTCGGGCAATATCAAAAACGCCGTCGCCCTCCTTGACATCGACCCCAGCCAATACCTTACCCAGGCTTTCACCCACATAGGCGGGGTCATAGCCCGTGGATGCAACCCTGTCAAAAGGGGTCAAACCATCCAGTGAAACGGTGTCAAAATAGTCATGATCGATCATATCGCGATTATGGGCCGCGGCGGTCCCATGGAGCTTTTCATTCCAGGCAAGAGGGGGAAGGGGATTGGTCGAGATCCCTCCCAAATCCTCGTAGGCCTCTGCAGCGCTCGCTGGATCAATGCCGGCATCGAGAAGCGCCACGGCAGGATTATGCCTCGCCGCGTTGAGCATCCCGACAAGGGCATGCGCGATCGCCTCGGCATCGGCAACGGGTTTTCCAAAATCGAGCGTTGCCAGGTAGGCATTCAGGATTAGCCCCCCGGTGGTGAACTGGCCACTGCCCAGAACGATTCCTGCCTCGGTCCTTTCAGGATTGAGAATATTGCGCTCCTCTGTCGTTTCAGGATCTAACTCAGCAAGGAAGATAGATTTAAAAATAATCCTGACAGCCTCTGCAGGGGCCATGAAGTTTTGAAAGGCAACCATGCCCAGGGACTCTCCGCACACAGCCGCCGAGTAGTAGCCGCTCTCTCTGATACGCTCGGCATAGGTTCGGCCATCAATGGAGTTGTGCGAGTAGAAGCTGTTGGCGATCATCTCCTCTGTATGGCCGATGGCTGCCTTATAAAGGTTTTCGTCAAACGCCAGGGGGGCAAGGCCCCCTGTCAAAATATCGTTCAGCTCGGGCAGACCCTTCAGAACCGTCTCGCGGGCCATCCCTAAAGACTCCGCCATACCGAGAGGATCTTTTCTCGCCTCGTTAATCAGCTCAAGAAGAGAGGTCTCATCCTCAGAAGGCACGAATTGCTCTGCCCATGCCTTTGGGTAGGCACCCATGAAGAGGGGCAGAGAAAAAAGCAATATTTTGATCATCTTATACATATCGCTATATAGATGCAAAATTTGTACCATATATTTGTAAGCCAGCAGGAAGGGGTTTTTCGTCCGACCGGCGCCTTCTTTCCCACAGAGGTTGGTCATATCGATCCACGTCTGGCTAAAATTAGCCACCCCTACCACCTCTTTTTCAGCATCACCTCCGCTGTAAAGGGCTTTCCAGATAGGGTGCTATATGTGCCCGCGGTCTCGTAATGGTTGTTTGTCAGGTTCCTGATGGAAATCTGGAGATCCAGTCCAGGAAAGATGATATCGCCGACCGTCGCGGTCATGTCTAAAACCCAGGCGCCGGGTATCGATCGAAAGGTATTGGCCCTTGGATACACAAGCTGTGTGGATGAATGATAGCCGAGCCTCGCAAAAAGGGTCACCCTTTCGTTCGGCCTCCAGGTTCCCATCAGGTTGAACAGCCTCTTTGGGCCGATGTCGTAGGGAAAGTTCAGCTCCTCATAATGGGGATCAGGGTCCCAGTACTTGATGTAAAGATAGGTTTCATCAGGACCGCTGTTGTTTTGAATTGTCAGATTGGCGGAAAAATCGAGATCTCTGAAAGGAGAAAACCGCCCACTCAGCTCAACCCCATAGACCTTCTGATGGTTCGGCTTTGAAAGGCCTGCATAAGGATCTTCCATCCGATGGTTCTCTATGTTGCTGACAAAACCGCAGACATTCAGCCCTACCCTTTCAGAGGGTTTCCAACCGACCTGCAGGTTTAACGTATCTATCTCCTCCAGTTCCGGTTTTTCGTCCCCTAAGAGCTGCCTCGCAAAAGGGGTCCGGTAGGCGGTCCCGTACAGGGTCTTGAACATCCATTCCGACCAAGGGTTCCAGACCACCCCGGCATTATAACTCAGCGCATCTTTATACTGGTCATGATCATCGTTTCTTAAACCTAAAGAAAAATCAAAATTTCCCATCTTGTGGGTGTACTGCCCGAACAGGGACCAGAGCCGGTCATTATAGTCCTCAAGGGAGTAGAGTGGTAAAAAAGTGGTTTTCTTCTGCGCAACATAATCGGGGAAGTAGCTCTCCCAGATCGGGGCATTCCTTACATCCGTCTTCCTGTAGGCTGACCCCCCGGTAAAAACACCCTTCCCGGCAAAAAAGGTACGGTCATATATCAGCTCTCCGTAAAAGCGCTTCTCCTTTTGATCCAGCGTACGGTCTATGATCTCATACTCAAGATCCATCCAGTTGTAGTAACCGGCAAAGCGCACGCCCGAGGAGGGATCCAAACGCCTTTTTGCTTCCAATTTGATAAACCCGAACGGCCCGCTCCTGCTCTCCGGCCAGGTGAGTACTTGGGATCTGCTGCTCTCCTCAGGCCCGCTGATGGCATAGGGCCTCTGGTAATCCGAGACCAGGCCCGATACGGTAAACCAGTCCTTAAAGGAAAAATTCCCCGATGCCTCCAGATAGTGGGATCGCCCTATCTGTTCCTCTCCAAACCGGTCCTCATAGGGATAGGCTTTCTTGCCGTCTCCCCAGAATCTCACGATATTGCATGTCGTTTTGTCCTCCTCGATGGTGCGGCCGCTCAAAGAGAGAAATCCATCCCATTCTCCGCCATCTCGCCCCATGTTCATATAAACGGCGCCATCGTCTCCCGGCCCTCCGTACAGGGCGCCTGCTTCGACCCCATCAAGATCCTTCCCCGTCATGGGGACGACATTCATAATGCCTGCAAACGCGTCCGGCCCCCAGAGGACCGACCCGGGACCACGGACAATTTCAATCCTCTTTACGGGCGCCAGTGAGAGTTCATAATCAAGGGGTTGCAAGGTTTTCGTTACATCCGATCCCATGGGGATTAGATTATCATAGAGTAGCAGAGCAGAATTGGGAATTCCTCTAAGATAAGCCTCCGAACCCCATTCCTTCTGGGCCATATAGAAGCCCGGCGTCATCTCCAAGGCCTGACTCAGAGTCTTTACCCCCTCTTTCCAAAGATCCCTTCTGGTAATAACCTGGGCCACGGCCGGCGCCTGCCAGACACCCTCCTCGCGCCTCGAAGCGATGGAAAGGACTTCAATGTCCTCGCCGACAAACATGAGGATCGTATCATTTTCTGCTGAAGCCGCCTCGCTGGATGCAGCCATGAGAGACACACCCGAGCCAAAAAGGGCAACCAGCGTCAGAAGAAGTATTTGGGCCATCTTAAGTTTCACGATATACCCTTCGCAAAAGAACCCTGAACTTTGCACGGGTAAGCCCTAAGAGCTTAGCCGCAGCGGTCTGATTGTTTCCTGATGTTTCAAGGGCCTGCCTGACCAGATTTTCCTCTACTTTTTCCAGTGAGATCCCCCCTGAAGGGATAGAAAAATGGGTGTCCCTCTTGCTTGAGGCCGTCTCTTTTTGTAGAAAAGAGAGCGTGTGGGCCGAAATCGCCTCTCCCCCTGCCAAAATCATCCCTCTTTCCATTACATTCGCCAGCTCTCTCACATTCCCCGGCCAGTCATACTCAACCAACACCCTGATGGCCCCATGGGTCAGTTGAACATTCGGATTACCGCCCAGGCATGACAAAAAATGCTTGGCAAGGGGAAGCACGTCTTGCGGCCGCTCTCTCAAGGGTGGAGGCTGGATTGGAAACACGTTAATCCTAAAGAATAGGTCCTCCCGAAACTCCCCCTTTTCCACAAGTCCACGGAGATCCTGATGGGTGGCACAAATGACTCTCACATCAACCGGTATCTCTTCGTTTCCGCCGACCCTTTGGATCTTTTTTTCTTGCAGCGCTCTCAAAAGCTTGGCCTGTGCGTCCACGGGAAGATCGCCTATTTCGTCTAAAAAGATAGTGCCGCTCGCTGCATATCCAAATTTACCGGTGGTCGTTTTGACGGCGCCCGTAAATGCACCCTTTTCATGCCCAAACAACTCAGATTCAACCAAGTTGGGTGAAATGGCCCCACAGTTTACAGGGACAAACCTCTTCTCCTTACGGCGGCTGGCATTGTGAATAAACCTGGCCAGAAGCTCTTTGCCGGTCCCAGACTCACCGATGATCAAAACGGCCGAATCACTCTGCGCCACCCGGGTGGCAAGGTCGATGACCTCTGACATCTCCCGTGACTCATAAACGATCTGCTTTCCGCCAACAGCATCCTCCAGTTCTCTTTTAAGATCCCTATTTTCCGCCATAATCCGAGATACATTCAGTGTTCTCTCTACCGTCATGAGGATACGGCTATCCTCAAAGGGCTTCGTGATATAGTCAGCGGCTCCCAGTCTCATAGCTTCCACCGCCGACTCCACGGTCGCAAATGCGGTGATAAATACAACAGGACAGGGAATATCCATCTCCAGCACCTTCTTGAGAAGCCCTACTCCATCCAAATGGGGCATCTTGATATCGGTTATCACCATATCGAACGGTGTGGATTCGATCAGTTCCAGTGCCTCCATCCCATCTCCAGCCTGCTCTACTCGATGACCTTTTCTCGTAAGCATGATAGATAGCAGGTGTCTCATCCTCTCTTCGTCATCCACCACCAGAATATAGGCCATGCCACCTCCCTATTGTCGCTCGAGGCCAAAGAAAGTCCCGTTTCACCTCGGTATGGGACCTGTATCCAAGGGTAACTCCACGCTGAAACAGGCGCCTCCCTCGCGCCGATTTCTTGCGGTGATGGTCCCATTGTGCGCCTTCACGACCTGTAAGGCATAGGTCAAGCCAAGGCCAGTCCCCTTTGATCGAGTGGTAAAAAAGGGCTCAAAAAGCTTGTCAATGTTGCCCTTATCAATCCCATCCCCAAGGTCGGCTATCTCTACCCTTAACGTTTCATCCTCACCTGAGACCGTTACCAGCACCTCGCCTTTGTCCCCATTTGCCTCTAAGGCATTTTTCAGGATATTGGTAATCACCCGAGAAAACATGTCGGGATCCATCCTTCCGTGATAAAGTCCTGGCGGGATTTCAGAACGGATTTCGACCTCTGAATCCGCCTTTTGGAGCCGGAATTTCTCCACAATATCCTCAATCAGGGCGCTCACGTCAACCTGACGAAAACAGGGCCGGCCTGGCTTGGCAAAGGCAAGGAAATCCTCAATCATGCGATTCAGCCGCCCGATTTCATCCTCCATGTAGAAAATCATTACATCATTGCACGAAAAGGAGGGATCGCTCTTCAAAACGTCTAATGAACTCTTGATAATGCTCAAGGGGTTCTTTACCTCATGGGCGACCATCAAGGAAAACTTCCCCATCTCGGCCAAGGTAGTCTGCTGGATGATCTCTTGATAGGCGTCTTCGAGGGCATCCCGATTCCTTTTGATTGAGTCGAGCATGGAATTAAAGGCCACAGCCAGGTCTCTTGTCTCGGGAAGCCCCCCCGGCTGGGCACGCAACTCCATGTCTCCACGGGCCACCCCTCTTGCCACTTGGGCAAGTTGAGTCACCGGCCTTACCATCGAACGGGAAAGAAAATAGAAAATCAGCCCGGCCAGGCAAGTCAACCCAGCGGAAAACCAGATAAAACGTTTCGCCATAACGGTTAGTATCTGTTCGATGTAGATGGTGCTATAGGTAATTTTAACCATTCCGACGACTTTCGTTCCCTGATCGGAAATTGAATACCACTTGAGCAGCTCGTCGTATGGCGCTGACTCTGAGAGCAAAACCGGTTCCTCTACTGTAGAAAAGGGCCCTGGAACATCTCTCGATAAGGCGATGAGTTCCCGTTTGTCTCTGTCTGAAATGATAACTCTCGCCACGTCGTCCTCGGTCATCAGGTTGGCGGCGAGTTTGTTCAGCATACCTCTATTTTCGATTAACACGCCCAATTCCGCATTAAGTGCAAGATATTTTGCCAAAGAAGAGATGCGTTTTTCGAATCGGTCCTGAATAAACTGACGGGAGATACTGATGCCTGCGTAGCCAAGTGTAAACGTAGTAGCACTGATGAGCGCAAAAACAGACAAGAGAAGTTTCGCGTGTATGCCTAAATTTTTCAATGGGTTACCCTTCATAGGGGTTATCAAAATTCAGTGCTTTACGGACCTGACCTAAAGGGAGGCAGATATTCATTAGATGGCCTTAGTCCAAGCTTCTCGGCAACTCCTTCGTTGATCCATACTTGAAAGAGGGGCGGAGTGTCCCGGCACTCTTTTCCTGACAATATGTTCAGGGCTTTTTGAGCGCACTGTTGTCCCAGCTCCTTGTAGTCGAATACAAAGGCTAAGGCGGCTCCTGCTTCATAAAAGAATCGGTTGTATCCGATCACGGGCACCTTCCTTAAAAAAGCCTCCTTGATCAAGTAGCTAACAATGCTTTCAGATATTACGGTGGGATCAGGGATGAGCCATAGCGCATCCATACTGTTCCATTGAGGCGTCAACGCCGAAGGGATATCTTTTTTTGACGAGACGGTTAAGGGAACGACCGTTAGGTCCAAAAAAGAAGCAGCGCCCGCTGCCCTACGAAAGAAGTCGGCATTGTGTCCAGGATCATAAAGAAGTCCGAGGCGCCTGACAGATGGAAGCCCCTTGCTGATCATCTCAAGCTGGGTTTGAACAGGAATATTCAGGGGGATTCCACACCCCCTCTCTTTTTCACCAAATACCTTTTCGGGGTTTAGAACCATCACATATATTCTTGATGCACCCTTTTCCCCAATCCCTTTCCGAAGGTATAAGGCAGCCTCGGGACCAACGGCTATAAAAAGGGCAAATTTCTTCACGCCCTCCCCGGATAGCTCGACTTGCTCCATATCATCCAACTTTTCAAGATTGAATACCTGGGTTTTGACGTCGGAGTTATCTGCGAGGCCGAGTCCGAGACCTTCAACAGCCTCCAAATAGGGCCTGATATTCTTCGATACAACGATGGCTACCCTGACTGAAGGAGATGGATTGCCGTATGCGGGGGGCAAGCCGAATAAAATCGGACACAAAACGGTTAGGAGCATCCCCAGTCCGCAGATTTTAATCACCGGAAAGGCAGGGAATTTGTCCCAATTCATTAGACGGCCCTTATCCAGGGAAATGCTCTCCGATCCGGTCGTTTCCGCCTATTTTTCACTCAGATCCCTTAGCGTTTTTCATGCCCGATCGAGCGGCATGCCTTAAAAAGAGCCGGGAACCCGTCACGCGTCATTGCTGCTTTAGGCGGCCTGCGGCGCGTACAGAACCTTTTTCCAGAGGTAGCCCTTGTTTTCTACCACTTTAAGGAACAGCCGTTCGAGGGCATGGGCCAGGGTCCCGTCCTCGCAATTCTCGGCGTCCGGTTCAAAGTCTTCCTCCCGCAGATTGAGCGCGAAGAGGGGCTCCATGGCCTTCGGCCGAAACCAGAACATGGAACCTGCGGGAAAATCGATGCCCGCCTCCCTTTCGAGCCTGAGATGGAGCCTCTCCCCGAGTCGGGACCCCGTCTCCCAGTTGGATCCCCATTCCACAAATCGCCTTATGGGAGGAAAATAATCCGGAAACAGGAGGCCCAGGTGCTTTTCCATCTCAAACGATCTCAGAATATCGGCCACCATCTCGGGAGAACCGAGGAGATTTTTCAGCAGAAATGCCCCCCAGCCATTCAGTTCCCTTCGCGTGGCGCTCTTTTTCCCGTGGACCTTGCAGATCAGATCGTATTTCCCGTAGAAAGATGAAAATGCAACCAAAAATGGCTGGATGTCAAACCCCCGGTTG
>JAUPKI010000358.1 GCA_030837545.1 Thermodesulfobacteriota bacterium | reverse complement strand
ATAGGGCGGGTTTGTTGGGTTACTGGGGTTACTTGAGTTGCTTGAGTTGATTGGGTTTGTTGGGTTGGGGGTTAACCCTCTTACCTTCTTACCTTCTTACGTTCTCCAGGTTGGGGGCACAGTCGGCGTTGGGTTGGATCAACTTGAGGTCGCACGGATTTTCTCGCCATGTAAGATCTTCAATCAGCATCCAGCAAAAAAAGTGCGCCTAAAGTTTAGAGTGCCTAAAGTTGAGAAGGACCAACCAGCAACCAGCAACGAGTAACGAGCATCCAGCATCCAAAAACGAAGTGTAAAGTGTGAAGTGTAAATCGCATAGAGCATGGCGTATAGAGCATGGCGTTTTGGCTTTTCCGCTTTGCGCTCTGCTTTTAACTTTAGGCACTCCAAACTCGTAACTTCAAACTTGAAAGAACCACCATCCACCATCCAGTATCCAGCGCAGGTTTCACGGCGGGTATGGAACGGAAGGAGTATGCGGTTATGCCGATGAAAAGGCTCAGGGACATGGGGATCGGGTTCAGGGCCGGCTCAGAGCATGTTGCGGCGGATCGACCGACCCTCATCATGATTCACGGGGCAGGGGGGTCTTCCCAGATCTGGCAGAATCAGACGCGGGTGTCAATGGCCCCGTCGGCGGGACTGAGCAGGTCCGTCAACGCCCTGGCCCTGGACCTGCCGGGTCACGGCGAGAGTCTGGGCGAGGCGCGGTCAGACATCGATGCCTATGCAGCGTGGCTGAGCGAGGTCCTCAGTGCCGTCTTTGACGAGCCGCCTTTTTTGATGGGTCATTCCATGGGCGGGGCCATCGTCCAGAAGGTTGCCCTGTCAGACCCCGATCTCATGAAGGCGATCATCCTGGTGGGGACAGGCCCCCGGCTCCAGGTGGCGCCTATGTTTCTGGAAGGCCTGCAGAAGAACTTTGACACCATCGTTGACACGCTCATGGGGTATGCCTATGCAGCCGATGCAGATACGCGGCTTATTCAGGAAGGGATCAAGCTGATGAAGGCGGCCGGACCGGACGCGACATACGGCGACTTTTATGCCTGCGACCGGTTTGACGTGCGAGACCAGATAGGGAGCATCAACCTCCCCTGTCTGATCCTCTGCGGCAGTGAGGACAAGTTGACGCCGCCCTCCCTCTCCCGGAAATTACACGAATCCATTCGCGGGAGCAGGATGGAGATCATCCCTGACGCAGGGCACATGGTCATGATTGAAAAGCATCAGGTTTTTAGTGATCGCGTGCTGGATTTTATCCTCAATTCCTCAATTCCTAAATTCCTAAATTCCTGAATCTCTCAGTTCTGTATCCCCTCCAGCTTCCACTCAACGGCCCCATTGGGTCGTGCAAAGGCCCATTTTTCATCGAATTTGACTGGTTCGGCAGGGTTGCCTTTCACCACCTTGCCCGTAGACTCCTCCACAGTGTAGTCCAGGAGATTGGCTGTAAACCGAACAATGACAAACTCCTCGCCGTCCACCTCGCCTGAATCGACAATCTCCACCTTCCTGACGGCGATGTTCTCCAGCCGGTTGATCTCCCCCCTTTTCTTGAGGTCGTCGAAATGGCCTTCATATTCGCTCAGCAGGTCCCGACCCAGGTATTGTTGCATCACCCCGATATCCCGCCGGGCCCAGGCCGCCTGGACCTTGAAGAAGACATCCTGGGCAAATTCCTTGAACGCTTCGGGATCAAAAGCCGGGTCGGACGCGCGGATGGCATCCATCCCGTCCGGCGTGGAATTTGAAAAGGCCATGCCTTGAGTGTTTATCTGGCGTGGCGCCTCATTTCCACGGGGAGCATATTCCGGCCCCGAAGAAGCATATAGAGAGCCTTCAGGGGGTGCCTTTGGTCGGCGGGCAAATTTCTTATACAGGAAATAGATGATCCCCCCGAAGATGAGGATCTCAAACAGACCGATCCCGCTCCCGCCAAAACCTCCCATTCCCATGGCGTGACCGACCCCTCCAAAGAGCATGCTTCCCAGGAAACCTCCCAGAAGGCCCCCGCCCAGCCCCCGCATAAAGCTTGAGCCCGTCCTCGGGGTATTCGTGGTTTGCCTGGGTTGGCTCTGGGTGGACTGCTGCGGAGGTTTTGAAGGAGATGGACTGCTCCTGCTGAAAGATCGACCGCCGCCCCTGGACCTTGCCTCGGCGTCGTCACCACAGAGAGGGGCTGATAGGAGAAACACGAACAGTAGGGCTGTGAGTGAGACCATTATCTGGGTTTTTGTCAATTTTATCATGTTATCTCCTTCTAAAGATTGGCCAGGATGAACAGGATCGACCGGATGGAGAGGCCGATATGGCAGGGACTTTGATAGCAGCGAATCATGGTCTTGTCAAGGCTAAACGGAAGCTCGCTCTGTCATCGAAATGGCCGGGCCGCCCTTGCCCTATCGTCAAGATTAGGGAAGGGGTCTGCCGTTGACTCTTGATTGAATGATGTGATAATAAAAAAGCATGTCACGACCTCTTAGTCACTAAGAGTCAAGGGCAGATCCCATTTCACATTTATTCACCCACGATGAAGTATCCTGACCGGGCAACAGATAGAAGGCGGTGATCCTTGAAGACAACACAGAGAATAGGTTGGATCCTGTTGTGGTTCCTGGCGATGGTGGCCGTGGTGGCCGGTGCTGGATTCTTTTTTCTTCGTGGAGGCGATGGGAATGCTCCTCAGTACCTTTTGGCCAAGGTGGAACAGGGGCCTGTGGTGAGCAAGGTTTCTTCCACCGGGACCCTCAATCCGGTGGTTACCGTCCAGGTCGGCTCCCAGGTATCTGGCCAGATCAAGGAGCTCCTGGCGGACTTTAATACTGAGGTGACGGCCGGACAGGTGATTACCCGGATCGATCCTGAGAACTTCGAGGCGCGTGTCATTCAGGCCGAGGCAGAGATCGCTGTGGCCGTGGCCAATGTGGAGGTCCAGAGGGCGGCCCTGGAACGGGCAAAGGCAGATCTCGAGAATGGGCGGGCGGCCCTAAACTCGGCCATTGCCCAGGTGGAAAAGGCACGAGTTGCCCTGTCGGATGCCAAGAAAGATATGGATCGGAAGCGGGCGCTTCATCAACGGCAGATCATTTCAGAGAGCGAAATTGACAAGGCCACAGCCCTTTACGATCAGTGCTTGGCCCAGCTTCGATCGGCAGAGGCGGAACAGTCGGCCCAGGCCTCTACGGTCAGATCCAGGGAGGCAGGACTCAAGATGGCCGAGGGCCAGATCGCCTATGCCATGAGTCAGGTAAGGCTCAAGGAGGCGGCCCTGATGAGCAGCAAGATTGACCTGGCGCACACGGTCATCCGCTCGCCCGTGGATGGGGTGGTGATCGAGCGCAACGTGGATATGGGGCAGACCGTGGCAGCAAGCCTGCAGGCCCCTACGCTGTTTACCATCGCCCAGGATCTTCGAAAGATGCAGGTGAAGGGAAGCTTGGACGAAGCGGATGTGGGCCGGATGCACGTGGGGCAAAAGTCCGTATTTACAGTGGATGCCTTTCCAGGTGAAGAGTTTGTGGGTTCGGTTGAACAGGTGCGTAAGGCGCCTCAGACGGTACAGAATGTGGTCACCTATACAGCTATCATTTCGGCGGACAATCCGGATCTTAGACTCCTTCCCGGCATGACGGCCAATGTCCAGATCATTGTAGAAGAGAGGAAAAACGTCCTCAAGGTTCCTAATGGCAGCCTTCGGTTTCGGCCGCCGGGTGAGGAGGGGGCATCATCGGGGAGCAGCACCCAGAAGAAAGGGGAGGGAGGACAGGGGCAAACGGATGGAGAGGAGCGAATGGCCAAACTGCGCGAGGCCCTAAGCCTGACCAAGGAGCAGGAGGCGCAGATCCGAACCCTCTTTTCCGAAGCACGGGAGAAGGTGGCGGCCATGAAGGGAAAGGGTGCGTCGGGTGAGGAGATCCAGGCTCAGATCCAGGAATCGCGACAGCAGGCACGGGAGGCCATGATGACCCTGTTGACACCCGAGCAGCGGGAGACATTCTTGCGGCTTTCTGCGGTGCGGGCCGCCAATCCCGTTACCCCTGGAAAGGTGTGGGCCTTGGACTCTGCTGGAAGGCCGTCTCCGGTGAACATCCTGGTGGGAATCAGCGACGGCGCCTTCAGCGAGGTCGTGAAAGGAGACCTTAAGCCCGAGCAGATGGTGATCACCGGGATCAACCAGGTCTCTCGAAAGACCTCAGGGGCGGGAAAACGTCTTGGATTCTAAATCAAGTCAGATCCTCTTAGAGACCGCAGAACTCTCCAAAGACTATCTGATGGGTTCTGAGGTGGTCAACGCCCTTCGAGAGGTCTCGGTCCAGGTGAAAGGGGGAGAGTTTGTGGCAGTCATGGGACCTTCAGGTTCAGGTAAGTCCACATTCATGAACCTCATCGGATGCTTGGACAGACCCTCCTCCGGCAGGTATCTCTTTGAGGGGAGGGATATGTCTCAACTGAACATTGACGATTTGGCCAGGACGCGCAATCACAGGGTAGGATTTGTGTTTCAGAATTTCAGTCTTCTCTCCCGCACCTCGGCCTTGGAGAATGTGGAGCTTCCCCTCATGTATGGCAAGGTCCCGAGACGCGACCGGAAGGCAAAGGCCACGGCCGTGTTAGAGGCGGTGGGTCTCAAGGATCGAATTCGCCACCAGTCGTCCCAGCTCTCAGGGGGCCAACAGCAACGGGTGGCCATTGCCAGGGCCATTGTGAATGACCCGGCCCTGATCTTGGCCGATGAGCCGACCGGAGCCCTTGATACGTTCACGGGGATCGAGATCATGGCCCTGTTTCAAGCCCTCAACCGCGATGGGAGGACCATTGTGGTGGTGACCCACGAGTCGGATATTGCCCAGTTTGCGGACCGGATTCTCAGGTTTCGGGATGGCCGGTTGATCAAGGACGAACGGGTCGAGCATCCGGAGGATGCCAGGAAAATGCTCTCACGCATGCCTGTTGACCGGGGAAAAAGGCCATGAATCCCGTTGATGCCCTGTTTGCAGCCTTGAGGGCACTTAAGGCAAACGTGCTCCGGAGTGTGCTGACCACCTTAGGGATTATTATCGGGGTGGGGGCCGTGATCGTCATGATCTCTGTGGGGGCCGGGGCCGAGGCCCGGATGGACCAACTGATCAGCAGCCTTGGATCCAATCTCCTCATGATTATTCCTGGAACGAGCACCCTGGGCGGGGTGCGCCTGGGACATGGAAGTCGGCCGACCATTACCGAAGAAGATGCCCAGGCCATTCAACGGGAGATCTCCACAGTGCAAGTCGCCGCCCCTATTGTCCGGGGTTCCGGTCAGGTGGTCTTTGGGAACCAGAACTGGGGTACCACGGTCTATGGGGTAACTCCTGAGTACTTCATTGCGAGGGAATGGGAGATCACCTCTGGCCGGGATTTCACTCCCGAGGACTTGAAGGGCGCGGCCAAAGTCGTCCTGTTGGGAGAAACGGTCATCAAGAATCTTTTTCCCGGGCAAGACCCCTTGGGCCAGGAGATACGGATCAAGCGGGTGCCTTTTACCGTGATTGGCGTCCTGAAGGAGAAGGGAGAGACGCCTATGGGACAGGATCAGGACGACGCTGTCTTGATCCCTCTTCCCACAGCCTGGAAACGGGTCTTGGGCGGGCGATTTCTGAGCGGCAGAGGGGTGAATGCCATCTTTGTTAAGGTCCGTGATTCCGGGGAGGTGGCAGGGACATCTCAAGAGGTCAAGGACCTGCTGCGCCAGCGCCATCACCTTAAGTCCGGAGATGAGGATGATTTTGTCATTCGGAATCTCTCCCAGATTCTCGAGACCCGGGCAGAGTCCTCCAGGGCCATGGCTGTGCTGTTAGCGGCCGTGGCCTCCATCTCATTGGTGGTGGGGGGGATCGGGATCATGAATATCATGTTGGTCTCGGTCACCGAACGTACCCGTGAGATTGGGCTCCGCATGGCCGTGGGGGCCAGGAGAAGGGACATCCTGGCGCAATTCTTGATTGAGGCTGTAACCCTATCTCTGATCGGGGGCGCCATGGGTGTGATCTTGGGCCTCATGGGTTCCGTGTCCATCGCCAGGTGGGGGGAATGGCCTACGGTCATTGAGGCGGAGTCCATTGCCTTAGCCTTTGGTTTTGCAGCCGCAGTGGGGGTCTTTTTTGGATACTATCCGGCAAGAAAGGCGGCTCGCCTTAATCCCATAGAGGCATTAAGGTATGAATGAGGGTCGAACGTAATCGATATGCCTCCCTATAAACGCTCTGTGTGCCCACACGATTGCCCGGACACCTGTGGACTCCTTTTGGGGGTGGAAGGAGGACGGGTGGTATCCGTCAGATGAGGCGCGACAGCATCTTTTTGTCCATTGACGAGGCTCTGGCGGCTGTATGCACCGATCTTCGGCGATACGACCCTCAGATTGGCCTGTTGTGTCAGATTATTCGACTGGTTTCGGGCGGGACTGTTGTCGTCGAGAGGGAAGGGCAGAAAAGCGGGGCATGGATCAGTATGCAGGGGCGACCGAACATGAGATGGATGGAGGGACCTGACCTGGTGGAATACGCGTGTGCGGCCGTCAAGGGATCAGATTGGGATTCCCGGTTGGTTTCATCGATCTGCGCCAGGGCATTTCATACGCGGACGCTTGAAGAGATGGATCGGGAAACCGGGCAAATCGGGGTCCGCATCGAAACCGGCATGGAAGGCTTTTCGTGCAGGCAGTGCGGGCGATGCTGCACCTCCCTCGATTACCACGACGAGCTTATCGAGGAAGATGTGGCCCGATGGGAGAGACTGGGGCGGATCGATATCCTCAAATGGGTAAGGATTATTGAACGGGAGGGTGAGGTAAGACAATACAGGATATGGACGATCCCCGGAACGACGCGGCTGGCAGACAGTTGCCCCTTCTTGAAGAAGATCTCTTCTGAAAATCGATGGGACTGCCTGATCCATGATGTAAAGCCGGCGATCTGCCGTCAGTATCCTTTAAGCAGAAAACACGGCCTCATGACCGGCTGTCCCGGTTTCGACCCGAAGAAGACGCGGGGGCGCTGAGGGAACTCAATGATGGTCATGTGGTATGCAGGGATGGCCTTTTCAAGGTCGTTTCCGTCGGAAGGGGGGCCGGATTCGGTCCGGCACAATCTCAACGAGGCCCGTTTTTTCGGATTTGCGCGTATCGGTAGGCCATGCCGAGGGCCTTGATGCAGTGTTCGGGGTCATTGAATACCGGAAACCCCAGGTTTTCAACCCGCTCCTTCAAGGTCCGGGTGTTGGAAGGATTGGGACCGTAGATCCATGTGACGACGGGTTTGGAAACGAGGCCTTTGATGGCCTCGTATGCCTCCAGATAGGCCTTGTCGTTTTTGCCCCTGGCGTCGGCCCACACGACATTAAAGAGGGCATCCACGTTTTTATCCCGAAGCACGGTCTCCAGAATGCCCAAATACACCGTGGAAAAATCCTTGACCGAGGGGATCATGGGGCCGATGTCCACCGGCATGTGGCCAAGCCCCGGAAACATCCGATTGAACTTCTCGGCCGTCTCAGGAGAGAGCCGGGCCATGACGAGCCCGTATGCCGCACCCTGATCCGAAGCCACCACGCCCACGGCGCCGGTATAGCTGACCATCCCCAGCCGGTTGCCCCTGGGAAGAGGCTGGGAGGCAAAGATCTTGGGCATTTCAAAAAGGTCATTGAAGGCAGCCAGTCTCAGGATGCCGGACTGCCTGCATGCGGCATCAAATATCCGGTCATCCACGGCCAGAGCGCCGGTATGGGAGGCGGAGGCCCTGGCGCCTTCGGCCGTGGTCCCCAGCTTGAGTGTGAGCACAGGCTTTTTTGAGGCCACCCGGCCGCAGACCTCGATGAATCGTTCCCCGTCCCGGATGCTTTCAAGGTACATGCTGATGACCTGGGTGTCCGCATCTTTTTCCAGGTATTCCAGGAGATCGCACTCATCCAGGTCGCACTTGTTTCCAAAATCGCAGATTTTGCTGATGCCAATTCCCAGTTGGGGGTAGGCGTAGGCCTGAGGGTTGATCATGCCGGTCTGGGAGCAGATGGCCACAGGTCCGGGTTTGAATCCATAGTAGCCGGCCTCATAGGGGCAGGGATTGAACCCGTTGCGACTGCTGGCGATGCCGGCCGTGTTGGGACCGATGATCCGCACGCCCCACTCCCTGGCCATGACCGCAATCCGTTCCTGTAGCGCAGCCCCTTCCGAATCCCGCTCGGCAAAGCCGTCCGCCACCAGAATAACGGCCCGGATTCCCCGCCTGGCGCACTGCTCAAAGACATCGGGTACGTTTCGGGCATTGATCATGATGAGGACCACATCGGGCGTGTCCGGTGTCTCATCGATGGAAGGATAGACGCGCAGTCCCAGGACGTCCTTGTATGAGGGATTAACCGGGTAGATGTTGCCTCTGTAACCGGCCTTAAGAAGCGATTTGACTGCCACATACCCGCCGAAAACACCCTTTCTGAAGGACCCGATAATGGCCACGCT
>JAUPKI010000357.1 GCA_030837545.1 Thermodesulfobacteriota bacterium | reverse complement strand
GATGGACGCGCTCAATATGAGAAGGGCAAATTGCCACGTGGTGATGGCCCCCTTGAAAAGGCCTTCATAGGTAACGGTCACACGCCAAGGGGGGAAGGGGGGAATCGGGCTCCCATCCGTAAACAATAGATGCACACAGAAGAGGAGTGCAAAAAATATCAGGACCGGCCTGAAGGCCCTGACGACAGATTTGACATCGAGTCCTGAGAGCGGAATCAGGGCTAAAAGGAACGTGCTGATGACGGCGCCACTAAACGTCCCTCCCCGTAATATGAAGATGCTTAACGTCAGGGTCGATCCGATTTTGATCCTTGGATCCAATCGATGAATCCGTGAATCGCCGGGAATGTACTGTCCTATGTGCATGGGAAATGCGTCAAGTGCCTAAAGTTTGAAGTGTGGAGTTTTATTAACTGTCTCGTAATACTTATTGACATGTTCGTCCTGCCGGACTCGATCCGGCATCCAGAAACAGACTGGATTCCGGCTTCCGCCGGAATGACAGTGTAAGGTCAATTATGAGACTGTTAATAAGTGCCTGAAGCGACAAGGGCCTAACCGGTTCGAGGCCTGATCAAGGCGGCCAGTTCCAGGCAGGCATCCTCTAAGGCAAAGATATCGGTGCGCACATCCACGCCCCCCTGTCTCAGACGCCACAGCACTTCAGTGACCCTTGGGATGCCCACGCCGAGTCCTCGAAGCCATTCCACACGGGTAAACACCTCCGAAGGCCTTCCCCGCAAAGCGATCCTTCCCTCATGTAGCACAACGACCTCATCCGCCTGGGCGATTTCATCCATATCGTGGGTCACATGAACGATCGTCATCCCCTGCGTATTCAGTCCGGCGACGACCTCGAGGACCCTTTCTCGTGCGGAAGGATCTAAATAGGTGGTCGGCTCGTCCAGTACAATACATTCGGGTCTCATGGCCAGAACCCCTGCAATGGCCACCAGTTGCTTTTCACCGCTGGAAAGGTTGTGGGGCGGCCTTTGGGCGTATTTTTCCATCCCCACCACGGCGAGGGATTCTTCTACCCGTTTGCGTATCTCAAGGGGAGGGAGTCTCAGGTTACCCGGACCGAAGGCGACGTCTTCCTCCACGCTCATGCCGACGATCTGGTTGTCTGGGTTCTGAAATACCATGCCCACCCGCTGCCGGATTTCCTGAACGACAGCAGTATCTCTGGTATTCATCCCCTCCACCCATACCTCTCCGGCTGTCGGGGTCAGGAGGCCGTTGAGATGCCGCACAAATGTTGTCTTCCCACAGCCGTTGGGTCCAATGACGCCGACATATGCCCCCTTCTGAATTTCTAAGGAGATCCCGTTGAGAACCGGGTTGCCTTTTGTCTCATATTGGTAACTAAGATCTTCAACCTTGATCATCGCAGTATCCTCGCCTCCAGAAGATTCGGAGCTTACGCGGATTTTTCGAAAATCGCAACCCCTCCGTCATGACCCCTCATATGAAACTTCAGGTTATTTGAGTTATTTGAGTTTATTGGGTTATTTGGGTTTATTGGGTTTGTGATGGTGTGCGCGACCTGCCGGGTAGGCGCTCGCGGGGTCGATCACCGTATTGACCCTATCCTCATATGAAACCTCAGGTTCAGAGGTTCATGGTTCAAAACATGCAGATGGGGCAAAGGTATTGACTTTGACAGGGCAATCCCTTAGACAGGTATGCCAAACAGAAGAGACAACGACTGATGTATCCCGATCCGGCAGTTTTCGTTTGAGGTCTTGAGAACGTGTTGAGAAACAGCAGCCTCTTGCAGATCACCAGACAGCGCAGGCTTGAATGAATCGCTATCTCATCCTTATTCTCGCAATTCTGGTCGGCGACTACCTGTTGAATCTGATCGTCGATACCCTGAATATGCGCCATTTGAGCACGGATCTCCCCGAGGAGTTCGTCGGCTATTACGACAGGGAAACCTACACAAGGTCTCAGGAATACCTTAAGGAAACCACAAAGTTCGGCCTTTTCGCCGATTCCATCGCCACCCCGCTTACCCTTGCCTTTATCCTTCTGGGGGGCTTCAACGGGGTCGATCAGTTCGCCCGGAGCTTTGAGCAGGGCAGTATCGCAACCGGCCTTATCTTTGCCGGCGTCCTCATGGTTATCTCTCAAATGGTCTCCATACCCTTTTCCATCTACAGCACCTTCGTCATTGAAGAGAGATACGGGTTTAACAAGACTACACCCAAGACCTTTGTGCTGGATATCCTGAAGACCTGGGTCCTGGCGGCCGTGCTCGGAGGCGTCCTCTTTTCCGCGGTGCTCTGGTTTTTTGAGAAGGCCGGGCCGTGGGCCTGGGCCTGGTGCTGGGTCGCGGTGACGTTCTTTCAGATAGGCCTCATGTTTGTAGCTCCGGTCGTTATCATGCCGATCTTCAACAAATTCATCCCACTCCCCGAAGGTGAGCTAAGGGCGGCCATCGAAGACTACGCAAAAACGCAGAATTTTAAGCTGAAGGGCGTATTCACCATGGACGGCTCCAGACGCTCGACCAAGTCAAACGCATTCTTCACCGGTCTCGGCAGATTTAAACGAATTGTCCTTTTTGATACCCTGATTGAAAAACATACCTTGGATGAACTGGTATCAGTCCTTGCCCACGAAATGGGCCATTACAAAAAGCGACACATCCTCAAATCCATGGCCATATCCATCCTCACCAGCGGGCTGATGTTCTACATCCTCTCGTTGTTCATCAACAACCGGGACCTGTTTGCGGCGTTCCGGATGGACCATATCTCCATTTATTCAAGCCTCTTTTTTTTCGGGTTTCTGTACGCCCCCATGGAGATGATCCTCTCGGTTCTTGGGAACATGTTGTCCCGCCGGCATGAATACGATGCCGACGCCTTTGCGGTGGATACCTACCTAAAACCCGAGTCCATGGTCTCGGCCCTCAAAAAGCTGAGCGTCGACGCCCTCTCCAACCTGACGCCCCATCCCCTCAAGGTCTTCCTGAGCCATGGCCATCCCCCTGTCCTGGATCGCATCAGGGCGATCCGGAGACGCCAACTTGGCGCGAGCGTCTCTTCGTGAATTTGCAGGCTGAGAAGAGTTGCAACCGTAGACCGGAACAGTCACCGAAAGGGTATAGAATTGACGATCAAGAATCTGAACCATCTCCGCCCGAATTCGGGCAGACATCCCGGATCATCAGGCCTTTTCGGTCCCTTCGTCTTCTTGACACTACGGTAGGCCATAAAGTATTGCCTTAGGAGTCTTGAATGATTTTGACTCGGTCGATGTGAGGGCTCTGCACGTTAAGCTTCACCTTCTCCGGGCTGAAGACCAATGTCCCAGCCCGGATCCATTTGGAGTTACCCATGGATGCTTTCAATCCATTTCATGGCCTCAACATCGCTTACTTTTCTAAGATATCGCTTTTCCCTCTTGCTAAAGAACTTGTTCAGCCTTTCGTCCTCCTTTTGTGGGATGAAAACAACTCCCATGGTCTGAAACGTGGCCTCTTTTTAGACCCTTTCACTTTTTAGGCTTGTCCAGCTTTGAGGTCTCTCATTCTTTCATTCTCACCGAGAAAAGCAAGACTTGAAAGTGTGTTGACAAAGAAGAAAAAGCAGCTATACTATATAAAACCAGTATACATTAAATTCATCAAGAAAAAGGCACGGCAATGAAGCTGTCGACCCGGAGCAGATATGGAACAAGAATGGTGGCCGATCTTACCGAGCATTATGACCAGGGGCCAGTTCGGATTGGGGATATTTCCAGGAGGCAAAATATATCAGTCAAGTACCTGGAACAACTGCTTATTCCCCTAAAGAAGGCCGGCTATATTATCAGTGTACGGGGTCCCAAGGGAGGGCATATACTTGCAAGATCCCCAGAAAATATCTCTGTGGGAGAGATAGTTCGGGTCCTGGAGGGAAACATGGATCTAATCGAATGCGCAGGGAATCCGGAATGCTGTGACAGAATTGAGACTTGCCTGACACGGGGGCTGTGGGAGGAGGCTGCGAAGGCCATGATGGGAAAGCTGGACGAAATCACCCTGGCCAGCCTGATCGTGAGGAAAAGGGGAAGGGTTGAGTTCTGAATAAGGGAAACGCCATTATGGAGATTGTCTCCATTTCCATCATCGATAAAAGGGGCACCCACAAGGGTCGGGTGGAACAAGGACTTCTGCTCAACCACCACGGACTGGCCGTGCCCCCATGCAGGTCCCTGGTATCGGCAGATTAGTCTGCTGGCCTCGGACAGCATTGCCAAAGACCGGGAGAATGGCCTTAAAGTGGGGTTTCGGGATTTCGGGGAATAAATTGCCACAGAGTGCATTCCTTTGTTAACCCTAATTATGTCAGGAGGATGAGAATATGATGAAGAAGGTAATCAAGGTAGCGATCATTACGGCGATCGGTTCATGGGTTCTCTCGAGTACAGGATTTCAGGATTCCCGTATTTTGTCCACTTCTCAGGTTATTGGGGCGGATAGGGGCGTTGGTTCTATGCTCAAAGCCGGGCAAAAGCATTGGATCGATGAGGACTATTATTTTGTTTATGACTTTGACAAAAGGCCCCAGATGGGCACGGTCATCATAAAAATCCAGGTTTTCTCCAAAGATGGTAAGCAGGACAGCACGCTTGAAATCACAGGTAGTGCGGACATGCCTTCCATGAGGGGTGCTCACGGTACGGGAGATCAACGGTTTCAATTGAACAAAAAGGGAGACTACTTGCTCCCGGTAAATGTCGTGATGCCGGGAGAGTGGGAGGTTGTTTTGAACTTCCTGAAAGACAAAAAGGCCATTTATACAGGAATCGTGAGATTCAATGTCTAAAATCACCATTGTGGGAGTCCTAATTCTGTTGGTTTCATCGAGTCCTGCCTTCGGGAAGAGCTATTTGCTCTATCTGGAGGCTCAGGGGGTTGGGGGTTACTCCACGGAAAAGGACGAGGCGATCTATTACTCCATGAATCCCTTGGACGTGATGCAGAAGCCCAGCGTTGGGGTTGACTATTTGCAGCGTTTCTCCAGCGAAACAGGCGACTGGGGGTCTTTCGCGCTTCAGATGCGTCTTGCTTACAATGAAGCTTACCGGGCGACCGGCGAGAACGAATTCAGGGTTCAGCTTTACAATGCCTTCTTCAAGTACAAAGCAGGTGTTGCCGATCTCTGGATCGGACACAGCCGCATCGCCTTTGGACTGGCGTCCTATTTGGATAGCCACGCACTTCTACTGCAGCCTTTGGCCATGTATGGCTACGGCTATGATCGGGATTGGGGTGCTGGAGCGACCAGGGATTTTGAGTGGGGGAACATATCGGTGTCTTACAGCACGGGTTCGGGCATGCCAATTGAATTTGACGGGAACTACCTTGTCAGCGCACGGGCTTCCTATGGCGTGCTGAGCCGGGACAATTACACCATCGGGTTTTCTTCCACCTATGGAAAGCCCATTCACACCATTGGTTATGAAAAGATCATGCCTGATCCGACCAGGACATTTCTTGTGGGCACGGACTTCACTTATTTTTGGAACAATTTGGAGAGCCGGTTTGAGGCAGCGGCCGGAGAAAAAATGGATGAAAACACCTACGCGTTTCTGTGGAGATTAGGAGTCAATTTTCTCGATGAAGACCGCATGAAACTGGAGGCCCAGCCCGTTTACTGGAAGAGCAATGATGACTGGCTTTATGAAATCTCGGGCTGCTTCTCCTATAAGCTGACCTCTGATGTTACGCTTCGAACCATGTACACTTATGATGGAGAGATGAACGACAATAGGTTTGTTTTTCAGCTCTATTGGTACTACAAATTATTGTGATGTTGGGTGTGTCTATGATGAAGAAGATAAATGTGATGTTCGTTGTTGCAGTATTTCTCTTGATTCCAGTCGAACTACTCTTTGCGGCAGTTGGATGTGACCTCAATGACCCTGACCGTGACGTGGCCCGCCTTTTCCCTGGTTCCACCGGTTATAAAACCAACTATGTTGCTATTGACCAAAGGGGAGGACCGAGCCTCCTCGAACAGATCGAGGACAGGCTGGGAGACAAATTTAAAGGGCTTTTTGAGACCATAGACGTCCCCTACACCCTCTACGAGGTTTTCAAAGGCAAAGACAAGATCGGATACATTCATGGAGTGAATGAAAAGGGTCAGTACGGCGGCATCCAGGTCTTTGTCGTCCTGGATCTTGAAGGAGTCATCAAGAGCTTCTATTTCCAGAAATTGACTTCCAGGTACGGCAAGCAACTGCGGGATCCAAAGTTCGGCGAGCAGTTTGTGGGGCTGAGTTTGAAGGATTTTTACAATTACGATGTTCAGAGCGGTAAAACCAGCGGGCCAAGCGCAGTTGAGAAAATCAAGAACCCTGTGCCTGAGGCAGAGCCTGATTTCAGGGCGGCCCTTCGAGGAACCAAGAAGAATCTCATCCTCGTGGATGAATTTATCCTCGGTAACAAGTACCTCCAATATCATCAGTCAGGCGGAGAACAGAATAAATGATCAAGATTCTCAATGTGGCGTACAAAAACCTTCTTCGGAAAAAGACCCGAAGCGGTCTGACGATCATCGGTATTGCCCTGGCGGCCTGGGTGCTCGTCAGCCTCCTGGGATTTAACAAGGGTTACGAGTCTTCGCTCAACCGGGACATTGATAACCTGGGCTTTCAGATGATCGTGACTGCCAAAGGGTGTCCTTATGAAGCGGCTACACTTATGCTCAAGGGCGGCACCGGCCTTCGCTACATGCCCCAGAACATCACGGAACAGATCGCCAGGGAACCAGAGGTGGAGGCGGTGACGTCGATGCTCATGCAGGCCGTGTTCGATCCCAACAAGGGCGAAAGCGGAGGCTACAGCGCATACCTGGGTGTTGACCCCGCCACTTTTCCGCAGATGAAAAGCTTTCTGGAGTTCAAGCAGGGTAAATGGTTCACCGACCCTGACGCTCTGGAGGCGGTGCTCGGCTATGAAGCGGCGGAGCTGGAGCAGAGAGAGGTGGGGGATCCCCTTCTCATTATCGAAAAGAATGTCGAGGTGAAAGTGGTCGGTATCCTCAAGCGAACGGGAACGCAGGACGATGGCACCATTTTTCTTCCTTTGAATTCGGTTCAGAAAATCTTCGGAGTGAAGGATGAGCTGACCGGTGTGGGGATCAAGGTCAAGAAGGAAGCTGACATGGTCCAATTCGAAGAGAAGATGTACAAACTGCCGGATGTGCAGGTGGTCAGCCTTTCCCAGGTCAAGCAGACGATCATGACCCTGGTTTCAACCGCCAAGGTCATGGTTTTTTCGATCGCGCTCATCGCCATCTTGATCTCTGTGGTGGGCGTGATCAACACGATTCTCATGTCGGTCATGGAAAGACTCCAGGAGATAGGGATCCTGAAGTCCATGGGCGCCACGGCATGGGATATCTTCAAATTGATCTGGCTCGAGACCCTGATCCTGTGCATCAGCGGAGGCATGATCGGCGCGGCGTTGGCCATGGCGACCGCCAAATTGACAGAAGTCCTGATCCGACAGCTCCTGCCCTATGCGCCGAGCGGAGGGTTGGTTCAGATTAACTTGTCCCTCATCATCCTGACATTTGGGGTGGTGATCCTGATTGGACTGCTGAGCGGTGTGTATCCTTCGTGGAAAGCAGGAAGAGTGCGTCCCCTCGAAGCGATCAGAAGTCAGGTGGAATGATGAAAGAAAATGGTCAAAAGGTCATTGAGGCGGATCATCTGGTCAAAATCTATCGCAGAGGGAGTGAGGAGATCGCGGCGGTCAACGATATCTCCCTCTCTGTCAAGGTTGGTGAGTTTGTCTCCTTTGTCGGGCCATCGGGATCAGGGAAGACAACCCTGATCAACATCCTCGGGTGTCTGGACAACCCGTCCTCCGGCAAGCTTGTCCTTGCAGGTCGGACAGTGGTGGATCACGGTGAGGCTTTGTCCGAGGCGACTCTCACAAAGATCCGGCGGGAAATCTTCGGGTATATTTTTCAGAAGTTCTACCTCATCCCTACACTCACGGTGATCGAGAATGTGATGCTGCCTTTCACCTTCTACAAGAAACCCGGGGCGGAAAACGACGTGGAAAGAATCCTAAAGTTAATGGGGATTGATCACCGCAAGGACCATTTGCCTGGCCAGATCTCGGGCGGGGAAATGCAGCGGGTGGCGATTGCCAGGGCGCTGGTCAACAGGCCCAGGATTATTCTCGCCGATGAACCTACAGGGAACCTGGACACGAGAAGGAGCCAGGAGATCGGGGACCTGCTCAAGGGACTGAATCAAAAGGAGGGACTCACGATTATTCTCGTGACCCACAATCCGGCCTTGGCCAAAAGGGCCGACCGAATTATCGAACTGAGGGACGGGAAGATTTACGCTCCGGTCCACGCGTAAGATGCCTCAGCGTGAGCGCTCCATCCGCATAATTGGGAGCGAGGTTGCCGCCAATCTCGCCCTCATAAGCCGTTGTCAGTTTACTATGTAGCCAATTGATATTACATAATATTCTTACATCCAAAGCCTGACCAGAATGGCACTTATGTCAATTTTTTGTATCACCTACAGGCACATTCCAACGTATGGGAAGAAGAGACGTTCAAGGTTTTCGTCTGGAGGTATGTTGGTGATTTAATTCAATAGGTTAAGACTTCTGCAGACCGTCACAGAGGTCTGGATTCTTCTTGACATGGATGACCGTTCTTTATATAGTTAAACCGTAGCCTCAAAGCAGCGAGTTCTTGTTGCCTTTTCAAAATCTCTAACAAGGAGGTCTGAAATGGCTGTAAAAATTATTCTTAAAAGGAAGGTTGCGAAGGACAAGGAAGCCAGTCTGTTGCCCCTACTCATACAAATGCGGGCACTGGCCATGTCACAGCCCGAATACATCTCGGGAGAGACCTTAAGAAATACAGAAGAACCGGAAGAGGTCCTGGTCATCAGCACATGGCAGTCGGCAGAAAGCTGGAAAGCGTGGTTTAGGAATTCACAGCGGGCCGAGATCCAGGCAAAAATCGATGCGCTGCTGGAAGAAAAGACCGAGTACGGCATGTACTACTACGGTTAGCATAGCGTACGGAACGCTTTTCCCTTTTCGACCTCGGCAGGTCCAGTTCATGCTGATGGGTCAGGTTTTACCACGCTAATAGAGGCGAGCGGTTGACTGCCGATGGTCACAGGGGAAGATGTGTGGCCATCTTGATGCTCGTCATGCCAGGAGCTCTGTTGGTCCAGGAACACCCGAGAGACATCTCTTAACCGTTTCGGGAACGGTGCACGTCCGCCTTTCTTCAAAAGATCCATTATAGGTCCCCATGAGTGCGGGGATATGCTGATGATATTTAAGGATTTATTGCCATCGAAAGCCTGCCCAACATGGCAGGTATCAGAGTTTTTCATACTATCGAATCCTGGTGATATCCAGATGAAAGCTTGTCTGGCACACGAAGGGTGACCCACCTTATCACGACTTCCCCAATCGCTGATATTGATCAGAAAAAGCCATCAACATCGAGCCAATCAAACGGTTTGCAGTCGCCTTCACCCTGTGGTAAATTGGTCACAAAACTGGCTTATATTTGAGCCATACTTTTTTCAAGGATAGGTATCCCGGTTTTGTTGAATTCCAATCAGGTTTTCACTGATTTTCTGCTTCACGAAGGTTAAAAGTAAACAAAGCCGAAAAACGACAACATAAAATGGGGAAGATCTCAACTGTGCAAGATTAGGAAGAAGGTTCTGTAACGATGGAATGTCATTCATGAAACAGAACGGGTGTTACTTGCTTAATGCTGATTGGGTTGGAGAAATATATGCCGGGGCGAAATTTTCAAAGGAACTGAGGGGTGAGGACCGGTTCAAGGCCTACCTGTACAAAGTTGTGACTGACGAGCAACTCGAAGAGGCCAGAGCCCTCGGTGTCAAAATGGGTGCGATGATTAGGGCCGACAAGCTGAAGCCCCTTCATCCTTTTGGTCGGACCGGTCTACTCCTTGACATAGTCGCAGGTCGGTTCATTCGGCGCTGAGGTGACCCAATCCCACCATGAAAACTATACCACTTTTTGATGGCATTTTCATTACTGATACATTTCCCCTTAAAGGCGTTACCGCCCGATATTCAAGTGCGAATAGGGATTGGAAGGCTCATGCAGAATGTAAGACAAAGAGTGGTATGGGCACTTTTATTTTAGGGGCAGATTGAGGATTTTCCAATGGAAAGAAGATCGACCTACGAAGAATTGGAATTGAGAATCAAGGAGTTGGAAATGAAACTCCGTGATCTCAAAGAAGCTGAAAAAAAGCTACGGGAGACTCAAAACATAAAACAGCTTCTTAAATTTGCGCCCTTTGGCCTTTACCTTATAGACTTATCTGGCAAGATTGTAGCATGTAACGAAAACGGCGCGGAGCGTTTAGGGAAAACCATCGAAACATCCATTGGAACAGTTTTAAGAGAATACTTTCCTGCAGAGGTCGCCGAGAATAAGCGGCTCAAAGGCATGGAAGCCATTCAATCGAGAGAAGCAGTTACCTTCGAAGACCAAACTGAGGGAAGATGGTATAGAAATAGCATTTTCCCTATCTTTGATGACGAAGGGAGACCTGTGCGACTCGCAATCTATGGTGCTGATGTCACAGAATATAAGAATGCATTAGATGCATTGGAGAAAAGTGAGGAAAAATACAGGCAATTATCTGATTTATTGCCTCAGGTTGTCTTTGAAACAGATGAAAAGGGCAATTTGACGTTTACCAACCAGATGGCATTTGATCTTTTCGGTTACACAAGAGCGGATCTTGAAAAGGGGTTAAATGCGCTCCAAATGTTGATACCGGAAGATCGAGAGATGGCTGCTTCGAAAATTCAGATGGCGCTAAGAGGCGAGAAGTTAGGCGGGACTGAGTACACCGCTCTTACGAAGGACGGCCGCACATACACGGTTATGCTATATTCGAATCGTGTCATGAGTGAAGGGAAACCGGTAGGGCTGAGAGGAATTATGGTTGACACAACCGAGAGTAAGCGTGACAGGGAAGCACTACTCAGGGAAAAAGAAAAATTTAGAGTTTTAGTAGAAGAATCCCCGTTGGGGATATCTTTGATTGGGAAGGACGGCAGATATCAATATCTAAATCCCAGGTTTACTGAGATCTTCGGGTATCATCTGGAAGACATCCCCACAGGTCGAGAATGGTTCAGAAAGGCATACCTTGATCAAGAATACCGAAGACAAGTTATTCGGACGTGGATCAATGATCAGAAAAAGGCAGAGGTTGGAGAAGCCCGGCCCAGAACATATGTGGTGAAATGTAAAGATGGTTCAAAAAAAACGATAAACTTTAGACCGGTGATGTTGGAGACTGGAGAACAATTTGTTATTTGCGAGGACATCACGGAAGAAAAGCGGGCGCAGGAGGCACTGCGGAAGAGTGAAGAGAAGTACCGCAACATCTTCGACAACGCTCAAGTTGGGATATTTCGGACGAGGATCAGCGATGGGAAGGTCCTCGAGTGCAATGATCGCTTTGCTCGGACCTATGGTTATGAATCCCCTGAAGAGTGTATCGCTGACTTTGTGGCGTCAGAACGCTACACCGATCCCGGCGCCCGTGAGAAGATGGTGGCCTCCATTATGGAAAAGGGAGCGGTTAATGACGTAGAGGCCTGTTTTTCCCGAAAAGATGGGCAGGATGTTTGGATACGGTTTTCTGCTCGTGCGTATCCCGAAGAGGGTTATCTGGAAGGTGTTGGATACGATATCACTGAAGAGAAGAAGGCGTTGGATCAACTGCGGGAGAGCGAGGAGCGTTATCGAAAGCTCATAGAAGCGTCAAACGACGGGATAGCCATTATTCGGGACGATAAGCACCTATATGTGAATCAGAGATTTTTAGATATCTTTGGGTACGATACTCCACAAGAAGTATTGGGAAAATCATTTTTTGTAAGCGTCCATCCTGACGATCTTGAGAGAGTGAACGATCTGGCATCACGAAGGCAAAGCGGAGACCCTGTCCCTTCCAGATACGAGTTCAAGGGGCGCAGGAAAAACGGTCAAGAAGTGTTTATTGAAGTCTCGGCAGCAAATACTATTTACAAGGGAGAATCTGTTTCCTTAGCCTACCTGAGAGATGTTACCGAGCGTAAGCATGCAGAGAAAGAAAGGGCAAGGCTTGAGGCCCAACTCCAACAGGCCCAGAAGATGGAAGCTATGGGCCTGCTGGCCGGTGGTGTCGCCCATGATCTGAATAACATTCTATCGGGGATCGTAAGCTATCCCGAGTTGCTTCTGATGGATTTGCCCGAAGACAGCCCGCTCAGAAAACCAATAAAGACCATAAAGGAGTCGGGGATGAGGGCTGCCGATGTGGTGGCGGACCTCCTGACCATTGCGAGAGGTGTGGCAGCGGGAAAAGAAGCTTTGAACCTCAACGCCATTGTCAGTGAATATCTGGGCTCTGCTGAATTTGATAAATTGGAAAAGACGCACGCATTTGTTGATTTCAGGACTGAATTGGACTCTAACCTTTTGAACATAAGCGGCTCCTCCATCCACATCAAAAAAGTGCTGATGAATCTGGTTGCTAACGCAACGGAGTCCATTGAAAGAAGCGGTACTGTCATCATATCGACCGGAAATCGATATCTGGATGAACCGGTTGGAGGTTACGAGGATGTAAAGCAAGGGGAATATGCCGTGCTGAGTGTCTCGGATAATGGTTCCGGTATCTCTCCTGAAGACATCGAGAGGATCTTTGAGCCGTTCTATACCAAGAAGATCATGGGTAGAAGTGGTACAGGGTTGGGGTTGGCAGTTGTGTGGAACACGGTCCAGGACCATAATGGATACATCCGTGTGGAGAGCAGCGAGAAGGGCACAGCCTTTGAGCTCTATTTTCCTGTTACCAGAGAAGAAATTGCTGATGAAAAGGAACCGTTTGATTTGCAAGACTACCTGGGGCACGGGGAAAAGATCCTGGTAGTTGATGACGAGGAGAGGCAAAGGGAGATTGCCTGTGGGATGCTGACAAAATTGGGGTACAACACTGAATCGGCATCAAGTGGTGAAGAAGCCGTTGAGTATGTGAAGGAACACCCGGTAGATTTGATCGTCCTTGATATGATTATGCCCAAGGGGATCAACGGGCGAGAAACTTACAAGGAGATAATTAAGGTCCGGCCAGGACAGAAGGCGGTCATTGCCAGCGGGTTTGCGAAGACGAGGGAAGTGGATGCCGCGCAGGATTTGGGGGCTGGAACATACATTAAGAAGCCCTATGTGTTTGAAAAGATTGGAATCGCCGTCAAAAGAGAATTGGAGAAATAGTATTTCGTATAAAGTCTGGATTCCTGAAATGCAATCCCGCCAATCCAAGCGGTATCAGTCATTGCCAGGCTATTATTTATCTGATTGATATAACAAAAAGTTAGAGGGTTAACCTAAAATAATTCAATTGATGTGCAGAGGGTTATGTGAGATGGGGGGATTTATGCCACGAAAAGCCGATTAGACGCTCTCGGTGCTTACACCATGTGATGATCTGTGCGATCGAGGTCATTCCATATCCAGGAGCGAGAAAGACTGAGACGATTGAGGGGAAAGGGTAACCTTGGCGAGGTGATTATTATCTTTGAGTAATTTGTAGGACTGTCCCCGAAGGGACCCCAAAATTGGCTGCTCCAGGGGGGGGACAGAGGCTTCAGCCGTTCCAGGAGACAGATATGACAGACAGGTCGAGTCAGGGTGACTTGACGAAAAAGCTGGATTTGCTCGATCAGGAGTTGTCGGCTCAGAGACAATTCGCCAAGCAACTTAAGGAGAAAAACCGCAGTCTCGGTGGTTTGTTTAGGCTTGCTTGCCTCTTGAATGAGAGCAAGGGCTTAAACGAAAGCCTCCAGCTCATTGCGAATGAAGCCAGAACTCTGCTCAGCTCACAAGTATCGTGTATTGCGCTGATGGACAGGCCACGGGGCATGCTTGTCATCGGCGGGTGGTCTGATGAGCGTGGAGTAGATTTGAGAGAACGGATCTTCCCGGTTCCAGAGAGAGGAATCGGGGCATCGGCCATAAGGTCAGGAGAGGGCCTTATCCGGAGTAACTATTTCCGACAGGATGAAATAGATGCTGTCATCGACAGTGTCTGTCCGGAGCGGGCAAACATGTCCAACCTGTCCACGATGGTGGCCCCAGTCGGTAGTTTATCTGATTGTCTGGCCCTGATATATGAATTCAGGCTTGAGTTTCCCCCCTTTTCAGAAGATCAATTGGAACCTCTCATGCTTCTCAGATCCCTTGTCGGTTCCGAAATCAACCGAAGAAGATTTGAAGCCAGTCTCCAAGAAAGCGAGGAGCGCTTCCGCTTCATGGCTGAAACAACGGGTGATGTCCTGTACCGCTTGAACTACGAATCGATGCGATACGACTATTTAAGCCCCGGAATTTTCAGCTTGACCGGCTACGATCCCGAAGAGCTGCAAGGCATTGGATTCGCCAGCCTGGTCAAGCGAATCGATTTGCCTGGATACGAGGACGTCTCTCAGGACATGATCAAGAGCAGAAGATTGGAGGGCACGGTCGGGGAGTACCGGGCCGACTATTTGATCCACACCAAGCAGGGTGCCTTTAGATGGTTGAGGGACCATTCATTCCCATGGCTGGACGAGCATTCACGCGTCGTCGGCTCAGTGGGGATACTGAGCGATGTGTCCGAATACAAGCAGGCTGAAAATCGTCTCCAGGAGCGTACGGATGCCCTCATCGAGTCCGAGGAAAAGTACCGAACTTTGGTTGAGAACGTTCCCCTGGTTGTATACAGAATGGGATCTCGGCAGGAAATCCTTTTTGTGAACGGATTTTTCCGGGAGGTTTTCGGCTACAGCGCCACTGAGGTGTTCCAAAACCCAGGGATGTTGACTGAGCGCGTCTACGACGATGATCAGGGATACATCAAGGATCTGAGAAAGCGTAGCTATGAAGAAGGGAGGGAGTTTTTTGCGGAGTACAGGGTCGTGCATAAGGATGGGAAGATTGTCCACATTCTGGACCATGCCGTTCCATATCGCACATATGACGGCCGAATCGCCAGCCTGGACGGGATCATGGTGGATATGACCGACAAGGCGCGGTTTCAGGAGCATCTCCTGGAGACTCAGGACATCAAGACCATCAGCGAAGTTTCAGCAAGGCTTGCTCATGAAATCAGAAACCCTCTTGTTTCCGCGGGAGGATTCGCACGGCTGCTTCTCACACATATGGATCCTGATGATCCAAACAGGGCCAGGGCCGAGATCATTGTGAAAGAGGTCGGCCGTCTCGAGTCAATCCTTCGCATGGTTCTGATGTATATTCAACCCCTGAACCTGCAATTCCGCAGCGTGGATCTCATGGTAATGCTCGGCTCCATTTTGCACCGTTTGAAGCCGGAGATGAGAAACAAGCGGATACACCTGACGTTGAAACTGGCAGAAGGAATGAACCCAGTCTCTGCTGATCCGCTGCAAATGGAGCGAGCGCTGGAGGCCATCATCCGAAACGCCTTCAATCAGATTCAGGTCTCCGGCACACTGGAGATTCTGAGCTTCCAGAGATCCAAAGAGCTCCTCATTCATATCAAGTATCCTGTTGAACATCTGTCGCGCGACGATCTGGATCACTTCTTTTACCCGTTCACCTCGGTAACAGCGTATCAGACGATCCCGGACCTCCCCTTGTCCAAGATCATCATACACAAGCACGGAGGGCATGCCGAAGTAAATTTTGGACAGGATGGGCAGTTGTCGATCGAGATATTGCTCCCCCTTTGAACTAGTGAGAATTCATCAATCCGGCATCGGTCATTTCGGACTGTCGGAAAATGCAGTAACAAGAGATTTTGGTGCGGCAGTCATTCTGGGATTGGTGGTGACGACTGCGAATTTGATTCCCACGGGCCTTTGCCACCCGAAGAGAATTGTTGTGATGGTATTGAATCAAATCGTAAAAAAAAGGCCACCCAACATAGCTTCAATCAAACGGTTTTCTTTATTTGTTCGATTTTCCGGCCTGACATGATCAAGCCGCCTGGCGCTGTCTCCACCTTCATGCCCTGGCTGGGGAAAAATCTCCATTATATGCCCGCAAAATCCAGCCGCAATCCCGCAAGGCGGGACGATCGAATTTATCTTGACACTCAAAGTGCTGGTAAGATCCGAATTGCGAACCGGAGAAGGAGGAAAGCTGAGACAGAATGTACCGAGACACGTATCAGAGCATGTCCTACCGGATCACATAGCCTGGTGCCGACCATCGCGCCCCACGCCATCGTCATACATGATTGCGCAACTTGAGCGCGGTGGGATGAGGATTCAGGTAGGTCTGCCGGGCCAGGTAGGGCTCCTGATATTTCCTGACATAGTGGTTGAAGAGGGTAATCGGTACGATCAGTGGGGTGAGGCCCTGATAATAGCCGGAGATGACCTCGAGGAGCTCCTGCTTCTCGTCTGGGGATAGGACTTTCTTGAAATATCCCATCATGTGCTGGAGCACATTGACATGCTTCTTGACAGTCGGCTTCAATCTGAGGGCCTCCAGGAGTTGGGTCTCATAGTCCCCGTAGCGCTTTCCCGCGGGCAGGCCTTTCCCCTGAGCCACTAACTGGCCCATGCTCCGGTAATGGGTTGGGCTGTGAGACAGGAGGAGGAACTTGTTTTGGGTGTGGAATGTCACCAGATTGCCCATGGTCTTTCCCGCCCGCAGGGTCTCGCGCCAGCGTTTCAGCGTGAATATTCCTTCTATGAAATTCTCCCGGAGCTGGGGATCATGGAGCCGGCCCTCATCCTCCAACGGCAGGAGCGGGAAATGATCCTTGAAGGCCCGGGCAAAGAGCCCCACGCCCTGCATAACCGGCATTCCTTTCCCCGTGTAGACCTTGACCCGTTCCATGCCGCTGGAAGGGGACTTGCTTTTGAAGATAAAGCCGCACATGTCCTCTTTTTCCAATTGACGGACCCGTTGACCGGCCCATGCGAGCATCCGGTCCGTAAGATCCTGTTGCGTCCGGATAGTGACCAGCCGGGGGGATTCCACGTCTCCTACCAATCGCATCGCCTCCCTGGGGACGCCCAACCCGCACTCCACCTCCGGGCACACCGGCACAAAATCCACATATGCCCCGAGAGTGTCCCGAATAAAATGATCCAGCTTGTGGCCCCCGTCAAAACGCACGGCGTCGCCCATCAGACATTGACTGACCCCCAATCGGATGCGTTCTTCCATTCTGATCTGAGATCCTCTCTCCTTTCCCTTCTGACGTCAGGCCTCTGCGAATGGAAACTGAGTTCCTAAAAGCCGAGCCTCTATTATTCGTAACTTATGGAAGAGCATATCACATTCAGCATTCAGAATGAACAAGCAACGCGATACGCCTCTCCTCTGACCATCGCTATCTCGCCAATCTCAGGCACCTGAACAAAGCCTGGTAAGCCAATACCTGAGAATTTCAGTCGCTCCTCCTCTTTGCTCACCGACATCGAAATACATCTGAAAATGGGGCTGATCGCCCCTAAGACCACCTCTTTGTTCCCCCAACCTGGCTGACCGATGATATCACAATGTTTTTCTCTTGACGAAATATTGGCTTTTGGCGATATAGGATGGAAGCCCGGCTGTCTCGAATTCAAAAGAATCAGGCTCTCGCAACATAACCAGTCTCACAACATAAGTAAGGCATATGTCAGGTTTTTGGTGCGCTAAAATCTTTGAGGTTACCAAAACATATCTGTTTATTTCAGATAGTTGAATACAACATCGGATTTTAGATCCGGGCAAGCCACCAGGATCGGGGATATTGCAGGTTATTGGGTTCGTCCGCGTATGCAAATAGTTTCACAAT